>JBCBCF010000168.1:0-9715 GCA_038530905.1 Acidobacteriota bacterium
CGTCGCTCGCCAGGACCCAGACGCGATAGTCGAAGAGCGCTGAGCCCTCTCGATCAAAGTGCGCGGCCAGATAGCGCTGCTCGATTGCCATGCCGACCGCGGTGGCAAGACCTTGGCCCAGCGGTCCGGTCGTCGTTTCGACGCCGGGTGTCAGAAAGTTCTCCGGATGACCGGCGGTGATCGAGCCGAGCTGGCGAAACGCGCGCAGCTGGTCCATCGACACCTCATAGCCCGCGAGGTGCAGAACGCTATAGAGCAGCGCCGAGGCGTGACCGCACGACAGCACGAAGCGATCGCGCGCCGGCCAGTCGGGCGCGGCGGGGTCGTGGGTCAGAACGCGCGAAAACAGGCGATAGGCAATCGGCGCCTGACCCATCGGCGCTCCAGGATGGCCGCTGTTGGCGGCCTCCACCATGTCGGCAGCGAGGAAGCGCAGGGTGTCGATGGCGAGGCGGTCGCGATCGGCGAAGTCGGAGGCGGTCATCCGGCCATCTCCTCGAGGCGTGTGGCGAGGGAGCGGGGCCGACAGAGCGCACCTGGGCGTCGCCGGCGGGCGAGAGCGCCGAGCATATCTCGCAGGCGAACCGCAAATCGGCGGAGGTCGCGCTTTCAGACGGAGGACAAGCCGCCTAGAGGCCCGTGTCTGAGGGAGAGAGGCCGAGCGGCCAACGACACGCGCACTCGGCTTGGAGAAAGACTGGGCGACAATGGCGGAGAGGGAGGGATTCGAACCCTCGGTCGAGCTTACGCCCGACAACTGCTTAGCAGGCAGCCCTGTTCGACCACTCCAGCACCTCTCCGCGGGAGGGCAGCGGATTGTATCCCTCCTCTAGAGACGAGTCAAAACGTTTGCCCAGGCGCCGCGAAGACCGACCGGTCGGCGTGTTAGAGTTTCTTCTCCTCCATGCTGGGCGCCGGTCGATCGGCGCCGCTTTCTTGCACCCACTGAGGTCTTCGATGTCCAAGGCACCGATCCGCGGTCCAGTCCGCGTTCGCTTCGCGCCTTCGCCCACGGGCTTCCTGCACGTTGGAGGCGCGCGCACGGCGATCTACAACGAGTTGATGCGCCAAACCTTGGGCGGTGCGCACATCCTGCGGATCGAAGACACGGACAAAGCCCGCTCGGACGACGCGATGACCCGCCAGATCATCGACGCTCTCGACTGGTTGGGCGTCGAGATCGACGAGGGACCCTTCCTGCAGAGCGAGCGCGGCGATCGGCATCGCGCCGCGGCGCACCAGCTGCTTGCCGAGGACAAGGCATACCACTGCTTCCGGACGCCCGACGAGCTCGACGCACGCCGACGAGAGATCCTCGGACGCGGCGAGTCCTACAGTTACCGCACCGCCTTCGAACAACCGTCGCGCGCAGAGGTCGAGCGCCGCATCGAAGCCGGCGAGCCGTACGCCGTGCGATTCCGCATGCCCGATCACGACTTGGTCGTGGAGGATTTCGTGCGCGGCGACGTCACCTTCCCCGCCGAGGCGCTCGACGACTTCATCATTCTGCGCTCGGACGGCACCCCGACCTACCATCTGTCGGTGGTCTGCGACGACATCGACATGGGGGTCACGCACGTCGTGCGGGGCGAAGACCACCTGTCGAACACGCCGAAACATCTCGGCCTCTTTCGTGGCCTCGCCGCCGAGCCGCCCGCCTTCGGCCACCTGCCGCTGATTCTCGGCGCCGACCGCAAGCGGCTCTCGAAGCGCAGCGGTGCCACCTCGGTCGAGGAGTTCCGCGACTTGGGCATCATGCCGCAGGCGCTCTACAACTACCTGGCGCTTCTCGGCTGGTCGCCCGGGGACGATCGGGAGGTGATGGGCCGCGACGAGATGATCGAGGCGTTCAGCGCCGAGCGGCTCGGGAAGACGGCGGCCGTCTTCGATCTCGACAAGCTCAAATGGGTCAACGCGCTGTGGATGTCGAAGATCGAGCTCGACGAGCTGCTCGGTCATCTGCGGCCGTTCCTCGAGCCGGTTGGCCTGCTCGACCGTGCCGACAGCGAACGCCTGCGGACCGCCGCGGACGTCCACCGGCGGCGCGCCAAGGATCTGCGCGAGCTGGCCGAACAGCTGGTTCCGTACTTCGAGGAGCGTCTCGACTACGACGCCGAGCGATGGAAGAAGTTCGTCGCGCAGGAGGAGCTGCCGGCGCTGCTCGAGGATCTTTGGCAGCGCTACGAGGCGCTCGAACGCTTCGACATCGAGTCGACGGAAGCGGCTCTGCGTGCGCTCGCTACGGAGCACGAGAAGAAAGCAGGCTTCCTGATCCACCCCGTGCGGGTGGCGCTGTCGAACTCGAAGGCCGGGCCGCCCCTCTTCGACCTGGTCGTGGCGATGGGACGCGAGGACGGGCGGCGGCACATGGCCCAATTCGTCGACTTCCTGCGCCGATCACGGTCCGCGACTGCCTCTGCGGGCAGTGACGCCGGGGCTTGACGCCGCCGAATTCGGCCGTCTAAGATCGGCGGCCCGTTGGGCGATCGTCTAATGGTAGGACAAACGGCTCTGGACCGTTCAATCGGGGTTCGAATCCCTGTCGCCCAACCATCTTCCCTTCCAGATCTCCTCTACAGCTCCCACCGAACCGCCAGCTCGAAGCGCCGTGGATCCTGGCGATCGGTGATCGCTCCCGGTTCGAGGCCCAAGCAGCCGTCGGCCTCCTGACAAAAGTCGATCGCCTCCTGCCGATCGAAGACGTTGAGCACCGCGCCGACGAGCTCCATGCGCCAGCCGCCGGCCGAAAAGGCCCGGGCCAGCTGCACGTCGACCTGATAGGTGTCAACGGCGAACGCCTCGTCGGGCACCGCGCGCGACCCCTCGCCAGGCCCCAGGCGGCCGTCGGCCACCGACTCGTCGCTCCAGAAGGCGTCGATTCCCAGCGTCAGCTCCCGCGGTAGCTGCACGAAGCCCGAGAGATCGACTCGCGTTCCTGAGCGTCGCCCCTGCAAGAGTGGCCGCTCGCGGAGAGGGTCGAGCTGCGTCGAGAGATGGGTGGCAAATCCCGAGATCGGCGCGAGATCTCCTTCGGCGTCACTCCAGGTTGCGGAAGCGGTCAAATGCAACAGATCGAGCGCGCGGCTGTCGAAGCGCACGATCCAGGCGGTCGCTTCCCGTTCGCCGGCTCGCGCGGTGCCGGCGGCGAAGCCCGCGGGCGGCGAGCCGTCGAGTGGCTCAATCGATTCCTCGACCCAAGCGACCTCGAAGGTCGTCGCCCGCGCCAGCTCCTGTTCGGCGGAGACCGTCCACGTTTCCTCGCGCACTGGCGCTCTGCGGCCGGCGGCGACGTCGCGCAGGGTGCCGACATCGACAAAGCGCCCCCACGAGGCCCGCAGGCGCGTTCGTCCGTCGCCGCGCGGATCCCAGCCGAGGCCGACCCGCGGCTGAACCTCGTCGATCTCGAGCGGCTCACCGACCGCCGGCCGATCGACCTCCGCAGCGTCCCAGCGCACACCGGCACGCAGCGTCCAATGCTCCGTCGGCGTCCACAGATCTTCGATCCAAGCGGACCGCCGATCGCCCTCGAGGCGCCCAGCCGCCGCGCGCTCGAGCGCCGGCTCGAGGCCGAGATCCCCGTCGAGCGACGTCGCCTCAACACGCCCTCCCGCGCGCAACGTGTGGCGGCCGACGAGGGCCCGCGCGACGTCGAGCCGCGCCTGCTCGCGCTCGCGATCGCTGCGCCGGGGTGCGAGGTCATCGGCCCGCCTGGAGGTCGCCGCGCCGGCGGAGAGACTCCACCCCTCGAGGACGGTGTCGAGCGCTAGCCGCAGCGAGCCGCCGCCGCGATCGACCCGATGGCGTCCGGTCGCATCGCGCACCTCGCCGCGCATCGGGTCGCCGGATGCCCAGGCGGACAAGAGCGTCGAGTCCGACAACGATCGGTCGAGGCGCACGAGCCAGAGCTCCGCCAGGTCGCGGCGAGTGAGCGGCGAGGCGGCGGCCGATCGTTCATCGTCCAGATGGCTGACGGCGAGAAAGAGACCGCCGTCTCCGTCGAAGATCGGGCCGCCCAGATGAGCCGAAGCCGACCAGGCCTGCTCGCGCCCCAACGTGTTCTGCTCGGCGCCATCGAGCGGCGCCCCATCGCCGTGCTCCGCTCGATCGGAGCTCCAGCCGTCAGCGAAGCCACGCAGGTCGAGGCTCCCCGTCCACCGCCGCCCAGCCCGTTGTGTCGCCGCGCGCAGCGTCGAACCGGTCGAGGCGATGCGACCCGCCGGTGGTCCGGCGAGGTGAAGAGCCACCGAGTCGAGCGCGTCGAACGGCAGCTCGCCGGCGAACCCGCCATCGGCCGGATCGGTCGTCTCGAAGCCATCGACGACGAAGACGTTCTCGCTCGCCGCGCCCGAGAGCGCCCGCAGCCGCACGGCATCGAGAGCCACCAGATCCAAACGCACGCCCGAACCCCCGATCGGCGCCGGCCAGCGACCGCGCCGCACGCCGACCGCCGCCTCGCCGAGCTCGTCGCCGCGCTCGACTCGTCCCAACCCGGTGCGCACGGGATCGAGCGCCAGAGGATCGGTGGCGACCAACACTTCTTCAGCCGGCTCGCCCTCGAGCATCTCGACCACGAAGCCGGTGGCTCGATCGAGCCACACCGGAATCTCAGCGTGCTCGAGGGTCGCGAAGTCGGGATGCGACACCCGCAGGGTGTAATCACCGGGAGGGAGCGCGGGAAAGACGAAGCGGCCGCGCGCGTCCGAGTGAACCGCTGGCGGTTCGATGCGCTGGCCCGGGAGGCGAGCGATCAAGAGAGCCTCGGCGACCGGCCGGCCGCTCTCGTCGACGACCTCGCCGCGCAGCTCTCCCTGAGCCCAGGCACCTGAGCACGCGCCCAGAAACACCAAAGCGAACACGACGAAGCGCGCACATGCGCGCGGCGGGCGACGCAGAAGTTTCAGTCGTCGAGGCGCGACGCGTCGTCGCGCACCTGGAAGATGCCGGTCGCGAATTCGGCGGTGTCGGAGGGACGAGCGCCGTGTCCTGCAACGAGCTGGAGAAAGTCGAATGCGCTGACGATGCCGACGATCCGACCGCGTTCCGTGACCACGAGGTGATGCCGGGAGTTGGCCCGCATCGTCCGCGCAGCCTCGACGCAGTCGACCGACAGATCCGCCGTCAAGACGCGTTTGCTCATCACCGCCGCCACCTCGTCGGCCGCAGCGGCGTCGATCAGGTCGCGCCAGCGCACGATGCCGATCGCTTGACCGTCGTCATCGGCCACCGGCACCGCATGGATGTCGAGCGTCTTCATCTGCCGACGCACGTAGTCGACCGTGTGATCCGGTCGCGCAATCACGACGCCCTGCGCCATGATCGTTTCGATGGATGAGCGCATGGTTCTCCTCCGTCTCCGCGCGCCATTCAATCACGCCGCGCACGGACCGACCAACGCCACCGCACCGACCGCCAGCGTCGACCAACGCTAGGATCGACGGATGGCACAGATTCATCTCGTCGACGCCAGCCCCTACGTCTTTCGCGCCTATTTCTCGCTGCCGGACGCGATGCGCGATCCGGCAGGGCGGCCGATGCACGCGGCCTACGGCTTCGCGACCTTCTTGCTCAAACTGGTGGAAGACGAGCGGGCGACGCATCTCGCCCTCGGCTTCGACGAGAGTCTGACGAGTAGCTTCCGCAACGATCTGCTGCCGACCTACAAGTCGAGCCGCGAGCTGCCGCCGGAGGATCTCGAGCGACAGTTCACGCTTTGCCAGCGTCTGGCCGATGCGCTGTCCATTCCCCGGTTCTCGAGCGCGCGCTTCGAGGCGGAAGATCATCTGGCGTCTCTCGCCGCGTCGCTTCTTGCCGACGATCCGGAGCATCGGCTCGTCGTTGTCTCCTCAGACAAGGACCTTCTCCAACTCGTGTCGGCGCGGGTCGAGCTGTTCGACGCTGCGCGCGACGCTCGCTTCGATCCCCCTGGCGTGCTGGCAAAGGTCGGCGTGCGGCCCGAGCAGATCCCCGACTATCTCGGCCTGGCGGGTGACAGCGTCGACGACATCCCGGGCGTGCGCGGCGTCGGCAAGAAGACCGCCGTCGCCCTGCTTTCCGCCTTCGACTCGCTCGAAGACGCGCTCGGCAATCTCGACGATGTCGAGCAGCTCCAGATTCGCGGTGCGCGGGCGCTGCGGCGAAAGCTCGAGGCCGAGCAGGAGGTGGCGCTCCTGTCGAAGCGGCTCGCGATCCTGGCGACGGACGCGCCGGCAGACGCGACCCTCGACGAGCTGACTGTTGGCCCCCCAAACGAACAACTCCTCGATCCGCTGATCGAGGAGTTGGGGTGGCAGGCGCTGGGCGAGCGCCTGCGACGGTTCGGGCGAGGTGGCGACCCGTCTCAGATCGCCGGAATGCGCAGCACCTGACCCGGATAGATCTTGTTCGGATCGTCGAGCATCGGCTTGTTGGCCTCGAAAATGACCGGGTACTTGCCGGCATCACCGTAGTGCTCCCTGGCGATCTTCGACAGCGTGTCGCCCGAGACGACCGTGTGGTACTTCGCCTCCTCAACCTCTTCCTCGACCTCGATGCGATTGTCGACCGCCTCGACGCCCTGAATGTTGCCGACCGTCAGCGCCGCCTTCTCTGCCGTCTCCTGGTTCGGCGCCTTGCCCTGCAGCACGACGGTGCCGTCGTTGATCTCGACGTCCAGACCCTCGATCTCCAGCGCCATCGCCTCGATGCGCAGCTCGAGAGCCCGCGCTTGCTTGCGACGCTCCAAGACCTCGCGCGCCATGTCGGCCTTCGCCTGCACCTCGGCCTCGATTCGTGCCTCTTCTTCCTTATTTCCGAACAACGACTTCCCGGCGTTCTTGACAAAGCTGATCAGGCCCACATCTTCTCCTTCGCAGTTGAATAGGACTTTGTGCAAAAGATCATACGCCATCGAGCCCCTGGGTTGATGAAGGCCCTGTAAGATCTTGATCGTCCCTCAGCTCCCAAACGCCCAAATCTTTCCCTACTCACACTCAGATCCGTGGCTTCAGCCTTCAGGCGACGAGGTGGCCCGATGACAGACGATCGCAATTCGAAGCCTGCTGTTCCCCAGGCCGCCGATTTCGAGAAGCTCGGCCTGTTCTATCTCGGCCGCGAGACCGGCGACGACGGCGACGCCGACGGCCCGGCGATGCTCTACGACGCGCGCGATCTGACCACGCACGCGATGTGCGTCGGCATGACCGGCAGCGGCAAGACCGGCCTCTGCATCACGCTCCTCGAAGAGGCCGCGCTCGACGGCGTGCCGGCGCTGATCATCGATCCAAAGGGGGATCTCGGCAATCTGCTCTTGACCTTCCCCGAGCTCGATGCCGCCAGCTTCGAACCGTGGATCGATCCCGACGCGGCACAGCGCGCGGAGCGGACCGTCGCCGAACAAGCGGCGGCGCAGGCCGAGATGTGGCGCAACGGATTAGCGTCGTGGGGCCAGGACGGTGAGCGGATCGCGCGCCTGCGTTCGGCTGTGGAGATGACGCTCTTCACGCCCGGCAGCCGCGCCGGCACTCCGGTGTCGATCCTGTCGTCGTTCGACGCGCCGCCGGTCGAGATGCGCGATCTCGACCCGGACGCGTTCGAGGATCTCGTGGCGTCGACGGTCGCTGGCCTACTGGCGCTCCTCGGCCTCGAGGCGGATCCCGTACGCAGCCGCGAGACGATCCTCCTGGCGCAGATCTTCGGCGACGCCTGGCGTCGAGGTGAGAATCTCGCCCTCGCCGATCTGGTGCATCGGGTGCAGCGCCCCGAGGTGGAGCAGATCGGCGTGCTGCCTCTCGAGAGCTTCTATCCCGAGAAAGACCGCTTCCGCCTGGCGATGTCGCTCAATAACCTGCTCGCTTCGCCGAGCTTCCAGAGCTGGCTGGAGGGCGATCCGCTCGACGTCGAGCGCTTGCTGTGGACCGCTGACGGCCGACCCCGGCTGGCGATTTTTTCGATCGCCCACCTTTCCGATCCCGAGCGCATGTTCTTCGTGACGCTCCTGCTCGAGCGCACCCTCGGTTGGATGCGGGCACAGCCGGGCACCTCGAGCCTGCGTGCCCTGGTCTATATGGACGAGGTCTTCGGCTATCTGCCGCCGGTGGCGGCGCCGCCGTCCAAGAAACCGCTCCTGACGATGCTCAAGCAGGCGCGCGCCTACGGCCTCGGCGTTGTGCTGGCGACTCAGAATCCAGTTGATCTCGACTACAAGGCGCTCTCGAACCTCGGCACCTGGTTCCTCGGCCGGCTGCAGACCGAGCGCGATCAGGAACGACTGCTCGAAGGACTGACGGCGGCCGACGGCTCGGTCGAGCCGCGCGAGGTCGCTCAGCAGCTCTCGTCGATCCCGAAACGCACGTTCTTGCTGCACAGCGTCCACGAGCGCGGCGGGCCGCGGGCGTTCCGCGTTCGCTGGGCGATGTCGTACCTGCGCGGGCCGCTCACTCGACGGCAGATCCGGTCGCTGAGCGAGGAAAACAAGACGACCGTCACGACGGCTCGCGACGAACGCCCGGCGGCGGACTCGTCGACGCCTGCGCCGCCCAGGGCTCAGACGCCGAGCACCGCACAGAGCCCGGCGGCCAGCAGCCGACCGGTGCTCCCGGGCGATCTCGAAGAGCGCTTCTGGGCGACCGACGCCGACGTCGAGACGGTCTATCGTTCCTGGATCTTCGGAGAGGCGCGGGTTCGATTCGTCGACAAGAAGCGCGGCGGCGAGGTCGTGCACCACCTGACGATGGCGGCACCGACTGCGTCGTCAGTGGACTGGTCGGAGGCGGAGAGCCTCGATCCCGACGGCCTGCGGGATCAGCCGCGGCCCGGCTCCCGGTTTGAGGCCCCGTCGGGGGATCTCGGCGATCGCCGCGCGCCGGGACGCTGGCGCAAAGGCCTGTCCGATCATCTGTACCGCTCGCGGCGGCTACGCCTCGCCGCTCGGCCCGACCTGGACCTGGTGGCGCGGCCGGACGAGGACGAGCAGGCGTTCCGGCGGCGCGTCGAGATCGCCGCCCGTGAAGAGCGCGATCGCGAGCTCGACGAGCTGCGCCGACGCTGGGAAACCAAGCTCGACCGCGAGCGCGATCAGGTGCGACGCGCTGAGCAACGGGTGGACAAAGAGCGCGAACAGGCGCGAACGCAACAGCTCGGCGTCATGGGCGACCTGGGCACGACCCTGGTCGGCTCGCTCTTCGGAGGCCGCTCGCGTCGCAGTCTCGGCACGGCGGCGCGACGTCTTGGGCGGACGTTTCGCGAGCGGGGCGACGTCGAACGAGCGGAAGAGACGCTCGACGCCGAGCGCCAGGACGTCGAGCGTCTCGAAGCGGAGAGTCGTGCCGAGCTGGAGGAGGTGCGCCGGCGCTTCGACAAGTTGGCCAGCGACGCTTTCGAGACGGTCGAGCTAAGGCCGCGGCGGATCGATGTCGAAGTGTTGCGCGTCGGCGTCCTGTGGGCTCCGGTCGGCGATTTCTTCGACGACGACGGGACGCCCTGAGGCGCCGCTAGGACTCGTCGAAGACCGTCGACGCGGTCGACGAGGACGCCCGATCGAAGGCGGCGATCGCTTCGTCCTCGTCGCCATGCACCTGGAAGAGCGGCAGAAGCTGGCTCAGCTCGAGAATCCGCAGCACCTGACCATCGACGTTGAGCAGGCGCATCGAAGAACCGAAGCGCTCGGCGAGCCGCAGGCCGGAGGCCAGCTCGCCGATACCCGAGCTGTCGATGCGCTGCACCCGCGACAGGTCGAGGA
>JBCBCF010000169.1:0-9591 GCA_038530905.1 Acidobacteriota bacterium
AGCTCGCGGTTGGCGGAAGCGAGCTGGCGCGAGAGCTCGGCGAGGCGAAAATTCGACTCCTCGAGTCGACCGTCCAGTGCCTCGACTTCGAGACGCGCGGCTTCGAGCTCGGCCAGGACGGCCGCTTGGGATGCTGCGACGGTCGCGATCTCCTCGAGAATGAGATCGCGCGTCGAGTCCAGCTCGTCGCGGCTCGGCGTGTCCTGCTGGAGGCGCAGGCTTTGGACCTGGAGGTCTCGCAGCTGGGACTGGATTTCCTCCAGCTCGGTTGACGACGAGCACGCCGCGAGCGCACCGATCGCGAAAGCGAGCGGCACAAGACGGCGAAAGGCCCCGACGACCGGGCCCGATCGGGCGCGGCCGCGGGGCCCCAGAAAAGCGCCAGGCGTCAAGAGATCAGCGGCGCGAGGAGATCACGAAGTGAGCGCGACGGTTCTTCTGCCAGCAGGCCTCGTCGGAGACCGTGCAGAAGGGACGCTCTTCGCCGTAGCTGATGGTTTTGAAGCGCGATTCGCCGACACCGAGCGACCGCAGGTAGTCGGTCGCGGCGGCAGCGCGCTCCTGGCCGAGCGCGAGGTTGTACTCGTTCGTGCCGCGCTCGTCGCAATGACCTTCGACGGTGAAGACCAGGTCGCGGCCTTCCTCGGACATCATGAAGGCAGCGTTCTTCTCGAGGCGCTCCCGCGCTTCTGGCCGCAGCTCGGCCCGGTCGAAGTCGAAGAAGACGTCGCCCAGCAGCCCCTGGCGCTCGGCGTCAGCCTGAATCTCCTGCAGCGAGCGCTCGATCGGGCGCTCGACCGGATCCGAGACCGGGGCGGTGGTCGTGGTCGGCTCGACGTCCTCTGCGGGGCGCTGATAATCCACGTCGCCAGCCGGCTGGTCGACCGGGTCCGGCTTGTCGGCGCACGCTCCGAGCAGAGTAAGGGCGAGGAGAAGGGCCAGAAGGCTCCAATTCCGAGATTCAGTCATCGTCGAGCTGTCTCCATGACGGACGGATTTGAGTCGAATGAGGGGGAGGACTATGCGAACTCACGCCGGGCGTGCGGTTGCGAAGGATTTTCTTCAATGTAGCAAAGGCGCCGGGCCTCCAGCAACCGGCGCCCGTCGGAATGCCGCGCCGGAACATGCCTACTGCAACCGTCATCGGCGCGGCAGAGGACCCCAACTCGGAGCCGATGACGAGCCCTGGAAGGTGAGCTGCCGCGGATCGCTGCCGTCGGCGTTCATCGACCAGACCTGCGACCGCTGGCCGTCGCGGACTGTGTAGACGATGTTGCCGCCGTCCGGCGAAAACGAAGGTTCTTCGTAGCTGCGCGGTCCTTCGGCGACAACCCTGGTCGTCAGGTCGATCAGGTCCGTGACCAACAGGCGGAAGCGGTTGCCGACGCGGCTGGCGTAGACGATCTTGCTGCCGTCGTGATTCCAGCTTGCGCCCTCGTTGTAATTGCCTTCGAACGAGAGGCGGCGCACTCCCGAACCGTCGGCGGCGTTCATCACGTAAATATGAGGTCGGCCGCTGCGGCTCGAGGTGAAGGCGATCTGCGTCCCGTCGGGCGAGATCGCAGGATTCGTGTCAATGCCGCGGGACGTGGTCAGGCGTCGCGGTGTGGTGCACGACCGAGGACAAATGTAGACGTCGACGTTCGAGTCGACGCTCGAGGCAAAGGCAACCTGCGATCCGTCGGCCGAGAAGCTCGGCGACAGATTCAGTACACCCTCGCGGTAGACCGGGAGTTTCTCGCCGGTCGACAGCTCCACGTAGTAAATCCCCGGCGTGCCGGAGAAATACGACATATACGCGATGGCGTCACCACGTGGGCTCCATGTGCCGTAGCCGCTGGTGGACTTGTGGCCGGTGATCCGGCGCTGATTCTGGCCGTCGTAGTCCATCAGGTAGAGCTCCTGGTACCCGTCGCGATCGCTTTGAAAGACGATGCTGGTGAGCGCCAGGCTCGGCCGACCCATGAATTGGAAGTGCAGGGCGTCGGCCAGATAATGCGCCAGCAGGCGCGCCTGATCGACCGTGCCGCGATAGCGCTTGCCGAGGATCGACTGCTTGCTTGGCAGGTCGTAGCCCCAGCCGTCGAGGACGATGCGATCTCCGTCCTGTGAGATGCGGGTGAGAAGGACCACCTCGTTGCCGAGCGAACGGTATTGGTCGAAGTCGCGATCCTGCGCGCCGGTGAGCACCAGCACCGAGAGTTCCGTCGGGCCCATGGTGTTGAAGAGGCGCATGCGGTCGAGATCGTCGCGCAGCGTCTGCTCGATCTCGCGGGCGGCCGCCAGATAGTCGCCGCGCAGGCCGTCGTCGACGTCGGCCTCCGGAAACGCCAGCCGCAGCTGCCGGCGAGCCCGGCCGTCGATCTCGAGCACGATGTCGCCGTTCGGCGCCGTCTGCTGGCCGGCGGTTGGTTCGTCAGTCGCTGGCGTCTGCGCGATCGCGGTCGGAGCGACGGGGATCAGCAGCGCCGCCGCGGCGATCGCGACGAGCACAGCACGGCGCACGCCGCTCCAGCGGCTGGAGGCCGGCAGATGGTGACGGACGAAAAGGCGGTGCGGTTGGGGCATGGGATCTCCCTGAGGGATGCGAGCACGAAGTCGGCGATGCGTCATTTCACGATGAGGTTGATGCCGAGTGAGTCCTTTGCGTAGCCCTGCGGCAGCGGCGGCAGCGGAGAAGACGCCTCGACCGCGCGACGAGCAGAGGCGTCGAAGGTCGCGTTGCCCGAGCTCTCTCGGATCTTCAGGTTGGTGATGCGGCCGTCGCTTTGAATGCGGAAGTTGAGGACCGTCTGGACGACCTCGCCGCCCACTGGAGGCCGCACCCAATTGGCGCTGATCGCCGCCACGACCCGATCGAGGTAGTAGCCATAGGTGAAGTTCGGATCTTCGACGCCCTGAAGAGCGGCCGAGCTGGTGGCGCCGAGAGGATCACCGAACGGTGAGCCCTGGCGCTGCCGAGGCGGGCGCCGCCGCCGCGGCTCTCGCGTTGCCTCGGGAGGTGGTGGCTCCGGATCGCGCACCGCAGGAGGCGGAGGTGGCGGGGGAGGAGGTGGAGGAGGAGCGGTCTCTCGGACCAGCGTCGGCCGATCGGCGACCGGCTCGGGCGGCGGCGCTTCGACCGGTGGTGGAGGGGGCGGCGGCGTTTCACGGCGCGGTGGCGGGTCGTCGGGCGGCGGCGGCGAGGCCTCGACGCCGAGAGCCTGCGGCGGGATGACGACCACGGACACCGAATCGAAGGGTTCCGGCTCCTTGGCGAAGAGCGCCGGGAGCAGAACGAAGCCGACGACGAGAGCGACATGCGCCGCGGTCGAAAGAAGCAAGAAGTTCGCGCGTTCGTGGCGCGAGGCGTTTCGACGCCGCTCGGCGAGCGACCTCTCGACAGCTCCCAGCTCGCTCACCTGCTCCTCCGACTCACCAGGCGCTCGTCACGGGTCGGCGGGATCGAGCTCTTCGGCGACCAGGCCGACATGGTGGATGCCGCCGGCGTTCAGCAACCCGATCACCTCGATGAATTGACCGTAGGAGATCTCGCGATCGCCTTTGACGAAGACCTGCTCGTCGTCGCGCCGCTCGAAAATGACTCGCAGCCGCTCGACCAGGCGACTCGGGTGGATCGGCTCGTCGCGGATCCAAACCTGGCCGTCGGTGCGCAGCGTCAACACCAGCGGATCTTCGACGCGCAGCGGGATCTCTTCAGGGCTGACGGTCTGCGGCAGGTCGACCTCGACCCCCTGATGCAGCATCGGAGCCGTGATCATGAAGATGATCAGCAGGACGAGCATGACGTCGACCAGCGGCGTCACGTTGATGTTGGACTGCAGCGGATCGTCGTCGTCAAAACCGCCGGTGTCGAAAGCCATGGCGCTCTCCGTCGGCGCTCAGGTGAAGTTGCGCTCGGTGAGATTCATGAACTCCAGCACGAAATCCTGCATGTCCGCGCGCAGCAGGCGCAGGCGGGCCGAGAACGTGTTGTAGCCGACCAGCGCGGGGATGGCGGCGGCGAGGCCAGCGGCCGTGTTGACCAGCGCCTCGGCGATGCCGGGCGCCACCGCCGACAGCGAGGTCGAGCCTGTGACGCCGATGTCGTTGAACGCCACCATGATGCCCCAGACAGTGCCGAAGAGGCCGATGAACGGCGCCGCCGAGGCGGTGGTCGCGAGGAAGGCGTTGCCCCGCGCCAGCCGCGAGATCTCGACGTTGATCGCCCGCCGCAGGCTGCGCTCGACGCCGGTCAGCGACTTGACGCGGAAGACGTCCGCCTCGCCGGCCGCGCCGCGCCCTGCTTTGACCTGTGCATCGACCTCGGCGTAGCCGGCCTGGAAGAGTCCGACCATCGGCGTGCCGTCGAGTCTCCGGGCCGCTTCGTTGACTTCGGAGAAGCGCTTGGACCGCCGGAAGATGTCGAGAAACGCCTCGCCGTCTCGATCTGCTCGGCGCAGCTGCATCCACTTGGAGAACATGATCGCCCACGAGACGACCGACATGATGAGAAGCACGCCAAAGACGAGCTTCGCCATCAGGCCGGCTTCGAGGAAGAGCTCGATGATCGACGGCGAGCCGGCAGCGGTGGCGATCATCGAGGGCGCGAAGATCGGCTCGGCGGCGATCGGAGCGGCGAAGGGAACGAGAAGCTCGTGCATCGAGTGAGGCGCTCGCGGGACGAGGAAGATCTGCGCGACATCAACGGCCCGCCCGCAAAGTCGGACGGAAGCGCTCCAGGCCGCGACGGAGCCGTTGACGAGCGGGTGCGACGTCGAGGAGTCGGGCGGGTCTCCAAGGCGAGTTCGCCGCGCCACGGCAGCGCGGCGAACCTAGCATGTCGCATAGAGACCGTCCACGGCCGGTGGCCGACGAAGGCTTTTCATCATCGTGACTTAGCAGCGTTCGGAGGATTTGTTCGCCGCCTCGGTGAGGTGCCTTTCGGGTGGCCTTCAAGGCGGCCTCTCGCTGCGCGGGACGTGTTAGCCTGTGAAGCAAGGCCGCTCGACGGCGCCCCCTGTCACCGCGTGGCCACGCCTCGCGCGCCGTCGGCCTCTCGTCGCTCCCGCCGGTCGAGGCGATGCGGCCGACCTTCCACCGCCGAACTGAATTGCAGGAGAGCTCGATGCGGATCGCCGTGTGTCTGAAGCAGGTTCCCGACACCGAAGCGCGCCTTCGGATTTCGAAAGACGGTCGCTGGGTCGACGAAGACGATCTCCGCTTCGTCACCAACGAGAGCGACGAGTACGCCCTCGAGGAAGCGCTCAAGATCGCCGAGGCGACGGGCGGCTCGGTGGTCGCGATCAGTCTTGGGCCCGATCGGGTCAAGGAGACCCTGCGCAAGGCGCTCGCGCTCGGCGCCGAGAAGGCCGTTCATCTGGTCGACGAGGCGTTCCATGGAGGCGACGCGGCGGCCACCGCCCGCGCCCTGGCTGCCGCTGTCCGCCACGCGGAGGCTGACCTGGTCTTCACCGGCTCTCAGTCCGACGACGCCGGCTGGGGTTCGACCGGCTCGATCCTTGCCGGCCACCTCGGCTGGCCGCACGCTTGGCTGGTGATGGGTGTCGAGACAGAAGACGGCTCGGCAAAGGTCACCCGCGAGATGGAAAGCGGCATGAACGAAGTGTTTCGCATGGCGCTGCCGGCGGTGATCGAGGTGCAGGCCGGCATCAACCATCCCCGCTACGCGTCGCTCAAGGGCATCATGAAGGCAAAGCGCAAGCCGATCGATACGCCGTCGCCGGCCGATCTCGGACTCGACGCCGCCGCCGTCGGTGCGGCCGGCTCGCGCGTCGAGATCGTCGACGTCGCGTTTCCCGCGAGCGGCGAAGGTGCCGAGATGCTCGAAGGCGAGGCCGCGGCGGTGGCCCAACAGTTGGTGGACAAGCTGCGCAACGACGCGAGGGTGCTCTGAGGCCGGCGGCCGCGGAGCGAGGAGGAGACGCAATGTCGAAGAAGATTTGGGTCGTTTTGCAGCAGCGCGAAGGTGCGCTCCATCGCATGTCGCGGGAGGCGATCGCCGCCGCTCAGATGCTCGCCGAGCGCCTTGGCGGTGCCGACGTGTCGGCGGTCGTCCTCGGCCAGGACGTCGGGGCAGCAGCCACCGCGGCCGCCGAGTTCGATCTCGCAGCCGTTCATGCCATCGACGGCGAGGCGCTGGGTGAGTACACGCCGGGAGCCTACGTCGACGCCCTCGGCGCGGCGCTGCGTGACCACGCGCCGGCGTTCGTCGTGTTCCCGCACACCTATCAATCCGTCGATTTCGTGCCGCGGCTGGCGCAGGACGTCGACGCGGCCTTCGTGCCGGAAGTCGTCGCGTTCGATGCCGGTGAGGGCGATGAGCTGCTGTTCCAGCGGCCGGTGCTCGGTGGCAAGCTGCAGGCGCGGGTGCGGGTGCGCGGCGAAGGAATGATCTTCCTGTCGGTGCAGAGCGGTGCCTTCTCGGCTGACTCGGCGCGCGCCGGTTCGGCTCCGGTGGAGGCTCTGGTAAGCGCCGACGCGACGCGCGATCGCGAGATCCTCGGCGTCGAGCAGGTGGGCGGTGATCAGATCGACCTGACCAAGGCCGATGTCGTCGTGGCGGTCGGCCGCGGCATCGGGAAACCGGAGAACCTGCCGATCGTCGAAGAGCTGGCGAAGGCTCTCGGGGCGGACATCGGTGCCAGCCGGCCGGTCATCGACAACGGCTGGCTTGAGCGCGACCGCCAGATCGGGTCGAGCGGTCAGACCGTGGCGCCCAAACTCTACGTGGCGGTCGGCGTCTCCGGCGCCATCCAGCACCTTGTCGGCATGAAGGGATCGTCGACCGTCGTGGCGATCAACAAGGATCCGAAAGCGCCGATCTTCACGGTGTCCGACTACGGCGTGGTCGGTGATCTGCTCGAGGTAGTGCCGGCACTGACGGCGGCCGTCGCCAACGCCAAGAGCTGAACGGCGCCGTCGAGTCGACGTCGGGGCTCAGGCCTCGAGGCGCTCCATCAGATCAGCCAGCAGCGTGATCCGTCGGTCGAAGGAGTCGAGATCGACGAATTCGTCGCGGGTATGCATGCCGCCGCCGGTGGGTCCGAGGCCGTCGAGAATCGGCATGACGCTCGGGTCGGGGAGAAAGTTCGGGAAGGAAATGCCGGCCCGCTCTTCCTCGGCCTCGAGGGACCAACCGCGCGCCGCCGCCGCGGTGATCGCCAGCTCGGCCCAGCGACGGCTGGCTGGCTGGGGATCGAGCGGCGCGACACCGTGGTCGAAGACCAGCTGCATGGTGACCTGATGGCGCGCCGCCAGCTCCTGGCGCAGGCGTTCCATCGCTTCGCGCAGCGCTCGACCGTCGGCTGGATTGAGAAACCGTGCCTCACCCTCGGCTCGGGCGCGGTCGGGAACGACGTTGATCTGTCGGGAGCTGCCCAAGAGATCGGCGCACTCGGCGAGCCGCTCGACGAAGTCGGCCTCGCCGGCGACGAGGCGGGCGACGCTCACCGTCGGGCCGTCGCGCCGCGCCAAGTTCTGGGCCCCGACGCACCATTCGGCCGCCGCTGCGAGCGCCGAGCGTCCGTCCCAATAGCCGTTGCCGGCGTGCGCCGAGCGCCCTTCGACGTCGAGAGCGTAGTGCACCATGCCGCGCCGGCCGAGCACGATCGTCTCGGCCTCGCCACGCCGCGAGCCAGGCTCCAGGCACCACAGTCCGCGTGCGTCCCCAGCGCGGCGCATGGCGGCGTGCGAGACCGCGCCGGCGACCTCCTCATCGGGTACGACGACCAGCCGCAGGTCGGCGGGTGGCGCAGCTCCGCGTTCGGCCACCAGCTCGAGCGCCGCCACGAACGCAACCAACCCGGCCTTCATGTCGACCGAGCCGGTCGCCCACAGCCTGCCGTCGCGCGTGTCCGGCTCGGCGGCGTCCAGCACCGTGTCGAGGTGACCGATCGCCAGCAGGCCGCCGCCGGTCGGCGCGTCGCCGAGAAATGCCTCGAGGACCGGCAGGGCGTGACCCGCGTCGTCGGTCTCGCGGCGCACGGTGGCGGTCCATCCAACGTTCCGCAGGGCCTCCCCGAGACGAGAGCAGGCTGCGTCGAGGCCTTCGACGTCGCCGCTCGGCGAGGAAATGTTGACCAGGTCGAGAAGCAGCGCCGTGGCGCGATCGAAGACGGACTGCGGCGTCTGGCGAGAGCGAATCATCGAGGCTCCGTTGCGGCGATCCAGGCGGTGGTTGTGGCGGTCGAGGGCGGTCGGTAAGCTCCGGCCAGTGTAAACGACCCGAACGACCGTCTTTTGCCGGCCTTCCGTTCGCCGGCCCGACGTTCTCGGCGGGCACCCACCACGACGAGACGAACTCGCGTCGCTGACGCCCCGAGCGTCCGCGACGCTCTCGGAGATCCGATGAGCGACAAGGTCTGGTACGTAGCGATCGGCGGCAATCAGGAAGGTCCTTTCTCCCTCGACGAGCTGGAGCCTCGCTTCCGCGCCGGTGAGCTTGGTCACGACACGTACGTCTTCACCAACGGCATGGCCAATTGGGAAGCCGCGCACGCGCGCCCAGAGCTGGCGTCGTTCTTCGCCGGACCTGCTCCTGCTCCGGCCATGTCGCCACCCGCGGCGGTGTCGCCGGCGGCCGGCGGCCAGACCGCGCACGAGATTGACTACGTCGTGCACGGTGACGACATGCAATTCGTCGAGATTACGCTCGATCCGCAGGAGGCGGTCGTCGCCGAAGCGGGCGCGTTCATGTTCATGGATCCCGACATCGAGATGGAGACCATCTTTGGGGACGGATCGAGCCCCAGCGGCGGCAGCGGCGGCGGTCTCATGGGCATGCTCGGCTCGGCCGCCAAGCGGATGGTCACTGGCGAGTCGCTGTTCATGACGGTCTTCGGCAATCAGGGTGGCCATCGCCGCAACGTCGCGTTCGCCGCGCCTTATCCGGGGAAGATCATCCCGGTGGACCTGCGCCAGCACGGCCGCAGTCTGCTGTGTCAGAAAGATGCGTTTCTATGCGCGGCGCGCGGCATTTCGATCGGCATCGCCTTCCAGCGCAAGCTAGGCGCCGGCTTCTTCGGCGGCGAGGGCTTCATCCTTCAGAAGCTCGACGGCGACGGGCTGACCTTCCTGCACGCAGGCGGCACCGTGGTCAAGCGGGACCTCGCGGCAGGCGAGACCCTGCGCCTCGACACAGGCTGCCTGGTGGCGTTCGAGCAGCGCGTGAGCTACGACATCCAGATGCAGAAGAGCGTCAAGTCGGCGTTCTTCGGTGGAGAAGGTCTCTTCTTCGCCACCCTCACCGGCCCGGGCACCGTCTGGGTCCAGTCGCTGCCGTTCAGTCGGCTCGCCAACCGCATTTACAAGGCGGCACCGGCCGCCGGCGGCAAGCGTCAGGGCGAAGGCTCGGCGCTGGGCGGCCTCGGCGGCCTGATCATGGGCGGCGACAACTGACGCCCGTCGGCTGCAATCGATCGAAGGATGGCGACCGCCGCGTGCCGGCGGTCCCGCGATGACCTGAACGCCGCGGGTTCGCGGCGCCGCTCAGTCGAGCGTCGACGCGTCGAGACCTAGGTAGGTCGCCCAGCGAGCGCGCAGGGAGAGCGGCAGGTCGAGATGGGGGAAGAGGCGGGCGACCTCGGCACG
>JBCBCF010000170.1:0-9548 GCA_038530905.1 Acidobacteriota bacterium
GAGGTCCAGGGAGAGAATCTCGTCGAGCTGCGCCGTTGGGCCGAGCGGGTGCGGAGCGAAATGGCGACGATGCCCGCGCTGGCCGTTGTCGAGACCACGCTGCGCGCCGGCGCGCCGGAGATGCAGATCCTCTACGACCGAGACCGGCTAGCGGCCTTTGACCTCGACATCTTCGAAACCGCCGAGATGGTGCGCGCCGCCGTGCAGGGAGAGGAAGCGACGCGCTACAACCTGACCGATCGACGCATTCCGATCCTGGTGCGGTACCAAGAAGAAGATCGCGCGGCGGTAGAGGACGTGAGGCGCCTGGTGATCAACTCGGGGGAGGAACGGCCGATCTCGCTGGAGGCGGTGGCCGATGTCGCCTTGGGCGAGGGCCCGAGTGAGGTGCGCCGGATCGACGGCCAGCGGGTCGCCCTGGTGCGTGCCAATCTCGCCGAGGGGGCGGCGCTCGGCGCCGCGGTCACACGCATCGAGAATGAATTGGCAACGCTCGATTGGCCTGACGGCATGGTCTTCTTCCTCACGGGCCAGAACGAAGAATGGGAGCGCAGCCGCGGCAGCCTGCTCCTCGCCCTCGGCCTGTCGATCTTCCTGGTCTACGTGATCATGGCGGCGCAATTCGAGTCGCTGCTGCAGCCGCTGGTGATCATGTTCACCATTCCGCTCGCCTTCCTGGGCACGTTCCTGGCGCTCGGCCTGCTCGAGATCAGCCTATCGATCGTCGTCTTCCTCGGCATGATCATGCTCGCCGGCATCGTGGTGAACAACGCCATCGTGCTGGTCGACTACGCGAATCAGCTGCGCCGCCGTGGCCTCGATCTCGCCGAAGCGGCGGTCGAGGCCGGCAGTGTGCGCCTGCGGCCGATCCTGATGACCACCTCGACCACGGTGCTCGGTCTGCTGCCGATGGCGGTCGGCCTCGGTGATGGCGCCGAGATCCGCCGACCGATGGCCCTGGCGGTGATCACCGGCCTGGCCGTCTCGACCCTGCTGACGCTCGTCGTCATTCCGACGATCTATGTCCTGATCGAGGGCCTGCGGCGGCGCATCGTCGGCGAGCCTGTTGTCGATCGCGAGGACGACCCATCCGTACCTGCCGCGGTGCACGGCGGCCGACCGGCGCTCGAGGGCGCCGCCTATCGCACCTCCGAGGAGCCGGCGACGTGAAGTCTGCGACGTTCTTACCCCGCCTCTCGCTCGACCGGCGGATCACGGTGCTCGTGCTGCTGGTGACGGTCCTCGTCGTCGGCATGATCGCCATGCTCGGCACGCCGCTCGAGCTGCTGCCGCGCGGCTTCGAGGAGCCGCGCCTCAACGTGCGCGCTATCTGGCGCGACGCACCGGCGCAGGAGATGGTCGACAAGGTTGCCGTGCCGCTCGAAGAAGAGCTGGCGACCGTTCCCGGCATCGAGAACGTCTACACCTTCGCCACCACCGGCTTCGCGCGGCTGCGTCTGACGTTCTCGCAAAGCTCCGACTCGGACGTCATCTATCGGGAGGTCCGAGACCGCATCGAGCGCGCGCGGGCGCGCATGCCCGACGGCATCGATCGCGTCGAGATTCGCAAGGCCGATGAGTCGAGCATCCCGGTCTTCGCGTTCGGCATCACCGCCGATCCGGCGGTGGTCGATCCCTACCACCTGATCGACACGATCATCGCGCGACAGATCAAGCGCATCGAAGGCGTCGCCGGCATCAACGTTCAGGGCCTGATCGAGAAGGAAGTCCTGATCGAGCTCGATCGCCAAGCGACCGAGGCGGCCGGCCTCGACATCTTCCGCCTCGGCCAAGAGCTGTCGCAGGACAACTTCACGCTGGCGAGCGGCCACGTTGAGTCGAGCGGACGGAAACTGCTGCTGCGCTCGGTGGCGAAGTATCCCGATCTCGAATCGCTGCGCAATCGCCGACTGTCGGACGAGGTCCGGCTGCGCGACGTGGCGACCGTGCGCTACGCCGAGCCCGACTGGAAGTTCAGCGCACGCGCCAACGGCCGGCCGGCGTACTTCGCCGTCGTGCTCAAAGAGTCAGAGGCCAACGCGCTCGCCACCTCGCAGGCCATTCGCGCGGCCGTGGAAGAGATGCAGGCCGATCCTCGCCTGGCCCTGCTTGACCTGGCGATCTTCTTCGACCAGGGGCAGACGATTCTCGAGTCGCTCGAGGTGCTTCTCGACTCAGGTCGCATCGGCGCGCTGTTCGCCGGCATGGTGCTCTTCTTCTTCCTGCGCCGGGCACGGATGACGGCGATCATCGCCCTGTCGATCCCGGTGTCGGTGATGATGGCGCTCATCACCATGTACTTCGTCGGCGAGACGCTGAACATCCTGTCGCTGCTCGGCCTGATGATTTCGATCGGGCTCTTGGTCGACAACTCGGTGGTGGTGGCGGAGAACATCTTCCGCCTGCATCAGGCTGGCCTCGACCGCCGCACGGCAGCGATCCGCGGCGCCAGCGAGATCTCCCTCGCCATTGTCATGGCGACGCTGACGACGGTCATCGTCTTCCTGCCGGTGTCGTTGGTCGACGGCATGGGCCAGTTCTTCCTTCTCCGCCTGTCGATCCCGATCACCGCGTCGCTCGCCGGTTCGCTGCTGGTGGCTCTGATCTTCGTTCCGCTCGCCGTCTACCTGACCCTGCCGAACGGCGGCGAACGGAAGAAGACGCGCTCCCGACAGTGGAGCCGGCGCCTGCGCGAGGTCCTGCGCAAGGCCTACGACGCCAGCTTCGGCCGCCTGTCCCGCGCGTATCTCGCGCTGCTTGAACGCTCGCTCGATCGGCGCATGGATCTAGTCGCCGGCGTCTTGATCCTCGCCGCGATCACGATGGCGCTGCCCGCCAAGCAGGTGGAGTTCGGCGCCGTCCAGGAGGACGAGCGCGGCGGCTTCGAGATCGATGTCGACCTCGCTCCGTCGTATACCTTCGAGGAAACCGCCGCTTACTTCCGCGAGGTCGAAGAGATCCTGGAAGCCAAGCGCGAGGAATGGAATCTCGACACGACCTTGATCTTCCATCGGCAGCATGTCGGCGAGGTCCAAGGCTGGTTCGAAATACCGCGCGACGGCGGACCGACCGCGCGCGAGGTCACCGAAGAGCTGATGGAGCTGCTGCCCGAGCGCGGCGGCGCGAAGTTCTACACCGGCCTCGAGGGCGACGACGAGGACGACAAGAAGGACATCCAGGTGATCACGCTGGTCGGCGACGACGCCAGCGAGCTAGAGGCCGTCGCCGAAGGCGTCGAAGAGCGCTTCCTGGCCGTCGACGGCGTGCTCGGCGTCAAGCGCGCCGCGGAGGCACCCGCCGAGGAGATGGGGCTGTCCGTCGACCGCACCCGCGCCGAGCAGCTCGGCGTGAGCGCCACGACCATCGCCGGCGTCGTTCGCAACTCTCTCGGCGGCCTGCCGCTGCCGAAGTTCTATCGCGACGGACGGGAGATCCCGGTGCGCATCCGCTACGCCGAAGAAGACCGCGAAAGCCTTGCCGAGCTGGTCGACTTCCGCGTGCCGACAGCCGCTGGCGAGCTGGTGACGCTCGCCAGCGTCACCAACGTCGAGAGGCTCGATGGCGCGCGGCGCATCTTCCGCACCAACAAACAGCTCTCGCGCACCATCACCCTCGAGCTCGAGGAAGGCCGCGAGCAGGAGACGCGCCAGCGGCTGACGCGGGTTCAGGCCGGCATCGAGCTGCCGGAGGGTGTCGCCTTCGGCAATCCGCGTCGGGGTGGTGGCGCTGCCGAAGAGGTGCTACCGATGCTCTTCGCGATGGCGCTGTCGGTGGTCTTCATCTACCTGCTGATGGGCTTCCTCTTCGAGAGCTTCATCCTGCCGCTGTCGATCGTCACGACCATCCCGCTCGCCATCATCGGCGTGTATTGGGCACATTGGCTTCTCGGCTTCGGCCTCGACCCCCTCGGCCTCGTCGGCATCGTGCTGCTGATCGGCGTCGTGGTGAACAACGGCATCGTCCTGATCGACTACGTGAATCGCCTGCGTGAAGAAGGCCTGGTGCGGCGCGAGGCCCTGCTGACCGCGACCGAGCGGCGCTTCCGGCCGATCATGATGACGGCGCTGACGACCATCTCGGGCATGGTGCCGCTGATCTTCGGCGGTCAAACATCGATCGGCCTGTCGTACAAGAGCTTCGCGACGACCCTGATTGGCGGGATGGCGACCGCGACGCTGCTGACGCTTCTCGTCGTGCCGATCACCTACACCTTCTTCGACGACCTGGGCGGGCTGCTGCGCTCGACCGCCGCTTCCATCGTTCGTCGACGCCCGCGGCCCGAGCAGCGACCGGTCGAGCTGGCCGAGTAGCGACGCCTGCCGCCGTCAACGCGATCGGCTCCGCGGGACGGGTCGAACCGAGCCAGCGGGCCGAACCGAGCCGGCGGGCGGATGGGTGACCAGGACCGGTGCCAAACCCGGGAGCGAGCCCTTGCCGACGGCCTGTGCTATAGTCCCGGCCTGCTCAAACCGCTGGGTTCTCAGCGTTTAGACGGATTGAGCTGGATTCTCACGACCTGTCGCGCCGCTCGAATGCCCGCCGCGCTCGACGGCCTCAACTCGAAATCGGCCGGCCGATTTCGAACGACGGCATCCAAGATAGCGGATCCGTCGGATATCGGAAGGAACGACCTTGACTTCGAGGAGCATCACGTCGACCGACGTCGAGATCTTCGGAGCGGTTTACCACGTCCGGGGTGAGCAGGATCGAGAGACCCTCCACCGCCTCGCGGCGATCGTCGACCGAAAGATGCGTGAGATCGGCGACCACGTTCCGGTGGTCGACAGCGGGAAGATCGCGATTCTCGCGGCGCTGAACCTGGCGGACGAGCTGGTCCAGAACAACCAGCAGCAGGAAGGGGAACGAGCTGGGATCGATGACAGGATGCGAGGGCTGATCGATCGACTCGATGCCGCGATCGATGGCTGAACAGGCAACGCGCTGACGCCTCGAGCGCTCGCCGAACAAAGAATTTGCATCTCCGTGTGGTCTGGGAGAATCGCTAAGTCACTAGAACCAACACTTCGGTAACGGGGGTTCGAATTGCGCCGCCCCGAGCCAGCCCCGCTCGCACGGGGACGCTGACGGTCGGCGCTGAGGACACCCACTTGGTTGGAACTCGGTTCTAACCGCTTCAGGGTTCACCAGCCACACGGGGATGCGTCGTTTCGCTCCACGCATCTCGCCGCAGATCCCGCACCTCGCCCCCCTGCTGATCGCTCGTCGGGGGACGCCTTGAACCAGGCTCTCGTCGTCGCCGCCGTTCTTCTGCTCGCGGCGGTCGTCGGTCTCCAGCTTTATTTTCTCTTCGTCCGTCGATCGTCCTCCAAGCTCGTTGCGGAGGCCGAGCGCGACGCGCAGCACCTGCGCAAGCGCGCGGAGATCGAGCGGCAGGCCACGCTGCGCGAAACCGAGCTGGCGGCAAAAGAGAAGCTTCTCCAGGCGCGCACAGAGTTCGAGAAGGCGTCGCGGAAACGACGCGACGAGCTGGAGGAGCTGGAACGGCGCCTGCAGACGCGCGAAGACAAACTCGATGCGCGCGCGACGGAACAAACGCAGCACGAAAAGGATCTGGCCGCGCATGACCGCGCCGTCACCCGCCTTGAGCGCGACCTCGACCAACGCCAGGAAGATCTCGACCGGCTGATCGCGGACGAGCGCCAGAAGCTCGAGCAGATCGGCGGCCTGACGGCCCAGCAGGCGCGAGACGAGCTGATGCGCAATGTCGAGACCGAAGCGCGCAACGATGCAGCGCATCTGATCAAGCGGCTCGAAGACGAGGCGCGCGAGCAGGCCACCCGTCACGCTCAGCGCATCATCGCCAACGCCATCCAGCGCAACGCCTCCGACTACGTCGCCGAAACGACGGTGTCGGTCGTCCTCCTGCCCAACGACGAGATGAAGGGGCGCATCATCGGTCGCGAGGGGCGCAATATCCGCGCTCTAGAGATGGCCACCGGCGTCGATCTGATCGTCGACGACACTCCCGAGGCGGTGATCCTTTCGGGCTTCGATCCTTACCGCCGGGAGGTGGCGCGTGTCGCCCTCGAGCGCCTGATCACCGACGGTCGCATCCACCCAGCCCGCATCGAAGAAGTCGTCGAGAAGACGCAGGCCGAGTTCGAAGAGCGCGTTCAGCGCGAGGGAGAGTCGACGCTTCTCGAGTTGAACATTCCCGACCTGCATCCGGAACTGGTCCGGCTGCTCGGCCGCCTGCGCTTCCGGACGTCCTACGGCCAGAACGTCCTCAAGCACTCGAAAGAAGTGGCCTACCTCGCCGCGACGATGGCCGCCGAGCTGCGTGCCGACATCCACGTGGCCAAACGCGCCGGCCTGGTGCACGACATCGGCAAGGCGGTCGACCGCGAGATGGAGGGCAGCCACCTCGACCTGGGGATCGATCTGCTGCGCAAATACGGTGAGGACGAGGCGGTGGTCCACGCCATGGCCTGCCACCACGGCGACTACGACCCGGAGACCGTGGAGGCGGTGCTGGTGACCGCCGCCGACGCTCTCTCGGCCGCCCGCCCCGGGGCCCGCCGCGAAGTGCTCGAGAGTTACATCAAGCGCCTCGAGAAGCTCGAAGAGCTGGCGCAGGGCTTCAAGGGCGTGCAGAAAACATTCGCCATCCAGGCCGGTCGCGAGGTGCGCGTGATCGTCGATTCCGGTCGCGTGACGGACGAAGAGGCGATCTGGCTGTCGAAAGACATCGCCAAGAAGGTCGAGCGCGAGCTGACGTATCCAGGAGAGATCAAAGTGACGGTGATCCGCGAAACGCGTTCGATCGGAGTGGCGAAATGAGCGACGAGGCGAACCTTGACGGCGCCACGATTCGCCTGCTTTTCGTCGGCGACGTCATGGGCCGCCCCGGGCGGCGCGCCCTCCAGCGCCTGCTGCCGACGCTGATCGACGAGCGTCGGCTCGACTACGTGATCGTGAACGTCGAGAACTCGGCCGGCGGCATCGGCGTGACTCCGGACGTCCTCCGCGAGCTCGACGCGCTGCCGATCGACTGCTACACGAGCGGCAATCACATCTGGGACAAGCGCGAAGGCGTGCCGCTGCTCGACCGCCACGACAAGCTGCTGCGGCCGGCGAACTATCCGAGCGACGCACCGGGGCGCGGGGTTCATCTCGGCGAGACCGCCGCCGGCCACAAGATCGCGACGATCAACCTCGAAGGCCGGGTGTTCATGAAGCACCTCGACGACCCGTTCCTCGTCGCCGACGCCCTGCTCGCCGAGCTTCCCAACGACGTTCGGATCGCCTTTGTCGATTTTCACGCCGAAGCCACGAGCGAGAAGCAGGCCCTCGGCCACTACCTCGACGGTCGGGTGTCGGCGGTGGTCGGCACCCACACGCACGTCCCAACTGCCGATGAGCGCATTCTCTCGGGCGGCACCGCCTTTCAAACCGACGCCGGCATGACCGGACCGTACGACGGCGTCATCGGCTGCAAGGTCGAGAAGGTGCTCGAGCGCTTCCGCACCCAGCGCCACGTGCATCTCGATGTGGCGAAGCACGACGTCCGCCTCGCCGGCCTGCAGGTGGAGATCAACGCGAGCTCGGGCCGCGCGGTCGCCATCGAGCGCCTGCTGCTGCCGATGCCCGACTGATCGCGACCGGGCGCTCGGCTGGACCTCTCCGCCTGCCTCAGCGCCTGCCTGGTCGCCTGCCTCGACACCCGACGCCGCCCGCCTGCACCGTGCCCGCGACCCGGCACGGCAGCCTGGCCGTCGTCTGCGAGCGGCTCGAGCGGATCTTTACGTAAGCCGTAATCCGATTGAGCTATCTTGTTGGACAGCCCCCGTTCCGACAAAGTGCTCTTCTCAC
Organism: Acidobacteriota bacterium; assembly: GCA_038530905.1. GTDB lineage: Bacteria > Acidobacteriota > Thermoanaerobaculia > Multivoradales > J023 > JAUIJL01. The sequence continues at coordinate 7,834 of JBCBCF010000170.1, forward strand.
CGACAGCATCGAGCTGATGCCTTCGCTTCAGGTCGGGACCGCGCAGGAATCCACTCAATCCAAGTGGCGGCCGAGAGATCGCCGTGCGCTCACTCAACGCCTCACATCACGAAGAGATTGATCCTCATGCTCAAGAACGCGTCGTTCCTTCGTTTGATCTTCGCGGCCGCGCTCCTGTCGGGCGTCTGGCTGGTCCCGACCTCCGCCGTTGCCCAGCCGCTGCAGAAGTCCGCCGTCACCGTCGACCCCGGCAACACCAAGCTCACCGGCGCCACTTTCGGCTACCGGCTGACCTACAGCTGCACCAATACCTCGACCGACTGCGCCAACGCGCGCGTGGTCGATCTGCTCCCGGCCGAGGTCGAGTTGGTCAACACGATTCCAACGAGCCCGGCTGGCGACGTGGCGGCAATCAACGTCACGCCCAACTTCATGGGCACCGGCCGGACGCAGGTCGAGTTCGTCTTCGTGAATCCGCTGACCGCCGGCAATAGCGGCGATCTCCTGATCAACGTCCGCTTCCCCAACGGCTCGACACCGGACGGCACGGTCGCCACCAACACGGCCGACGGGATCAACCTCGAGACCACCCCAGGCACATTCACCACTCCGCCAGTCGACGTGACGGCCGTCGCCTCTCCGATGGTGACCCTCACGAAGACGCTGCTGACAGATCCCGCGCTGCTCGATCAGACCGTGCAATACCGACTGCGCATGACCGTCTCGGGAAACGACGGCTCGCTCGACGTCTCAGGCGTCACGTTCAGCGACACCCTGCCGGCAGGCTCCGTCTTCCAAGGAGCAACACCGGCAGCCGACTGCGAGCCTGGCTGCATCGGCGCCGTAGCACCAGCCCTCGTGTGGTCGGGACCGTTCTCGATCGACGCCTCGCAGCGCCAAGACATCGTTGTCAGCGTCCTCTTCCCGAGCGCGACCTTCACCGACGGCCAGTCCGTGACCAACACGTTCTCGACCACCGGCACGCCGGTCGGTGAGCCGACAGAAAGCTACGGGCCGATCGGCCTCACGCATACCGTCGAGACGTTCACGGCCTCGCCTGGCGGCTCCTTGGCCAAGCGCACGTCGGGGCCGATTCCGCCGACGTTCAACCAGACCTTCGATTGGCAGCTCGATCCGCGCAACACCGGCAACGTGCCACTGGACGGCTTCGCGGTCGTCGACGACGTGCCGATCGAGGTCACCGTTCTGAATGTCACCTCCGGGCGCTATGACAATCCCCCGGCATCGGTCGCGATCACGTACGAAACCAACCTTTCGGCCGGCTTCGTCGCGCTCGGCACCAACGGCTCACCCGGCGCCGCCAATCAGACCTTCACCGTCCCGGCTCTGGCCGCGGGCGAGTTCATCACCCGCGTCCGCTGGGACTTCGGCCAGGCGCCTGCCGGCATGGCGCCGACGAACGCCGCCAACCGGCCGGACATCCGCTCGCAGGTGATCAACCCCGACAACCTGGGCAATCCGGTGTCAGTCGGTGACACCGTCCAGAACTGCGCCGATCTCACCGCGGTCTTCGATGTCGGCGGCCTCGATCAACCGGTCCAGGACCTGAACAACTGCCGAAGCTTCCAGATCTCCGGGCCGTTCGTGCAGTTCACGCCACAGAAGGACCGACTGACGACCGGCGGACCGTTCAGCATCGGGCAGACCATCCGCTGGCGGCTGCGGGTTCGTTCGAGCGCGAACTCGAGCGATCC
>JBCBCF010000171.1:0-9517 GCA_038530905.1 Acidobacteriota bacterium
CATGATGCGCGCCCGCGGCGCCAAGGTGACCGATATTGTGGTCTTGGTGGTGGCGGCGGACGACAGCGTCATGCCGCAGACGATCGAGGCGATCAACCACGCACGCGCCGCCAAGGTGCCGATCGTGGTAGCGATCAACAAGATCGACAAAGCGAACGCCAACCTCGACCGCGTGCGCAAGGAGCTGAGCGATCAGGGGCTGGTGGTCGAAGACTGGGGCGGCGACACCGTCTCTGTCGAAGTCTCGGCGCTCAAGCGTGAAGGCATCGACAGCCTGCTCGAGATGCTGCTCTTGACCGCCGACCTTCTCGAGCTGAAGGCCGCGCCGACGCTCCCGGCCCGCGGCGTGATCGTCGAGGCCCGCAAAGAGGTCGGTCGCGGCATCGTGGCCACTGTCGTCGTGCAGGACGGCACTCTTTCGCGCGGCTCGGTCTTCGTCGCTGGTTCTACCTGGGGTCGCGTGCGGACGATGATCGACGACCGCGGCGACCGGCTCAAGAAGGCCGGCCCGTCGACCGCCATCGAGCTGACCGGCTTCGACGACCTGCCCAACGCCGGCGATCTGATCCAGGTCTACGCCGACGAGTCGAAGGTGCGAGAGATCGCCGCCTTCCGTGCTGAAGAGCAGCGTCAGCGCGATCTGGCACCGAAGGCCGGACGCCTCTCGCTCGAGAACCTCTTCGAGGAGCTGGGCAAAGAGGAGACGAAGGAGCTGCCGGTCGTTGTCAAGGCCGACGTTCATGGCTCGGTCGAAGTGATCAAGGACTCGCTCGAAAAGCTGTCGACCGAGAAGGTCGAGCTGAAAGTGATCCACCAGTCGGTGGGCGCGATCTCGACCAACGATGTTCTTCTCGCCTCGGCGTCGAACGCGATCATCGTCGGCTTCAACGTGCGGCCGGAGCGCAACGCGTCGCAGCTCGCAGAAACCGAGCAGGTCGACATTCGCCTGCATACGGTGATCTACGAGCTGCTCGACGAGGTGAAGGCGGCCATGACCGGCTTGCTCGAGCCCACGTTCCGCGAGGTTCAGCGCGGAGTCGCCGAGGTCCGCGAAACGTTCAAGGTGCCGAAGATCGGCGTCGTGGCCGGTTGCCACGTCACCGACGGCGTCATTCCACGCGGCGCCGGCGTTCGTCTGCTGCGCGACAACGTGGTGGTGTACGAAGGCAAGCTGGCGTCGCTCCGACGCTTCAAGGATGATGTCGCCGAGGTCCGCTCGGGCTTCGATTGCGGCATCGGCCTCGAGGGTTTCCAGGACGTCAAGCCAGGCGATCAGATCGAAGCCTACGAGCGTGAGGAGGTCGCGCCGACCCTGTGATCGGTGGCGCGGCGAACAGAGGATGATCGTCGGTGTCGTGACGCTTGAGCTGCACCTGCCGGAGGCACGCAGCCTCAAGCAGAAGCGCAAGGTGGTCAAGGGCCTGGTGGACCGTCTGCATGCACGGCTCAAGGTCTCGGTGGCCGAAACCGATCATCACGACCTGCATCAACGCGCCGAGATCGGCCTGGCCGTCGTAGCGCGCAGCGACGGTGAGGCCGAGCGCCATTTCGACGCCATGCGCAGCGTTCTCGATCAACAGTTCGACGCGGTAGTCACGCGCTTCGAGCCAGAGCTGGTCGAGATCCACTAGGCAGGATCGGCAGGCGGAGAAAGGCTTCGCACGGCGATGAGCTGAACGACGCCAGGCAGCGGACGGCGCCAACCAGCAGACGGCGCCAGCCAGCAGAGAGATTCCGACGGGCAGAGAAACGATGAGTCAACGACACGAGCGCGTGGCCGACGTAGTGCGCGCTGAAATCGCCGCCATCATGCGGCAAGAAATGAAAGATCCGAGAGTTGCGCTGGCGACGGTCTCGCGCGTCGAGCTGACGCGCGATTTGGGCCACGCCAAGGTGTATGTCTCCGTGCTTGGCGATGATGAGGCGGCACGGCGAGCTGCGCTCGACGGCCTCGAACGCGCCCAGGGCTTCGTCCGCTCGACGCTGGCCAAGCGCGTGCGCCTGCGCACCGTGCCACAGCTCCATTTCACCCTCGATCGTGGCGCCGAGCACAGCCAGCACATCAGCGACCTACTCGAACAACTCGACCCTGAGGGCTCAGCAGGCTCGGAGGACGGCGATGATTCCTGAGCGTCTCCTCGAGCTGCTCGAGCGCGGGCAGCGCTTCGTCATCACCAGCCATCTCAATCCAGACGGCGATGCGGTCGGCACCTCGCTCGGCATGGCCCGCCTGCTGCGCGCGCGTGGCCGCGACACCCGCGTCTGGCTGCATGATCCGCCGCCGCCCATCTTTGCGCCGCTCGACGGCTTCGACGCGATCCACGTCGGCCCTGAGGCTCCAGCCTGGCTCGGTGACCGCGACACAGCGATCTTCTTCGAGTGCCCGACGCTCGACCGCAACGGCCTTGCCCGGCACCTTGAGCAGCTGGTCATGCTCAACATCGACCACCATCTTGGCAACTCCATGTACGGCACCGTCAATTGGGTCGAGCCAGAGGCACCCGCGGTCGGTGAGATGACCTGGCGCCTCGCGGAAGCGTTGGGCGTCGGGCTTGACGCCCACACCGCCGATGCCCTCTATCTGGCGCTCGAGACCGACACCGGCGGCTTTCGTTTCGGCAATGCCACGCCGCAGGCGTTTGAAGCGGCGGCCGGTCTCGTGCGCGCCGGCGCCTCGCCCGAGCGGGTGTCCCAGTGGATTCACGAGTCCCGCTCCCCAGCCGCTTTACGACTGCTCGGTGAGACGCTCTCGAGCCTCGAGCTCCATCGCGAAGGGTCGATCGCCACGGTCTGGATCGATCGCTCGATGTTCGAGCGCACCGGCGCCGTGCCCAGCGATACCGAAGGGCTGGTCGACTATCCGCGCTCGGTCCGCGGCGTCGACGCGGTCGCCTTCTTTCGCGAGCTTCCTGACGGCGGCGTGAAAGGCTCCCTCCGCTCGCGCGGCGCCATCGACGTCGAGTCGGTGGCGCGTGCCGAGGGTGGCGGCGGTCATCGCAACGCCGCCGGCTTTCGGGTGGCAGCCGACAACCGCGGCGATCTCCGCGAGCGCATCGTCGAAGCGCTGGCCGACGTGCTCGAGCGCGCGCAGGTGAGCGCACCGGAGGCAAGCCATGCGTGACGGCCTCCTGCTGGTCGACAAGCCCGACGGCTGCACGTCCCACGACGTCGTCGCTTCCTGCCGAAAGATCCTGCGACAGAAGAAGATCGGTCACTGCGGCACGCTCGACCCGGCAGCCACCGGCCTGCTTCTCCTGACGCTTGGGCGGGCCACCCGCCTGACCCGCTTCTTGATCCGCGCCCCGAAGGTGTACGAGGGGACGCTGCGTCTCGGTGTCGCCACCGACACCTACGACGCCACCGGCGAGGTGGTCTCCGAGACGCCGGTCGAAGGCGTCGATGCGGAGCGCATCGCGCGGGAGATGTCGACCTTCGTCGGCACTTATCTGCAGTCGCCGCCGCCTTATAGCGCCAAGAAGGTCCAGGGCAAGAAGCTTTACGAGCTCGCGCGCCGCGGCGAAGAAGTCCCGGACACCAAGAAAGAAGTCACCATCTACGAGCTCGAGCCGCTCGGACTCGGCGCCGACTGGACTCCCGACGATGACGTCGGATTCCGCCTGGCCTGCTCCTCGGGCACCTACGCGCGCTCGATCGCCCATGAGCTCGGCGCGCAGCTCGGCGTCGGTGGTGTCTTGACCTCGCTGCGCCGAACGCTCATCGGTGGTTTTCAGCTCGACGCGGCAATTACCCTCGACGCCCTCCGCGAGCGAGTCGACGAGACCGGTGCAGGCGACATCGGCCCGCCGATGGTGGCGTTCGACGCTGTCCCGCTGCCGTTCGGCGAGGTCGTCGCCGACGCCCAGCAGGAGCGCCGCATCGAGAACGGGCAGAGCGTCCTCTTCCACGACCTCGAAGGACGCGAGGGTGATTGGGTGAAGATCCTCAATCGCCGGCACAGATTCATCGCCGTCGGCGCGGTGGTCGAACGCATCGGCACCGGCAACGTCGGCGTGCTGCAGCCGAAGGTCGTCTTCCGCTGATTGAATGCTGCGAAACGACCATTCGAATAAACTTTCCCAACGAGAACGAAACGAAAGACAGCAGCCGAGGGCTGCACGACGAAGGAGAGCCAACCTTGGCCCAGACGACCGAACAGAAGACCGAGATCATCACCGCGTATCGAGCGCACGGGACCGACACCGGCTCGCCGGAAGTGCAGATCGCGCTGCTCACCGACCGGATCAACCACCTCACCGAGCACTTCAAGACGCACAAGAAGGACCACCACGGCCGCCGCGGACTGCTGCGACTGGTCGGTCGGCGTCGCCGCATGCTCGACTACCTGAAGCGCAAAGATCTCGAGCGGTATCGCAAGACCATCGAGTCGCTCGGCCTTCGCAAATAGGCCGGCCCCACCCGACCGCGACACACCGGTCCCTCGGCGCACGCCGGGCGACCGGCATCTGATCGACCGCCCGGCCCCGCCGGGTGTGCCCGACATCGACCGCGCTCGCCCGAGCGCCCTCAGGCCTCCGGCTCGCCCGAGCCTAGAGGCCCTTCTTCCCGCGCCGCACGGCGCGCCTCAAGGAAAGATCTTTCATGCCTGAACTCTCCAAAGAGATCCAGATCGGCCACGGCAACCTGTCGATCTCGACCGGCAAATTCGCCAAGCAAGCCGACGGTTCGGTGATCGTACGGACCGGCGACACGATGGTGTTGGTCACCGCCTGCATGGCAGGCGATCCGTACGAACCGCGTCCATTCCTGCCGCTCACGGTCGACTACCGTGAGAACACGGCTGCAGGCGGCCGCATCCCCGGTGGCTTCTTCAAGCGCGAGGGACGGCCGAGCGAGAAGGAGATCATCTCCGCTCGCCTGATCGACCGCCCGCTGCGGCCGCTCTTCCCGAACGGCTACTTCGCCGAAACCCAGATCATTTCGCAGGTCTGGTCCGCCGACGAGGAGCATGATCCCGACGTCCTCGCCATCAACGGCGCCTCGGCAGCCCTGGCGCTGTCGAAGATCCCGTTCTACAACCCCGTCGGCGCCGTGCGCGTTGGCATGATCGACGGCGAGCTGGTCTTTAACCCGACCAACTCCGAGCGGGACATCTCGGACCTTGACCTGATTGTCGTCGGCACCGAAGAGGCGGTGACGATGGTCGAGGCGGGGGCTAACCAGCTCGCCGAAGACGAGGTGCTGGAAGCGATCTTCGCCGGCCACCGCGAGCTGCAAAAGATCATCCGCGTGCAGATCGAGATGTTCAAGGAGCTGGGCCTTCAGAAGCCCGAGTGGCATCCGCCGGCTCCCTACTCCGCCGAGCGTTTCGAGCATGTCGCGACGCATCTGCGCGATTCGCTGCGCACGGCGCTCAACACCGCGGAGAAGTTCGAGCGCAAAACCGCGGTCGCCGCGGTGGTCGACGGCTACCTCGAGACCCTGCCCGAAGAAGGGCGCGACGAGGCCAAGGGCGAGATTCGCAAGATCGTCTCCCAGCTCGAAGAAGAGCTGCTCGCCGAAGCGGTGCTCGAGAAGGGCACACGCTTCGACGGGCGATCGCTCGACGACATCCGAGAGATCTCGGTCGAGGTCGGCCTTCTGCCGCGCACTCACGGCTCGGCGCTGTTCACCCGCGGCGAGACACAGGCGCTGGTCACCTCGACGCTCGGCACGCGCCGCGATGCGCAGATCATCGAAGAGTACGGCGGCGAGACCATGCAGAAATTCCTTCTGCACTACAACTTCCCGCCGTTCTCGGTCGGTGAGGTGAAGTTCCTGCGCGGCCCGAGCCGGCGTGAGATCGGCCACGGCGTGCTGGCGCGCCGAGCCCTGACGCCGGTGCTGCCGGCGGATGAAGACTTCCCCTACACGGTCCGCCTGGTCTCCGACATTCTCGAGTCGAACGGCTCGTCGTCGATGGCGACGGTGTGCGGCGGATCGCTGGCGCTCTTCGATGTCGGCGTGCCGATCAGCGGCCCGGTCGCCGGCGTCGCGATGGGTCTGATCAAGCGCGGCGACCGCTTCGCCGTCCTCTCCGATATCGCCGGCCAGGAAGACCACCATGGCGACATGGACTTCAAGGTCGCCGGCACCGCCGAGGGCATCACCGCCCTGCAAATGGACATCAAGATCACCGGCGTGACCAAGGAAATCATGGGCACCGCCCTCGAGCAGGCGCGCACCGGCCGCCTGCACATCCTCGGCATCATGAACGAGGTGATCGAGTCGCCGCGCGACGAGATCTCTTCGCGAGCGCCGCGTCTGCACACGATCGAAGTCCAGAAGGACAAGATCCGGGACATCATCGGCCCCGGCGGCAAGACGATCCGCTCGATCCAGGAAGAGACGGGCTGCGAGATCGAGATCGACAACGACGGGCGCGTGCTGGTGGCTGCACCGGACGGTATCGCCGCCAAGCGGGCGATCTCGATCATCGAGCAGCTCACCGAGGTGCCGGAGATCGGCAGGATCTACGAGGGCGTCGTGACTCGCGTCGAAGGTTTCGGTGCCTTCGTCGAGATTCTGCCGGGCACGGAGGGTCTGCTCCACATCAGCGAGCTGGCGCCGTTCCGCGTCCGGGAGACCAGCGACATCCTGCGAGAGGGCGATCAGGTGCGGGTCAAGGTGCTCGACATCGACTCCGACAAGGGCCGCATCCGTCTATCGCGCAAGGCGGCGCTGCTCGATGATCCGAACTACGATCCAGAGAACGATCCGCTGGCGCATCTCGCCGACACCTCGGGTGGCGGCGACGACGACCGCGGCGGTCGCGGTGGTGACCGAGGCGGTCGCGGCGGTCGCGGCGGCGGTCGCGGTGGCGGTCGCGGACGGGGCGGCAACGGCGGGGGCGGGGGCGGCGGCGGCCGCGGTCGCGGTCGCGGTCGCGGCGGCAATCGCTGAACCGGCGCCGGTCCGACGGCTTCACCGAGCGCTCTCGAGAGCGCTCGGTGACCCGGCCTTCGGATGATCCGTCGGGACCGGCCACGGGTCGGTTAGACTGAGGCTTCTTCGAGCCTCCTTCGATCTTTCGTCGAATCTCGACGATCGTCGGTCGGCGCCCGCCGTCCGGCGGTTGTTTCGTGCAGCACGGCCCACGACGTTCATGACTCCCGGCCCACGACGCTCATGACTGTCGACATTCTCGTCGTCGACGATGAACCGACCATTCGCGAATTGGTCGTGTCCCAGCTCGCGTTTCTCGGCCATCGCGCGGCCGCCACCGGCGACGCGCGCGAAGCGCTCCGCATCGCCGGCTCCGACGCTCCGCCATCGCTCGCGATGCTCGACATCGAGATGCCCGGGATCTCCGGCGTCGAGCTTCTGCGTCAGATCAAAGACATCGCACCAGATCTTCAGGTGTTGATGGTGTCCGGACTATCCGATCTGGCGACGGTCCGTTCGTGTCTACGCGCCGGTGCCTACGACTACCTGGCGAAGCCCTTCGATCTCGAGGATCTGGCCAATACGGTCGAGCGCGCCTTCGAGCGCCACCGCCTGCTGTGCGAAAACCGCGAGTATCAAGAAAAGCTCGAAAGGATGGTCGAAGACCAGACGCAAGAGATCCGCCGGACGCGCGACATCGCGCTGACCACCCTCGCCAAGCTCGCGGAAAGTCGCGACAGCGAGACCGGCCTGCATCTCGAGCGCATGCAGGAGTACAGCCGCATCCTGGCGGAGGCCATCCGCATCGGGCCGCACGCGGACCTGGTGGACGACGAGTTCGTGCTCTGGGTCTTCAAGTCGAGCCCGCTCCACGACATCGGCAAGGTGGGGATTCCCGACGCCATTCTGCGCAAGCCTGGCCCGCTGACCTCTGATGAGGTCACGATCATGCGCACCCACACGACCATCGGCGGCGACACTCTGCGCACGGTGCTAGACGACCATCACCGCTCGACGTTCCTATCGATGGCGATGGACATCGCCTATTTCCATCACGAGCGCTGGGACGGCAACGGCTACCCACACGGTCTGGCGGGCGACGAGATTCCTCTGCCGGCGAGAGTCGTCGCCATCGCCGACGCCTACGACGCGATCACGAGCCGCCGTCCGTATAAGGACGCCGTGCCTCACGAAGAGGCAGTGCGCCGCATCCGCATCGATCGCGGCCTGCATTTCGATCCAACGCTGGTCGATGCGTTCCTGGCGCACGAACAGCAGTTCGACGAAGTGCGTCGGCGGCTGATCGATCGTCAGGACGGGGCGATCGCGCCCGCTGACGGCGTGCCTCCTTCGCTCGCCGACGTCGCCCGCCTCGCCCGCCCCGAGCGGGCACGCTCGATCGACTCCTGATTCCCTTCCCCGGAGACTGATCATGAAGCGAGCCGATTTGGTCGACTATCTCGACGACTATTTGGACATCTCGACCGGCAGCGACTACGGACCCAATGGCCTGCAGGTCGAGGGGCGCGACGAGATCGAGACCGTGGTCACCGGCGTCTCGGCCTGCGTCGAGCTCTTCGACCGCGCAGCGGACCTCGACGCCGACGCGGTGCTCGTCCACCACGGATTGTTCTGGGACGGCCAGCCGTCGACGCTCGTCGGATTTCGCGCTCGCCGCGTGCGGACCCTGATCGAGAACGATCTGAATCTGCTGGCCTACCACCTGCCGCTGGATCGCCACGGCGTGCTCGGCAACAACGTGCTGGCGGCCCGCGCCTTCGGCCTCGTCGATCTCGCCACGTTCGCCGCCAACCGCGGCATCGACATCGGCTGGCACGGCCGCTTCGAAGAGCCGATCTCTGCGGCCGAGCTGCGCCGCCGCACCACGGAAGTCTTCGGCCAAGAGCCGCTGATGTTTCCCGCCGGTCCTGATCCCGCCCGCACGCTCGGCATCGTGGCCGGCGGCGCCCAGCGAGACGTGTACGCAGCGATCGACCTTGGCCTCGATGCCTTCATCACCGGTGAGGTCAGCGAGTGGGTGATGAACGTCGTGCGTGAGGCAGGCATCCACTACCTCTCGGCCGGCCACTACGCCACCGAGCGCTCCGGCATCCGCGCGCTTGGCGAGCATGTCGCGGAGCGCTTCGGCCTGCGCGTCGAATTCATCGACGTGCCGAATCCGGTCTGACGCCAAGGCTCAGACGCGCACAGCTCAGACGACCGCCTCCTCCTGCCGTTCGCGCCGCCAACGCCGCACGAGGCGTGCGTAGAGCACCCCGTTCACGACGACAACAAAGAGCGCCATCAGCCATTGATGCGTTCGCGTGAGTCCCTCGGGGTAGAGCATCGACAGCAGATAATGCTCGAGGAAGCCGCCTTCGTAGCCCTGCTCGCCAGCCTGTCGACGCCAAGCGTTCTCGAAGTCGGTCAGCGGGCAGAACCAGCCGGTCGCTTCGACGGTGAATCCCCAGGCCACCGCCGGTAGATGCAGCCAGGCAAGGCGCGGCCAGCGCGCCACCAACAACGCGCCAAACACCACGAAGAGCACGAAGGCGGCGTGGACGACCAGGATCAGGTCGGCGATCCAGCGAGCAAGCATCGGCGATCCCTCCCAAGGCGCCACCGGCGGCCGGTC
>JBCBCF010000172.1:0-9458 GCA_038530905.1 Acidobacteriota bacterium
GAAGCTCGATGTCATCGGCTGGCGCAGCGCTGAGACGCGCGATGGCCAGGGCCTCGAGGTGATGGGCACGCTGCGCAACTCGGGGACCGGGACGGCCGGTGGGGTCCGCCTCGAGGTGACCATCAATGAGCCGAACTACGGCGAGCTGTCTGCGAGCGCCTTCCTGGACCGACAGGCGCTCGGCGGCAACTCGTCGACCCGCTTCCGAGCGGTTTTTCCGCGCGCGGTCACGATCGAGGGTGAGCCGGCCTTCGAGATTGGCTTCATCACGCTCGGTGGTCAGCGCGAAGACGCCGATGCGTCGCCAGCCGAGCCCGAGCCGACGGCGGAAGCGCCCGCCGGCTGACCCGTCCGCAGCGGTTGAGCGAGAGCGCCCGGGCTCACGGGCAGTAGTGCGGAAATCCCTCGAGATCGTGGCGGCGAACGCGCCGCTGCAGCGTCCGATAGCTGACGCCCAATAGCTCGGCCGCGCGGCGCTTGTCGCCGTCGGTGCGGCGCAGGGCGTCGCGCAGCTCTTCGACTTCGTCGAGCGCTGACGGTTCGTCGCCGCCGGCGCGCCGCAGCAGGCGCTCGACGTCGGTCAGAGTCGGGTCGCCATCGCACAGGATCAGCAGCCGCTCAAGCACGTTGGCGAGCTGGCGCACATTGCCCGGCCAGGGCTCCTCGGCGAGGCGCTCCAGGACGTCGCGATCGAAACGCGGCGGCCGGCGATCGAGCCGTTTGGCGAGACGGCTGGCGAGGTGGCGCACCAGGGGCGGGATGTCGCTGCGTCGATCGGCGAGGGACGGAAGCTCGATCGGGAAGACATCGAGGCGGTAGAGGAGATCGCGGCGGAAGGTCCCATCGGCCGCCATCGCGTGCAGGTCCCGGTTGGTGGCGGCGACCACGCGCACGTCCGCCTCAAAGGTCTCGGCGCCACCGACGCGCTCGAAGCGCCGCTCCTCGACGGCCCTCAGCACCTTCGCCTGCACCTCCAGCTTCAGCTCGCCCACCTCGTCCAAGAAGAGCGTGCCGCGGTGCGCCTGCTCGAAGCGCCCGGCCTGGCGCCGATCGGCACCTGTGAAGGCCCCTTTCTCATGCCCGAACAGCTCGTTTTCCATCAGCGCTTCAGGGATAGCGGCGCAGTTGACGGCTACGAACGGTGCCCCGGTCCGTTTCGACAGCGCGTGGATCGCTCGCGCGAAGAGCTCTTTCCCCGTGCCGCTCTCGCCGGTCACGAGCACGGTGCTCTCGGTCGGAGCGACCCGCTGGAGAAGCCTCAGTGCCGCGCGCAGCCGCGGGTGCGAACCGATGATCGCCGGCGCGTCGCCCGGCGGCTGGAACGCTGGAATCGCGGCGTCGGCCTCCGGGCGCAGAAGCCCTCGGACACGGGTGACGAGGTCGTCGATCTCGACCGGCTTCTCGAGAAAGTCGGCCGCGCCGAGCTTCATGGCGTCGACCGCGGTCTCGATCGATCCGAAAGCCGTGAGCATCAGGACCGGCGGCGCTGGCCGCCGTCCCGCGGCGAGGCGCAGAACGTCGAGGCCGTCGCCGTCCGGCAGACGCAGGTCCGTCAAGACGAGGTCGACCGGGACGCTGCCGGTGATCTCGCGCCGGGCCTCCGCGACGGTGGCGGCCGATCGGGCGATCCAGCCCTCGGCTTCGAGGGCACGCACCATCAGCCGGCGCAGCGCGTCGCGGTCTTCCACGACGACGATCCGGCCGCCGCTCATGGCGCCCCGGCCGGCGTCAGGCGTCGCGAGGCGACTTGGACCGGCGCAAAAGCACATCCGTATAATCCGGCGGAGCGCTCACCGACGCCCCGTCCCGATGGATCGAGCATGGTGAGCGAATTCTAACCGGCCGCCGCGCCCCGGCCCGACGGCTCTCTCGACGACGTTCACTGTGCCGAGTCCCCGACCTCCAGCCCCCGGATCCCGAGGCCCAAACCGTGGCCTGCCTGCACGTTCGAGCGACGAAGCGCGCAAGGCCCTCGATCGCGAGTTGCAGGAGCTGGCGCGACAGATCGAGACGTATCGCGTCGACGTGCAGCGGTTCTTTGGCGGCGATCTGCAGATTCCGCCCGAGGATCTGCGCGAGCGGATTCTCGCCTCGATTCGCCGGTTGCGGTCGGGAGCACAGCGCGGCGGGACAGCCGAGACATTTCGGCTCAATACGCTCGAGGCGAAGTTCAACAGCCTGATCGACCTCTTCAACCGCCGGCGCCGACAGCGTGAGCTCGGCGGCGGGCGGCGGAGCGCCGCGCCGGCGCCGCAGCTGGATCCCGAACGCGGTGTCGTCGTTGGCCAGAACTCGCAGGCCAACGCCGTCGAAGCGCTCTATCAGCGCCTCTACCTGGCGTCGGGCGACCGATCGCCGACGATGGATCTGGAGCGCTTCCGCAGCTACCTCGATCGCCAGGTGACTGCCATCCGTCAGAAGACCGGCTGTGCCGACATCCAATTCCGGGTCGCTCGAGAGGGCGACAAACTCAAGCTCAAGGCTCGCCCGCTGCGCGACGCGGCCGGGAGCAGCTGAGCGGGCCGCCGTCGCGACCCCTCGAGGAGAACCCGTGACCCGTTTTCGTCTGATGTGTTGTTCGATCGTCGGCTTCTTGGCGCTCGGTGCCCTGGTCGCCTCCACTGTTCAGGGCTACGATCTCGAGCCTGTGCTCGAGGAGCAGCTGGCACTGATCGCCGCCCAGCCCGAGAATCCGCAGCTGCACAACGATCTTGGCAATCTCTATCTGCTGCTCGGCGACGTCGACGCGGCGGAGGTTGCCTATCGACGAGCGGTCGATCTCGCGCCGAGCTATGCCGACGCTTGGTTCAATCTCGCCTCGCTGGCGCAGCGTCTCGGTCGGCTCGAAGAGGCCGGCGATCTCTATCGCGATCTGCTGGAGCTTGATCCGGATTACGCCTGGGCGCATTACCAGCTCGGTGTGCTGCTCGAGTCCGACGGCCGCCGCGACGCCGCGGTCGAGCGCTATGCGCGCTCCTTTGCCCTCGACCCGATGCTGTCGTTTCCGAGCGAGAATCCGCACGTCATCGACAACGGCCTGATGGCCGAGGCGCTCTTGCGCAGCGACCATTTCCGCGCTGAGCAGCGACGCGTCGAGACGCCGGCTCGCTACGCCGATGCCACGCGCATCGCCAATTTGATGGTCGAACCCGTCCTCGCGGCCTCCGTCGAGTCGGAGGAAGAGGCTGATCCGATGATTCAGGAGGAAGCCGAGGCACGCCGACCGTCTGCCACCGGCCGGCCGGCGATCGCAACGGAGTCCGGCGTTGCGGCCGAGCGTCTGCAGTCGGCGCCGGAGGGCAGCGTGATCGAGCGCCGCGACGCGGCATCGACCCGCGGTGACGTGCAGAGTCGACCGTCGACCGTGACCCGTGGTGGCGCCTCGATCGGAGTCGTGACGACTCCCCGTGCCGCGCCACGTGAGCAGCGCACGGGCGGCCCCCAAGCCACGGACGCGGCGCCGTCGACCTCGACGACGGACGCGGGCTCGGCGCCGGAAGCCTCGAGCGCGACCGACTCAACGTCGGAGACGCCGGATCGGCGTCGCTATCGCCCGAGCCGCGGATCGACGGCGAGTCTTGAGCTGCGGCTCGAGACCGACTCGACCGCTGGCTGATCAGCCGGCGCGTAGCTCGAGGCCGCGCACCATCAGGCTCGGCGAGCCGACGATCGCGCCGGCCGCCGGCCCTGCGGCGACCGGCGAGAACTGAAGATCGCGCGCCACGGCGACGACGCCTCGCCAGAGACTGGACACGGTGCCGCACAACCACGCGCCGCGCAGGGCGCTCGGCGCTTCTCCGCGCCGCAGCGAGAAGCCCTCGACTTCGAGAGCGAACCGCTCGCCGTCCACGCGCACCGCGCCGAGCGCCTCCAGCAGGTAGTAGCCGCGCGCCAACTCGGCCACCAGGTCGCCAGTGCGCACGGTGGGCTGCGGCTCGATGATGAGCTGAGCGGGCCGCGGCCGCGGTGGCGTTCGCCAGCTGCTTCGCCACATGCAGCCGGTCGGCAGGTCGTTGCCGGGGCGCCACCACGGGCGCAAAAGCGCCTGGCGTTGACCGGCCTCGATGAGCGGGATGTCCCGTGTCGGCAATCCCTCGCCGTCGACCGCGCTCGAGACGAGGCCGCCGTCGAGGCGCGGCGCGTCCAGCACCGTCAGCGCCGACATGCCGACCCGACTCGGCTCGGTGACGCCCGCGCCGAGCCAGAGGCTGGAGGTCGCTGCCAGCAGCTGCGCCGCCACCGGTGGCGCGAGCACCACGTCGGCGCGATCGCGAGCGATCGCTTCCCCGCGCTGCGCAATCTCGAGACGGTCGGCCAACCGCTGGGCCAGGCGGTGCGCATCGAAGCGCCTGCCGGCACGGTCGACCTGAACCAGCTCGCGCATCGTCGCGGGCCGACCCGGGCCGCGCGCTTCGAGATGCAGCTCCGCCAGCCGTGCGCGCGAGCTCGCTTCGAGGCCGGTGGACGACAGAAGTCGCGAGCCGCTCGCTCCGTCGTCGAGGCGCGCTCGAATCAGACCGGCGCCGGCCAGCTGTCGATTCAGCTCGCGATCGATCGCGCGAAAAAGCTCCCAAGCCTCCGACTCGCCAAGCAGCGGCAGGTCGAGCCCGGGCGGCGGCGTCCACGGCGGGTTCGGCCAGTCGTTCGCCGTCGAAGGGCTCGGCAGCCGAAGGCCGCCCGGATGGGCGCTAGGCCAAGTGCGCAGCGGACGAGGAGGGCCGCTCGCCGCGAAGACGAACGAGCGGTCGTCGTCGCCGGCGCGCACCAGCCAGCCCGCCTCGCGTCGCTCGAGGGACGCAGACTCCCGCTCGCTCGACCATGCGTAGCTGCGCGACCGGCCGATTTTGGCGAAGATCTCGGCGCGCACGACGCCCGAGCGTCGGACGGCGGCCAGGGCCTCGCGCATCGCTCCCACGTCGGGTGCTCCATGGTCGATGGCGCTCATCGGCGGATCTCGAGGCCGCGGCAGAAGACCGCTGGTGTCGTCGCCCAAACCGGCAGGCGTCGTCCATGTTTCGCGCACCAGCCGGCGCCGCTGGCCACCGCCTCGGCGCCGGTGCCGGCGATCGTTCCCAGCACCTCCGCGACGTGACCGACGATGGCGAACGGACCGGTTGCGCCGACGATGGTTCCGCCGGCGACCTGCATCGCCCTCGGGATCATCAGGCGCAGATGCCCGGTTGCTGGATCGAGGCGCCCTCGCTCGACGCGCGACACGATGAGGCCGTCGCCCAACGCCTCGGCCGGCGTGGCGGTGAGCGTCGGCTCGGCTTCCGGGATCAGCTCGAGATGGCTCGAGCGCGGGTCGGGTGGCTCGTGCCGGTCGCCGCGGCGACCGCCGCCGGGTTCCAAGCGTTCCCGCCGCCGTGCCCACGCCGCATCGGCGATCGGCTGCTCGATCCGCCCGGCGCGCAGCAGGCAGCGGCGTAGGGTCGGGAACCCTTCGTCGTCCGCCAGGCGTCGAACCGACTCGGGAGCGCCGGCTGGATCGTCGAAGATGTCCAGGTGAGGGCTGCCCAGCTCGACGCCGATCGCGGCCTCCGGATCGCCTCCGCGGGCGAGAAGATCGGCCTCGAGCACATGCGCCACCGCTTCGTGGAGCAGCACGGCGGCGGCGTCGGGCTCGAGGACGCAGTCGGTCGGGCCTTCGCTCGGTGGCTCGAGCCGCGGTCCCGCCGTGGCGCGTGCCGCGGCCACCAGGCGTTCGATCGCCGGTGCGTCGAGGCGGGTGAGGAGCGATCCCACGCGACCCCACGGCGCATGGATCGCGATGCTGTAGAAGCTTTCCCGCTCGGTCGCCGAGATGGGGCCGTTGCTGATCGACTTCGTCCACCGGCGATGGCGCCGGAGCTCGAGCCGCAGCTCAGCGTCGGCGAGGGTGTCGTCGACCCCCAGAGCGCGTTCGGTGGCGTCGGGAGGCGTGGAGAGCCCGTCGAGCAGCCGATCGCGCAGCTCCCACAGCTCGGTTGCCTGAGCCGGCGTGCTCCACAGATCGGCGTCGCCGAATGTCGGCCGCGCCGCCGCGTGCGGCGGGGTGCGGGCAACCCGGCGCGCCGCGTCCACGAACGCGTCGGTCGTCAACTCGTCGCGGCTCGAGAGCCAGGTTCGCTCGTCGCGCAGGAGCCGCACGGCGAGGCCGCCTTCGCGATGCACCTGCAGCTCGGAGCGGGTGTCTCGACGGCTTGCGCGCCGACGCGTTTCGACCGCCAAGAACACTGTCTCGCGGCGCTCGAGAAAGAGATCGACCAGGTCGTCCGGGCGCTCGGCGATTCGGCCGAGCAGGCGCAGGACGCCAGGGACGTCGATCGAGGAGAACGGCATGCGGATCCAATGTGTTGTCGCGGCCCGTGCGCTGGGCAACGCCGGTCAGCGATGCGGGATCATACCCCTCGCGCGTCCGGACTGCGCCCGACGACGGCAGCAGTTACAATGCCCGAAATCCCTGATCGCTCGTCGCGCCGACCTTCGGGTCGTCCACCTTCGAGCGCCGACCCGTCCGAGCGCCGAGGACCGCGATGACCGAGCCGCGCACCGCTGAACCCCTATCTCCGGGCCGCCAAGAGCTCGAGGCTCGCCTCGAGGCGTCGCGAGTCGGCGGCGGCGCCGAGCGCATCGCCAAACAGCATGCAGCCGGCAAGCTGAGCGCACGCGAGCGGATCGACCTGCTGCTCGACGCCGGCAGCTTCGTCGAGATCGACGCCCTCGTCACTCATCGCTGCACAGATTTCGCCATGGAGTCCCAGCGCATCCCGGGCGACGGCGTGGTGTGCGGCTACGGAACCGTCGACGGCCGACTGGTCTACCTCTTCGCCCAAGACTTCACGGTCTTCGGCGGCTCGTTGTCCGAGACCAACGCACGCAAGATCTGCAAGGTGATGGATCTGGCGGTCGAGAACGGTGCGCCCGTCATCGGTCTCAACGATTCGGGCGGCGCGCGGATTCAGGAAGGCGTCGCCTCGCTCGGCGGCTACGCAGACATCTTCCTGCGCAACACGCTGGCCTCGGGCGTCGTGCCGCAGCTGTCGGCGATCATGGGGCCGTGCGCAGGTGGCGCCGTGTACTCCCCCGCGCTCACCGACTTCGTCCTGATGGTCGAGGGCACCAGCTATATGTTCATCACCGGGCCCGAGGTGATCGAGACGGTGACGCACGAGAAGGTCACCAAGGAAGAGCTGGGTGGGGCCCGGACCCATGCCGCCAAGAGCGGCGTCACCCATTTCACCGCTCCGGACGACGCCGCCTGCTTGGCGCAGATTCGCGACCTCCTTTCCTACCTGCCGTCAAACAACCTCGAAGATCCGCCCGAGGGGACGAGCGAAGACGACCCGGCGCGGGAGGCGCCGGCGCTCGACGAGCTGGTGCCGACGGATCCGAACAAGCCGTACGACATCAAGAAGCTGATCGAAGCGGTGGTCGACGACGGACGCTTCCTCGAGGTGCAGCCGGATTACGCTCGCAATCTCGTGGTCGGCTTTGCGCGCCTTGGCAACCGCAGCGTCGGCATCGTTGCCAACCAGCCGGCCTTCCTCGCCGGCGTGCTCGACATCGACGCTTCGCTCAAGGGCGCCCGCTTCGTCCGCTTCTGCGACGCATTCAACATCCCGCTGATCACGTTCGAAGACGTCCCAGGATTCTTGCCCGGCGTGCAGCAGGAGCTGGGAGGCATCATCAAGCACGGAGCGAAGCTGCTCTACGCTTTCGCTGAAGCGACCGTGCCGAAGCTGACCGTCATCACCCGCAAGTCCTACGGTGGGGCATATTGCGTGATGGCCTCGAAGCACCTGCGCACCGACGCCAACTTCGCCTTCCCCACTGCCGAGATTGCCGTCATGGGTCCAGAAGGTGCGGTCAACATCCTTTACCGGCGCGAGCTAGCGGCGGTTGACGACGCCGAAGAGCGAGCACATCTGCGCGAGCGCAAGGTGGCGGAGTATCGGGCGAAGTTCTCGAATCCCTATGTGGCCGCCGAGCGCGGCTTCGTCGACGCGGTGATTCAGCCGCGTCGAACGCGCCTGCATCTGATCCGAGCGTTGCGTCAGCTTTCGTCGAAACGTCAGCGGCTGCCGCCGAAGAAGCACGGCAACCTGCCGCTCTGAGGCCGGCACACCAGCGCGGGAGGTTGCGATGCGGGAAAAGGACCGGGCGCTGCGTCGCCGGCGCAAACGCCGCGCGAAACGACTGAAGAAGCGGCTGCAGGAGGCCGCCGAAGCGACCAACGATCCACGCGATACGCGCACGCCGATTGCCTCGAAGCGCCCACCGCGCCCAGATCCGCCCGGCGGTGAGCCGCCCGACGACGATCCCGGCCAGAGCGCCGCGAAGAAGGTGGAGCGTCCGGACCGGAGCGCTCCAGACAGCTGACGACGGATCGTCGAGCCCGAGACGACGTCCGCGATGGAGATCGAGACACGATGAGAGTGGCCATTGGAGCCGATCACGCCGGATTTCGCCTGAAGGATCATCTCGCCGAGATGCTCCGCGACGACGGCTGGGAGATCGACGATCACGGCACGCATTCGACCGAGAGCGTCGACTATCCAGACGTCGCCGCCGTCGTCGCCCGCGCGGTCGCCGGGGGTGAGGCCGCGCGCGGCGTGCTGGTGTGCGGGACCGGCCTCGGCGTCGCGCTCGCCGCCTGCAAGGTGCCCGGTGCGCTTGCCGCGACGTGCAACGAGATCCTGTCCGCCCGCATGGCGCGCGCTCACAACGACGCCAACATCGTGACGCTGGGCGCGCGGGTGGTCGGTCCCGGAGTCGCCGAAGAGATCGTTCGAACCTTTCTCGCCACCGATTTCGAGGGCGGGCGCCACGCGCGCCGCCGCGACAAGATCCTGGCCCTCGAGGCCTGAGATCGCCGCCTCTTCTCCTGCGAAAGGACTCAGATGCCCAGCTACTCGGCGCTCGCCGCTTCCGATCCCGATCTCTTCCGCCTGGTCTCCGACGAACGGCGCCGACAGTCGGAGGGGCTGGAGCTGATCGCCTCCGAGAACTTCGTCAGCACGGCGGTGCTCGAGGCGGCCGGTAGCGTCTTGACCAACAAATATGCCGAAGGCTACCCGGGTCGGCGCTACTACGGCGGCTGCGAAGTCGTCGACGAGGTCGAGCGCGTTGCCCGCCGGCGTGCCAAAGAGCTTTTCGGGGCCGAACACGCCAACGTTCAGCCGCACTCCGGCACCACGGCGAATATGGCGGTGTATTTCGCTTTTCTCGAGCCGGGCGACAAGTTGATGGGCATGGATCTGTCAAGCGGTGGCCATCTGACACACGGCCATCCGCTGTCGTACTCGGGCCGCGACTTTGAGGTCGTGAGCTACGGCGTCGATCGTGAAACCGAGCGCCTCGACTACGACGCGATCGCGCGGCTTGCCGAGGTCGAGCGGCCGAAACTTCTGATCTGTGGCGCCAGCGCCTACAGCCGACAGATCGACTTCGCCCGGTTCCGCGAGATCGCCGACGCC
>JBCBCF010000173.1:0-9442 GCA_038530905.1 Acidobacteriota bacterium
CATCACGAGCGGCTCGGCGCGCGAGCCGGCGGCCCGCACCCAAGGCACGGTGATCGTCTTCGGTTTGCGGCGCGGCGGCGCCACGGCGCTCAGGCGCGCGGCGGGCGGGGTCGAATCGGGGCGGGGGACGGTCGGTGTCGAAGGCACGGCGGCTCCTGTCGCTCTCTGCCCGCTCGCGGCGGGCGGCGTTCGGCACGACGCCTGGAGAGCACGGAGCACGGACCGCCGACGCGGTCGCCACGGCGAGGATCGGCGCGCTCGGTCGCTGTCGATCGTGTGCGGTGACGGTCGCGCGGGTGCGATCCGCCCCGACGATTCAGGAGCGCGGCGTCCTTCGCGAGGAAGGTCGGCTGGCCGTCCCGGTCCCGACTATCGGGATCCAAGCGGCGTGTAGTACTGCGTCCCCTTATGCGGACGCCGGAGCTGCTCGATGAGCTGCTCCAGATCCTGCGGCCGGTCGCGGAAGTCGAGATGTCGCGTATCCACGACCAACACCGGGGACGCCCGGTAGTGATGATAATAGTGGTGATACGCGTCGATCAACTCGGCCAGGTAGTCGCGCGACAGCCTCTTCTCATACGCACGATCTCGTCGGCGAATTCGCTCCATGCAGGTGTCCAGGTCCGCGACGAGGTAGAGAAGCAGATCGGGGGCCGGCGTTTGCGGCTCGAGCAGCGCATACAGCTTGTCGTAGATCAGCAGCTCGTCGTCGGTCAGGTTGAGGTAGGCGAAGATCCGATCTTTCGGAAACGGATAGTCGGCCACCACCAGTCGCTCGAAGAGCTCGCGCTGCGCAATGTCCTGCTGCTGCTTGAAACGCGACAGGAGATAGTAGAGCTGGGTCTGGAACGCGGCGCCGGGCCGGTCCTTGTAGAACTTGTCGAGAAACGGGTTCTCGGCGTCCTCGAGCACCTTGACGCCCTCGAACCGGCGCGCCAGGAGATCGACCAGGGTCGTCTTGCCGACGCCGATCGGGCCGTCGACGGCAATGTAGTGGTAAGGCAGCGGCTCGGCGGTCAAGGTGTTCTCTTCAGGACGGATCTCTGCGGGATGGCACACCCGGGCGACAGCCGACAGGACGACGGGCGGAGAGGCGACCAACAACAACGTGACACGGCAGGCCGGACTATAACCTCGCGCGAATCCACGACGCCGGAATTCCGCCACGGACAGCGCCGCGACTTCGTTCCGCCGAGCCGGCCTCGGTGGCGCTCCGCAGCAGGCCGGCGCGGTCGCCGGGCGGGACGAGCATCGCGGGATGGTATATTCCGAAAGTTCCAGAACCCTCGCCGAATCCTCCCGCGGCTCTGCGCGTCGCCCGACGCACGCCCACTCCGGCGCATCCTTTCCTCGATGATGACCCGCCGCCTCGCCCGGCCGGTCGAGGTCGGCAGGAGACGACGCTTTGGCTCCTTGGTGGCTCCGTGATCAAACCGACGAGCAGGTCGACGACGCGTCGAGTCCGACGCCCGAGGCGACCCAGGCCGTCGATGACTCGAACGACGCCCGGCCGCGAGGGCGTTCGTCGTCCAAACGGCGACGCTCGAAACGCGAGCAGGCACCGGCCCCGACCGACCGCTCCGCGACCGCTCGGAGCACCGAGGAGGCGAGCCGCGACGCCAACACAGAGCGAGACGCTGCCCCTGCGCGACGGCGGAGGTCGGGTCGGCGCGCCGAGGAGCCGAACACACGACGCAGCGGGCGGAAGCGCGACGAGAACGAGAGCCCCCGCCGCGCGCGCGACGACGAGCCGAGGCGCCGCGACGAGAACGAGAGCCCCCGCCGTACGCGCGACGACGAGCCGAGGCGCCGCGGCGAGCGCGAGAGCCCCCGCCGTACGCGCGACGACGAGCCGAGGCGCCGCGACGAGAACGAGAGCCCCCGCCGAGCAGGCGACGAAGAGCCGCCGCGGCGCACGGAGCGCCGACGGACGGCGGCGCCGGATCGCAACAACGAGCCCCCACGTTTCGAAGTGTCCACGCTGCACGTCGCCGCGCAGCCTCCGATGCCGGAGAGCACCCCAACCGTGACCGACGCCGACGAACGCAAGATCGCCGTCTTCATCGACCTCGAGAACATCGTGCTCGGCGTCCGCGACTCCGACATCCCCCATCTCGACGTCGGCCTGATGCTCGAACGCCTGCTCGAGAAGGGCAAGATCATCGCCAAAAAGGCCTACTGCGATTGGGAGCGCTACAGCGACTTCAAGCGCCCCTGCCACGAGGCCGCCATCGAGCTGATCGACATCCCGCAGCGGCGCTATTCGGGCAAGAACAGCGCCGACATCAAGATGGTTGTCGACGCCATGGATCTCTGCCACTCAAAAGAGCACCTCGACACCTTCGTGCTCATCTCGGGCGACAGTGATTTCTCGCCGCTGGTTTCGAAGCTCAAAGAGAACGACAAATACGTCATCGGCATGGGCGTCAAGAACTCGTCGTCGAACCTGCTGGTCGACAATTGCGACGAGTTCATCTACTACGAGGACGTGTGGCGCGACACGAAGACCGCCACGCCGCGGCTCGATCATCTGCCGAAGAAACAGGCCGAGGCCTTTCAGCTGATGACCGAGGCGATCGTCGCCCTGCTGCGCGAGAACAAAGACGTCATCTGGGGCTCGATGGTCAAGCAGACCATCCAGCGCAAGCGCCCGTCGTTCTCCGAGAGCTACTACGGCTACTCCACGTTCTCCGAGCTGCTCGAGGACGCCGAGGACAAGAACATCGTGCGGCTGCGCAAGGATCAGCGCGCCGGCAATTACCTCATCCTCGGGTTCTCGAGCTCGAACGGTCGCTGAGGCCGACAGGGAGCGAGGCCGACAGAGAGCGAAGCCAACAGGGCGCGATGCGAACGGGCTAGCGAGCCGCGTCGATCATCGCTTCGAGCCGATCCAGGCCGCGCTCAACTTCAGCGCGCGGCGGCCCGAACGACAGCCGCAGCCGGTTGTGGAACCGCGACAGTCGTTCGGCGCGACGATGGCCCGGATTGACGTCGAAGAAGAGACCGGGCACCGTCACCACCTGCCGGTCGAGCGCCGCACGGAAGAAGTCAAGGCCGTCGCGCAGCCCCGCGGGCAGACCGTCGAGCGACACGAAGGCGTAGAACGTGCCGTCCGGCTCGCGATCGACCGTCAGACCGAGGTCGGCGAGGCGCGACAGAACCAGCGACCGCTTGTCGGCGAAGGCGGCGCGCACCGCGGCGCTGTCGTGCAGCACGCGCTCGGGATTCATCAGCTCGACGGCCGCGCGCTGCAGCGGCTTGCTGCCGCCTCCATCGAGGAACGAGCCGGCGCTCTCGATCGCCTCGATCACCCGGCGCGGGCCGAGGGTCCAGGTCACGCGCCAGCCGGGGTAGCGCCAATTCTTGGTCAGGCCGTCGAGGACGATCACCGGATCCTTCTCGACGTCTTCCACCCAGCGGGCGGCGCTCACCGTCGGTCCGGGCTCGCCCAGCTCGGGCGTCCAC
The DNA here is from genome assembly GCA_038530905.1 of Acidobacteriota bacterium. Classification (GTDB taxonomy): domain Bacteria; phylum Acidobacteriota; class Thermoanaerobaculia; order Multivoradales; family J023; genus JAUIJL01. The sequence continues at coordinate 3,466 of JBCBCF010000173.1, forward strand.
ACATAATGCGAGTAGAACTCGTCGAGCACCAAGGTGCAGTCGAGCTGGCGTGCGACGCCGATCCAATCCGCCAGCGTCTGGCCGGAGACGAGCTTGCCCATCGGATTGTTCGGGTTGGACATCAGCAGCGCGCCGAGGCCACGGCCGACGATCTCGCGCTCCAGCTCTCGGCGCGAAAACGAATAGCCCTCTTCGCGCGACAGCAGAATCGGGATCGGCGACACCAGCCGAAAGATGTCGAGCAGCTCTTCGTAAGCGGTGTAGTCGGGCAGGAAATGGCCGAGATTGACCTGCGCCAGCGATGCCACGACGCGGGTCAGGGACGCGCGACCGCCGCTGGCAATGGCGACATTCTCGGCGCTGTAGCGCGAGCCCATGCCGCGGCGATAGAGGCCGTTGTAGAGCTCGGCCACCGCCTCACGCAGCTCCCACACGCCGGCGACCGGCGCGTATTCATGATCCGCCGGATCGATCTCGACGTGCGCCACCCGCGGCGACGCGCCGTCGAGCGCGCCGATTTCCGGCATCCCCTGGCCGAGGTTGCACCAGTCGGGGTGGCCGGCGCGATAGCCGCGCGCTGATGCCTCGGCGGTGACGTAGATGACGCCGGTGCGTGGCACCGGGCGGAGAGCCGCCGGCGGCGACGGCGCCTGAACCGGCGGGGTGTCGGGAATGGGTCGGTCGGCAGAAGTCATGACAGCGGGCTCGGATGCGGTCTCGCGATCGGGGAGTCGGCACCTCGGGGGCGCGATTCTAGACAATCGCTCGATCGCCCACGAACAGAGACCTTGGCGGCCATCGGCTCTCTCTCGGTTCGGCACCCCCACTGGCGACTCGGCCCGGACTCGACGGCGGCACCGAGCTGCAGAGCGAGATGGATGTCTCCCACGGCCTGCAGAACTCTTTCGACGCCGCCGGGCGGCCGTCGCTCGAGCGCGCGCGCGATCGCCGAGGTGGACTAGCCGAATGGCAGGCGGCTGGCGACGACCACCCGCCGCGGATCGTCGACCAGGCCGCGGCGCTGGCGCTCGAGCGCCGCGAAGGCGATCATCGCTGCGTTGTCGCCCGCGAAGCCGATCGGCACCAGCCGAAGGTTGGCGCCGGCCTCCTCCGCCCAGTGGACGAGCGCCCGGCGCAGCAGGCGGTTCGCGGCCACGCCGCCCGACACCGCCAGGGTGTCGATCCGCCGCCGGTCGTGCACTCGGCGCAGGCGATCCACGATCTGCGCCACGGCCGCGTGGCGAAAGCTCGCCGCCAGGTCACGCAGGGGCTGCGGCCAGTCATCCTCCGGCGCAGCGAGCCCGTCCTCGCCGAGCGGCGGCTCGATGCCGCGGCGAGCCAACCGGTCGATCTCACGCAGCGCCTGACTTTTGAGCCCGGAGTAAGAGAAGAAGAGATCGCCCTTGGGCGGCAGAACGCGAAATTGCGTCTTCGACACGGTGCCGGTTTCGGCGAGGGCGTCCAGCCGTGGGCCCTGCGGGTAGGCAAGGCCCAGACGCTTGCCCACCTTGTCGAAGACTTCGCCCATGGCGTCGTCGCGCGTCTCGACCAGGCTCTTGACCTGACCGGCGTCGACTTCGAGCAGCGAGGTATGACCACCGGAGACGACCAGACCGTCGAAGCGGGGCGGCACGTCCTCCGCTTCGACGCCGCGCGGCGACAGAAACGGCGAGTAGAGGTGGCCCTCGATGTGGTGCACGGCGTGAAAGTCGCAGTCGAGGCCCCAGGCGACGGCGCGACCGATCGACAAACCGACCAAGAGACAGCCGACGAGGCCCGGACCGCGCGTCGCGGCGACCGCGTCGACGTCGTACATCTCGAGCCCTGCCGCGTCGAGCGCCTCGCGGCTGACCGACGGCCAGTTGCTCAGATGCTCGCGCGAGGCGATCTCGGGCACGACGCCACCGAACGGGCGATGGGCCTGAATCTGGCTCGACACGACCGACGAGAGCACCCGTCCGCAGCCGTCGACCACGGCGCAGGCCGTGTCGTCGCATGAGGACTCGATGCCGAGCACCAGCGGCCGATCGAGGTTGAGAGCCATGGCCGAAAGTCTACTCTTCGGCCGGCTCTGACGGGTCGAAGAGACCTCGCCAACGAGCCAGCACGCCGAGCGACGCCGCGAGCCCGCCGGGTCGCGATCGCGACCGCCAGAGCGGCGGCAGGCGTTCCGCCAGCGCCGCCGCCTCAGCCGCCAGCGCCGCACGCTCCGGCACGCGATGGAGGGGCGCATCGTCGTGGCGGAGGCGGGCGGCGGCAGCCCGCGCGCCGAAGGCCAATCCGTCGGCCGCCCAGCGGATCTCGTCGACCAGGGCGTCGCCGACGCTCGACGACGGACGAGCCTCGGCCAGCGGCGCCACGGCCGCGTCGATCGCGGCGAGAGCGCGCTCGGCGGCGGCGAGATCGAGACCTCCCTGGCGTCGCGTGGCGAGCGGCTCGTGCGCCAGGTGCAGGGCAAAGAAGAACGCAGAGCCGTTGAGGGTCGGCTCCGGCGCGACCGCATGCACCTGTGCCAGCGCCTCGAGCGCGTCCGCGATCCGCTCCGCCGGATCGTCGAAGATCTGCCGATCGAGAGCGCGTCGGCGCGCGACGTCCTCAGCGCGCTGGCCGCTGCCATCGTCGGGGGCGAGGCCGTCGGGATTCCACGCGGTGGCGGCACCGAAGGCCAGCGCCGGCCAGCTGGTCGGCGGCGGCTGCAGGTGGCCGTGATCGCCCCAATCGCAGATCAGGAGCCCCTGCGCGCCTCCCTCGAGCGCCGAGGTGACCGCCCGCGTGAGATTCCGGCGCGCGGACGGCCCGCGGCCGACGAAGCTATTCCAGGCCAGCGTGCCGGGACAGAGCCAGTGGTCGATGCCGGCGCGGGTGAAGGTCGCGGCGTCGGCATCGAATCGGTGGTCCGGCTCGTAGCCCCACACCATGGCGGTGGTCGTGGGCGGCAGCTCGGGCACCAGCTCGGGATGCTCGAGCGCCATGTCGCCCCAGATCATCGACCGGCAGCCGCGGGCGCGCACTCGCCGATCGATCGCGTGCAGGAAGTCGAGATAGAGGCGGCCGCGCCCGCGTGCCTCGGCGGCGGCGCGGGTGCGGCAGCGGCCGAGATCGAGTGTTTCGTCACAGCCGACGTGAAATCGCCGGCTCGAAAAGCACGGCAAGAGCTGGTCGTAGAGATCCTCGAGCAGCTCGAGCGAGCCCGGATCTTCGCAGCACAGACCGTAGGGCTCGATGTCGGGCGAGAACGGATGGCGCAAACCCTCGGGGCATTCGGCGAGGCGACGATAGGGCTCGTGGACCAACCACCGATGGAGATGCCCGAAGCTGTTCTGATTCGGCACCAGCTCGATGCCGACGCGCCGGCAGCGAGCATCGAGCCGACGGATCTCGGCCGGGGTGATCGGGCTCCAGCCGCGCCACACGCGCTCGTGACCGGCGTAGGCGAAGGTGTGCTCGGTGTAGAGCTGGAGATGATCGAGCTTGCACCGCGCCATGCGCTCGAGCAGACGGTCGAGCTCTTGTGCGGTCGGCACGCGGTTGCGGCTTACGTCGAGCAGCAGGCCCCGGGGCGCGATGGCAGGCCAATCCTCGATTCTGAGCGCCGGCAGCTCGACCCGCCGTGCGGGCGTCGAGCGAACGGCGAGGCGCAGCAGGTCGGACAAGGTCGCCGCGCCGCGCAGCCAGCCGACGGGCCGCCGCGCCGCGATCTCGACCCCCGAGGCGGTGAGATGCAGCCGATAGGCCTCGTCGCTCGGCGGCAGACCGGCCAGGTCGTCGGGCACGAGGGCGACACGGGTCGGTGCCTCTGCGCCCAGTGAGATCGAGGCCTCGGCCAACGCGTCGCCGATCCAGGCACGAGCGGCGTCCGGATCGACGACCTCGGCAATCGGCCGCTGCAGATCGTCGGCAACCGCCTGCGGAGCGCTCCAGGCAACCGCATCCGTCGGGCACCAGGGGTCGTCCGCCAGACGGTGCAGCCGCCGCGGTGGCACCAACAGCGCCTCGGCGAGGCGCGACGACGAGGAGACGGCAGGCGGGGGAAGGGCGGCGGACATCGCTTGACAAGTGCCGGACGCGGTCGGATCATGAGATCGCATCCTGCCTTTCGGCCGCCGAGCGTACACTCTCGGCACATTCTCGGTGCGGCGCCGCCCGCTGGCCGGGAACTCCGTATTCTTCGAACGCCCAGACCCCTCGAACGTTTCTCTTCTCGCCGGCGACGCACCCTTGACACCTCCTTCGACGGCACCTCGGTGGCGCACTCTGCGCGATCGCCTGACCGCCTTCGTCCTCGAGCGCCACCCCTTCGCGACCGACCTCGTGAGGGACGCGTTCGATGCGGTCGTCGCGGCCGCCGGCGAAGCGGACCTGACGACCGATGAGAGCCGACGGTCGGTCGATCTTCATCCCGAGGTCGAGGTCGAGGTCGAGCTGGACGGGCTCTCTCGCGGCACCGACACCGCGCGTGTGCGTCGCCACCACGCCCTCGCGACGGTGGCTCCGGCGCTGCTCTCAGCAGTGCTCGATCGCCTCGAGCGGATCGATCTCGAAGACCTTCCGGACCCGACGCCCGACGTCGCCGCCCTGGAACGATTGGCGAGCGCCTCGGAAGCGCTGCTGCAGGATCTCGAAGGGTTCACGCGGCGCGAGGAGATCCGCCTGTCGCTCGATGTCACCGAGCGCCGCGAGCTGCTGGTCGGCATGCTCCTGACGCGCGCGGTCGACAATCGACTCAAGCAGTTCTTCCTCTCCGGCGAGGTCCGCTGGGACGGTCGCTCGTTCCAGGGCAAAGGCTTCCGCTCGCTCGGCCAGGAGGCGATCTACGGTGCCGCTCTCCGGCTGCGGCGCGGCGGTGAGTGGCTGGGAACGGACGGTCGATGGCAAGGCGACGTCGTCGCGCCGCTGATCCGCGATGCCGGCGCCGCTCTCGCCATGCACCCGGACCTTGAGATGGTGCGCGGCATCCTGGCGGCACAGATGGGCAAGGCGGGCTCGCCAATGGACGGCCGCGATCTGCACGTCGGCGACTGGCGGCGCGGCGTCCTCCCGCCGGCTGCGCCGCTGGCGATCTCCGCGCTCACGGTGGCCGGGGTCGCCTGGGCCATGCGCAGCGAGGGCAAAGGACGCGTCGCCGTGACCTTCATCGGCGAAGGCGGCACGTCGCTGGGCGAATGGCACGAGGCGATCAACGCCTGCGCCGTCCATCAGCTGCCGGCCATTTTCTGCGTCGAGAACAATCTCACCGCCCTCTCGACCCCGGTCGCGGAGCAGAGTGCCGCCCGCGTCTTTGCCGACAAGGCGATCGGCTACGGCGTGCCGGCGGTGACGCTCGACGGCACCGATCCTGAGGCCATCGCGGCGGCCTTCGCCTGGGCCGCCGAACGCGCGCGCGATGGCCGCGGGCCAACGCTGATCGAACTCGTGGCGCTGCGCATGTGCGGTCATGCCCACCACGACGACATGCTCTATCTTGGCAAGGAACCGTCGGTTGGCTGGGAGTATCCGGAGCTTGCCGACGGCGGCTACGCCGACGCCGACGCCTGGGAGCGATGGGCGACCCGAGATCCGATCGAGCGCTACGCAGATCGCTTGGAGGCCGAAGGCGCGATCGACGCCGATGACGTCGCCACCTGGAAGGCGGAGGCTGAAACGCTGGTCGAGACCGCCGCGCGCGACGTGATCGCAGCGCCCTGGCCAGATCCCGAAGCGCTCGAGCGCGGCGTCGTTGCCGACGGTTCGCCGGGAGCCGCTCCCTCTCGAGTCGAGATTCTCGGCGCACGTCCGGGCGCCGACCTGCCGCGGGGCCTGCCGGAGGTCGAGCCGACCGACATCGGCGCGGCGGGCGGGCGGACCTTCCTCGAGGCGGTGATGCTCGGCACCGGCGACGCGCTCCAGGCCGACGAACGGGTCTTCGTCTACGGCGAGGACGTCGGCGGCGACTACGGCAACGCCTTTTTGCTGCTGCGCCCGCTGCTCGAGCGCTTCC
>JBCBCF010000174.1:0-9432 GCA_038530905.1 Acidobacteriota bacterium
GGCCTGCTACGAGCTGTACGACACCGAGATGCACGAGAGCGCCGTCGAGAGCCGCCAGCTCGAGTCCGAGCTGCGCCGGGCGCTGAGCGAGGAGCAGCTCGCGCTGCACTACCAGCCGATCCTTTCGACGGCGACCGGCCGGCTGTGGGGATTCGAGGCGCTGGCGCGGTGGAATCATCCGCAGCGAGGCCTACTCGACGCTTCCGCGTGGCTCGCCTCCGTTCGTGCCGCCGGCTTGAGCGCCCGCCTCGACACGTGGGTCCTCGCCACGGCCATCGCCCACCTCGCTCGATGGCGAGATCGCTTCCCGGAACGGGCTGACGCCATGCTGTCTCTCAATCTCACGGGCGAGTCGGTGCTGCGCACCGAAACCAGCGAGACGATCCTCCGCCTCTGCGAAGAGCACGGCGTCCACCCGGCGACGGTCATCGTCGAGATTGCTGAAAGCGACCTGGTCGAGATCGGCGAGCCCGCGGTGGACGCGCTCTGGCAGCTCCACAATCGCGGTGTCCGTCTGTGGATCGACGACTTCGGGCTCGGCGCCCTGCCGATCGCGCGCCTGCACCGACTGCCGGTGGACGCTCTCAAGGTCGATGCCCGCCTGATCGAGGCGATCAATCCGGGCGAAGACGCGCTCGAGGTGGTGCGCGCAGTCGAGGTCCTCGGCCGCAGCTTCGGCATGACAACCATCGCCGAGGGCATCGAGACGGCCGAGCAGGTGCGCGAGATTCGCCGCTTGTCGATCGCGCGAGCGCAGGGCTTTTATCTGGCAGCACCGGTTCCAGCCGACGAGGCCGATCAGATCCTGGAGCGCGGCCTCGATCTCCCGATGGCCGAGCTCACGACCTCCGACTGACCGAAGTCGTTTGGCGCCCAACGGCCGAAGGCCGCGAGTCAGCTCGCGGCCTTCGGTTGCCCGGTGCATCGGGCGCGGGAAGCGTCGGATCGATCAGCGGGCGAGAACACGCCGCTGGAGCGCTTCGAGCGCCGCCGCGCGATCGAGATGCGCACCCAACTCGATCGTCCGCACGTCGGTCCAGCCGCCGCCGTCGGTCTCGCGATAGAGAACCGCTCCCTCGGCCGCCCAGGCAAGCACTGCTGAACCGCCGTCGCGCGACGCGAAGAGGGTCGGATCCGCTCCGACCGCTGGCAGCTCCCAAATCGAAACCACCGAGCGCTTGAAGTGATGCAGCGGCGTCCGCGACGGACCGATCGCGAAGATCGCGTCGGCGTCAGGATTGACAAGACCGGCCGAGCCGACCTTATAGCCGATATGGATGATGTGGCCACCGAGCTTGCGTGCGAGCGCGAAGGAGGCGGACGGTCCTTCGGAGCGCAGGAGACGCTCGACCTCGACCAAGAGCCAGGCGACGGTCGCCGGGTGGAAGTCACCTCCATCGGCCTCGACGATCGCCGTCACCTCGGATAGCAGCGTGTCGACATCGACTCCGTCCGGCAGGGAGCGGACGTGCGAAGCCACAGCGTTGGCAAGGCCGGTGAGAGCGCTCGGCAGCGCTTCGACTTCGACCGTCGCCAGCCGGCCATGCGCGGCATCGACAAACGCAACCAGCGCGCTCGCCGTCGACCGCCCGGGCACAATGTGCAGCAGCTCGCCGAGCGCCGGATCGACCGGCGCGGCCGATTCGGCGGCCGGCAGGAGCGTCGGTAGATCGAGCAACACCTTCCACTCACTCGACACACCGTCGAGAACGAGTGGCGTGTAGACCGGCCGCACGTCAGCGCCGCTCTGCTCCCACCACGCAAGGTGCGCTGTGACGCGATCCGCTGCCTCGCTTGCGGTCGCCGACTCCCGCGTCACGGCGAGCTGCGGATGCCCCTTGTCGGAGAAAGGGCTCGCGGTGATCTCAGACACGACGCCGAAGCCATCATTGCCGAACGTCACGAGATGAAGCAGCGGATGCACGCCGCCAGCGAGACCTTCCCACAGCAGATAGACCGTCTCCGAGCCGTTGTCGTAAATCATCGACGCCGAGACTTCGGCACTCGCCGACTCGGTTCCGGGAACCAACAGGCGCTCGACCGCGTCGCCGCGCCGCACATCGAGAGCCAGCACCTGAGCGGCGCCGTCGAGCGCGGGGCCGTCGAACAGGTCGCCATACGCGCCCGCGTGCAGCTCGTAGAGCACGCCGCCGGCGCCGATCACGCGCTGGGTCGCATCGTCAGATGCCATCGTCGGCGCGACACCGAGCACCACCAACACGGTCAAGGCCGTCAGGAAGCACCACATTGCGGCCGGCTGTCGGCGTCGGTGAGCGGAGAGAAGGGTCGAGGTTGAGGTCATCGCGTGGTGATGGTCGTGGTCCAAGTCAAATCGTCGAAGTCAGATCGTCGAAGTCTCGAAGTCGCAGGCGCTCGATCTCAAGCGCGCAAATTCACCACCTGAGCCAATCCAACGACAGCCGCAGCGGGCGGCGCCGTCGGGCGCCCGGCGGTGTCCGGAGTCAGCTCCCAAAGCCGATCGAGGTGGCGCTGAGCCGCGTCGTAATCACCGGCCGTCTTCTCGATCTCGGCGAGCAAGAAATGGGCGTGCCGCTGAGCCTGGCGCTCGCCGGTGGCTTCGGCAAGCCGGAGCGCGCGGCAGCCGTGGCGCCAGGCCCGGCATAGGCGGCCGAGCTCAAGGTAGGCGTAGCAAAGGATCAGGTGCGGATGCACTTCGCCGATGTGAACGCCGCGGCGCCGGTACCAGCGCAAGCAGCGGAACAGGTCGCGGAAGGCTTCGTCACGCTCGCCGAGAACCACCAAGCAGTAGGCTCGGTTCACCCGTGCCAGAGCCGATACGGTGCACAGCTCGGCATCTGCGCCCGAGCGATCGAGCAGCTCGAGGGCTCGATCACAGGCTTTGAGGCCCTCCTCGAACCAACTGTCGCCGGTGAGACCAAGGCCGATCTGGTTCCAGCTCTTGGCCAGAAACTCGCGATCGCCTGAACACTCGGCACGGTCTCGAGCAATCCGAGCGTAGAACAGCGACTTCTTGAACTCCCGGCGCAGCTCATAGGCATGCGCCAGGTTATAAGCCGCGGCGAAGCTGGTGGATGCCTCGCGGTTGCGCATCAGGATCGCGCGAAGATCGGCAACATCGTCGAAGCAGCCGAGCGCGATCGCCACGGCGCCGCGGTTGCAGCGCGCCAGCTCTGCGCGCGCCCCGTCGCCCAAACGCTCAGCGATCTCGACCGCTTCTTCCGCGCGAGCGAGAGCCTCCTCCAGGCGACCGGCCTCGACTTCAGCTCGACACTCCGCGCGCAAGCGCTCGAACCGGTCTTCGAGAGACTCGGCGGGCAGCAGAACGGCATCCGAGACCTCCAGCGTCGGGAAGGGCAATGCCGAAGCGCGTTCCATGGGCGCTGAGGACTGCATGCCGACCGAAGGCGGTTCGATGTCGAGGGACTCGTTCATCGGCTCGGGGCCGTGCGCGGCGTCGCGGGAGGCGGACGCGGCGACCGGCTGCGCAGAAGGATCGGGACCAATTGTCGGCCGGCGCGGCGGAGCCTGTCAACTCGCGGACGCTGAAGACACCTGTCGAGGCTCGATCATTCCCTGTGCCGGACCATGCTTCCACGGCATAACACTGATGTCAAGCGGCCAACGCGCGCACCGAATCAGACGCCGGCGAGGCGCTCGACGCGGTCGAGAGCGTCGGCGAGACGATCGAGCAGCTCGGCGTCGGCTGCCGGCGGCGTCGCGTCTTCAGGCGCCATCTCGTGCAGGCCGACCCCGGCCCAGAGATCGCGCTTCGGATCGTCGAGGAACTCCTCGTCGAGAGCCAGCCCCCATCGCCCGAGCACCTCGGACAGCTCCTCGCGCCGCAGGCGCAGGCTGGCGCGGGTCGCCTCGTAGGCGCGCTCGCACACACCGCGGCGGGCCGAGAAGCTGAAGATGTTCGAAAAGAACTCTTCATAGTCGTCACGCGGCGGCTCGAGCAGGACGACGTCGGCATCGGGATACTTGGTGTTGTAGGCCTCGATGCCCAGGACCATGCGCGAGTGAATCAGCGTGCGGACGGTCTGCGACAGCACCGACGGCAGACCGGACTTCGGGATTTGGCCCGGCCGGATCTCGTTGCGCTGGATGCCGGCGCGCGTGTCGACGGGCACGAGTGGATTGATGCAGAACACCAGCTGGGCGCCAGCCTCGAGCGCCACGGACGCGTGCATGGTCTTGAGCAGCACGCCGTCGACGTAGAAACGGCCGTCGATCTCGACCGGCGGATAGAGGCCGGGCAGCGCCGTCGACGCCTGAACGGCCGTGGAGATCGGCACATACGACCTCCCGAGATGGCCGAAGCGAGTTGACTCACCCGACTCGAGATCGGTGGCGACGACGGTCAGCTTGCGCGGCAGGTCTCTGAAACGGTCGGTCCGGCCCTTGATCGAGAAGATCCGACGCACGTAGTCGCGAATCGGCTCGTTGGCGAAGATGCCGGTCGGAACCGCCTCGCCGAGCACGGTCAGCGCGTCGATCAATCGGCGTTCACGGCGCAACGCAAAGTCGCGCAGCGCTCCGCCGAGGAGCGATGGCACGCGCAGCATGCGGCGGCCCAGCTCGGCGACCGCCGGCTGGAAGAACGTCTCGGGAACGAACGGATGCTCGCCCGGCTCGGGTTTGACGATGGCCCGGACCTGCTGCGCGGTCGACAGGCCATTGGCCAGGCACGACGTCAGAAAGGCGCCGGCGCTCACGCCGACGTAGGCCTGACAGTCGCGGAGATCGAGACCGACGATCGCCTCGTCGAGAGCACGCAGGGCACCGATCTCGTAGATCGCTCCGCCCGGTGCACCGCCGGCGAGCGCCAGCCCGACCGGCGGCGCGTCCGCCATGTTCGTGCGCCGCCCCTCGTCGAACTGGAACGGCGCACGATGCACGGCGGCGACGCCGCCTGCAATCGATCGACTCACTTGTCGGCGGAGGTGTCCGCGGTGGACTTGCTAGCGGCCGGCTTCTTGGCGGCCGGCTTCTTGGCAGCCGTCCGGCGAGTCGTGGTCTTCTTGGCGGCCGGCGCTTCGGCGGCCGTGGCGACGGCGAGACGCTCGACGTGGGTTGTCAGCTCCTCGACGCGGCGGGTCAAGGTCGCGATCTCGTCGCGGGTCGGGACGCCAAAGCGGCGAAGCGACGTGCCGACGGCCTCGTCCACCCGGCTCTCGATGCGATCAAAGACCGAGCCGACATCGCTCTTGGCCTTGTCAACCGAGCCCTCGACGTCTTCCTTAACGCCCTCGAGCGTCTCCTTGCCGCGCGACTCGAAGGCCTCACCGCGCTCAACGAGGCCGCGAAACATCTTCGACCCCTCGTCTTCCGCGGCGGCCAGCGCGCCGAGGCCGGCGAGCCAGATCTTGTTCGCGCTCTCTTTGAGGTCTTCCTGCAGGTCTTTCTTCTCTTTCTTGGACTTCTTGGCCATGGTGGTCTCCTTCTGCGTGCCTGGGCGCCGCCGACCCTCAGGGTTCGGCGGCGGGTCGTTTCGTCGATCGGGAAAGCGGTTCCGACGCGATCAGGCGTCGGCGGCGAGCGTCTCGATCTTGCGGGTCAGGCGCTCGACCTCGAGGCTGAGCTGCTCGATGTCGCGGCGGGCGGGCACACCGAAACGGTGCAGAGCCTGCGTGGTGCGCTCTTCGACCTGACGCTCGATCTGGGCACCGAGGGTCTTGACGCGATGCGTGGCGCTCTCGACCGGCGAGCCGGAGGCGTCGCGAGCGGCACGGCCACGCTCGACAAGCTGGTCGAACATCTCGCGGCCTTCGGTGTCGACGGCGCCGAGGGCACCGAGGCCGGCAAGCCACACGCGGCGGCCGGTTTCCTTGACGTCGCCGCCGATGCGGCCGAGGCTATCTTCGATCTGATGGCGAATCTGGGTCATGTCGAAATCCTTTCGGGCTTGGCCCTAGAGTGTCGACCGGAGGGTCGACTGCGGCGAAGCGATGCCTCGCCGTTGTTCGATGTCGGGACGGCCGCTGCGGATCAGTGGCCGCGGCGCGGCGTGGAAGCGCTCTCCTGCGACTCCAGCTCGCCGAGCGTGCGCTCGAGCTCACCAAGCCGCTGACGCAGCTGCGACATCTCTTCCCGTGCGCGCCGGACCGGCGCCAGGCGATCGATCGACTTCTGAACCAGCCGATCGACACGGCCCTGCACCTGCCCGACGCTCGTCGTAACCGCGCGCTCGCCGGCTCGCACCAACTCGTGCAGCAGCTCGGTGGGCAGGAACGACGTCCCTCGCTTGCCTTCGTCGAGGATGATCTGAGTGAGCACCTGGGCGGTGACGTCGTCCGAGGTGGCGTTGTCGATCACCTGGACTTCCTGCCCCTCGCGCACCCATAGAGCGATGTCCTCGAGCGAGACATAGCGGCTTTCTTCAGTGTCGTAGAGCTTGCGACTCTCGTAGCGCTTGATGACGCGAATCATTGCCTTCCTCCAATCGCCCGAGACCCAAAGCCCGAGCTCTTCGCTGGTGATGCCGTCTCCACGATGTCGTCGGGATCCTGCGAAAACCATGTCGAGTGGCCCCCATTCCCTGGCGATGGCGGCTCAATGCCGCGGCACGGCAGAAAGATACCGCGGTGCGGCAAAGCTGTCAACCCTTTATGACGCATTGCGGCAAGAATTCTCGACGACATCTGATGAAACGATGAAATCTCTCTCTGGAAGCGGGTTTCTTCGACTCCTCTAGAATCGTCGAGGGCCGATCGAGAGTCGATCGAAGGCCTCCGATGAGTCTCCCAAGGTCCAACGCGCTGTGCCGCAGCGCGGCGTGTCGGCCCTTCGAGGTCGCAGAGCGGCCGTCTCTCGCTGCCGCACTGCGGCAGATTGCGCCCGGTCCGCCTCACGCATCTCGCTCTCCCGCCGGCGACGGCGCGACGAGCTGGCGCTGGACCTCTGCGCCCATGGCACGCAATGAGGCGAGATCGGTCGGCTCTTCCTTCTCCACCGGCAGCGAGACCAACACCTGATCGTCTGGAAAGCGCCGACGCAGCTCAAGCAGACCCTGCTCGTGGCTCGCTCCGAGCCATTGAAGCAGGTCAGCGCCTTCCGCGATCTGCTGGGCTTCGACGTCAAACGTCGGATGCACGCGATTGACCAGCACCGGACCGAGGCGATGACCGGTCTCGACCAGCCGCCGCGCAAAGAATGTCGTATCGGGAATCCGCGCTTCGCCCGGCCCCGTGACCAGCGCGAAGATCGTGCTGCGCGCCGACAGCAGCGTTTCGACCTCGGCGGCGCGCTCGTGGAAGCCTTCGAAGAGCGGCTCGAAGGCCTGGAAAAACTCAGACATGTCGCGCAGAAGCTGCATGCCGACGATTCGATCGAGGAATCGTTCGAGCCCGCGCCCGACGAATCCCAGGCCCGAGGTGGTCTTCAGCCGCCCGCTGGAATCGAACCACGGCCGCAGAGCGATCTTGAGTGCCCCGCTGTCGAGGAAGTCGACGATCCGACGCGGCGCCTCGAGAAAGTCGATGGCCTGCGTCGTCGGCGGCGTGTCGAGGATGATGCGGTCGTAGCGTTTCTCGCGCGCGACCTCGTAAAGCCGTTCCACCGCCATGTATTCGAGAATGCCGCCGAGGTGCCCCGACAAGTGGCGATAATAGCGATTGTCGAGAATCCGCCGCCGCGACGCCTCGTCCTCGGCATAGCGTTCGACCAGGCGATCGAAGGTCTTCCCAGCGTCGAGCAAGCTGGCAGCCAGTCGCCCTTCGGCGTCGAGCGGCACGTCGAGCTCTTCGTCTTCAGCAGCGCGCCCGACGCCTAGCGCGTCTTTCAGCCGCAGTGACGGATCGAAGGTCATGACCAGCGTGTCAAGACCAGCCTGCGCCGACTCCACGCCCATGGCGGCGGCGAGCGTGGTCTTGCCGACGCCGCCGGAGCCGACGACCACCACGAGCGGCGGATCGGCGACGTGCAGATCGAGCCGGCTCATGGCAAGAGGGCCTCGGTGCCGTTCACCGGACGCTCTTCGAGGCCGCGCTCGAGACGCGCGACCAGCTCGGCTCCACGATCGACCGGTTCGAGCGGCAGCACCAGTCGGGGCCCACTCCATGTTTGCTCCAGGCGGTTGAGCTCGCGCTCGTTGACCTGGCGCCGGTGACGCCAGAGATCGAGCAGCTCGTCGGCGTCGCCGCCGGTGGCGGTCGCGGCCTCGGGAACCGGCGGATACACGCCGTTGATCACCAAGAGCTCCGGCGATCGACCGAACTGCTCTTCGAGCGCCTCGCGCAGCTCCAGCGATTCTTGGACTGGCATCTCCTCGGCGAGGGTGACGACAACCAACCCCGTGCGTTCGGCGTCGGCCGTCAGCTCCGCGACCTCGCGCGCCATGTCGGCGAACGGTCCTTCACCGATCGCGTCGGCGAAGAGTCGTGACGCGGTGAGCAAATAGATTCCGTGGCCGGTCGCCGGCGCGTCGAGAACGACCGTGTCCACGGCGTCGATGCCGGGCGTCTCTCCGCGCAGAAGGCGCAGCGCGTGACCGAGAATGGCCATCTCTTTGAGACCCGGAGCACCCTCGACGAAGCGGTGGTAGATCGGGCTGTCGAGCACGCGCTTGACCAGCATTTCGATCTTCACTTGCCGACGGACGACCCAATCGACGACCTGCTGCGGCTTGAGGTTCTGCAGCAGGAGACCGGGCATCACCGTCACAGCCTGGCCCCCGGAGGGCGGCACATCGAAGAGCTGGTGTAGGTTCTCGCGCGGATCCACCTCGAGCGTGAGCGTTCGCCGGCCACGACGCGCGAGGGCGCGAGCGATGGCCGCCGCCAGGGCGCTCTTGCCAACCCCTCCTTTGCCGGTGACGACAATCAACCCTCGACCAACGAGGCGATCGAGCGCCTCTTCACCGATCACTGGCGCGGTCGCGCCGCTCACCTCACTCATCGTGCCCGGCCTCCTCGTTCCATGCCACGTCCGCCGGCGAGATCGCCTTCGGCACCTCGCCTCTCTCGCCCAGCACGCGCCCGCCGTGATGCCAGATCAGCCAGGCGCCGAGAGCCACCAGCAGGAGCGCGCAAGCACGCACGATCCGTCGGGTCGTCACGCCGCCGAGCCGGCGACCGGCGCGAGCGACGAGCCAGGCGATCAGGGCCAGGAGGCCGACCAGACAGAGGTAGAAGCCGCCCAAGAACGACAGACCGAGAAGCGATTGGCGCCGCACTGCCTCGATCAAGATCGGCGCGCCGATGGTCATCCAAAACAGCCACGGATGTGGGCTCAGCAGGTTGACGAAGGCGCCGCGCAGCAGATCCCGCGGCGCGGCATCGCCGGCACCGCTCGGGAGGTCGTCGCCCGCCCGACGCCAGATGTCGGCTCCGAGCCAGAGAGCGAAGCATCCGCCGGCCACGCCGAGAGCCGCCAGCCACCCAGCTGGCAGAGCCGAAGAGATCCAGACCGCCAACACGATGACGGGCGCGTCGGTGATCAGCGGCGCCATCG
>JBCBCF010000175.1:0-9394 GCA_038530905.1 Acidobacteriota bacterium
CGACGGCACGAGCGACGGCACCGGCGCCATCTACCGTCTAAGCGACCCCGGCGACGGTCTGACCACCGGCATTTCGCTCTTCCTCAACCTCAACTCGCTCTTCGGTTCGAACGTCACCGGCGCCAACCCGCATCCGACCGGAAGCGACTTCAACATCGATGCCGCTTCGTATGCCGCGGTCGCCAAGGTCGGCCTCGGCGATCTGGAGATGTCCGAAGACGAGCGAACGCTGTGGGCGGTCAATCTGAGCGACCGTCGGCTCTACCAAATCCCTCTCGGCGACAATCCGCGCGCGCCGGTGGCGCCGACCTCCAGCTCCGACGTCTCGCGCTTCGACCTCTTCGACCTCTTCGATTGCGATGGTGATGGCGCGGTCGATACCGCGGGCGACATCGATCTGCGACCGTTCGGCCTCGCCGTGCGCGACGGCCTGGTCTACGTCGGCCTGACCTGCTCCGCTCAGAGCACCAACGATCCGGCCGATCTTCGCGCGCTGGTCTACAGCTTCGATCCCGACACGGGCCTTTTTGCGCAGGTGCTGAACTTTGGCGCCATGACCTATGCCCGCGGCTGCGGTCTATTGGATGGAGCGGCCTGCGTGCTGGGCGTCGCCGACTGGCTGCCGTGGCATGACGATCTATTCGCCGGGACCACGACCTTCTTCTCGATCGGCTTCGGTGGCTTCATCGAAGTGATGTCGCCCCAGCCGATCCTCAGCGACATCGAGTTCGCAGCGGACGGGACGATGCTGATCGGCCTGCGCGACCGCTTCGGCGATCAATTCGGCTTCGACCGGCCGGCGCCGAATGGAGCCGCCAACACGCGGGGCGATGGCTACGGCGATCTTCTGCGCGCCACCCTGACCGGCCCGAGCACCTGGACGGTCTCGGCGGTCGAAGCGACCGACGGCACGGAATTCTTCGCCGACGATGATTGGACCGACTCGCGATTCGGCCACGATGAGACGAGCTGGGGCGGCCTGGCGCTTCGCGCGGGCAGCGCACAGATCATCGCGACGCGGATGGATCCCCTCGACTCGACGACGATCGGCGACAACGATTTCTCCGGCGGTCTGCGCTGGACCAGCACGGCGACCGGCGCCACGACCCAGTCGTACGAGATCTACGACGAGGCGCTCCTTGGCAAGGCGAACGGGCTCGGCGATCTCGAGCTGCTCTGCGAAGTGCCGCCGGTCGAGATCGGTGATCGCGTCTGGTGCGATGCCGACTCCGACGGTGTTCAGGATCCGGGCGAAGCAGACGTCTCGGGCGCGACGCTCGAGCTGGTCTGCGACACCGACCGCGACGGGACCATCGGCAGCGCCGCTGATCTGACGGCGACGACGACCTCGAACGGCAGCGGCCAATACCTGTTCTCCAACACGAACGTGCAAGGCGGCGTGCCGCCGTTCACCAATTGCGAAGTTCGGATCGATCGCTTCGAGGCCACGGTCTGCGCCGCCGATCCGGTGGCAACAGCGGTGAATGCAGGTGGGAGCGGCACAGGCGCCGATCTTCGAGATTCCGACGGCGTGCCCGCAACGACGACCGGAGTGGTGGCGAGCTTCACCACCGGACGGTCGGGCGCCAACAACCACACGCTCGACTTCGGCTTCGCCCCGGCAGCTGTCGGCAGCCTGACGATCGACAAGACCGTGTCGCCGGACGGTCTGGTGGCTCCAGGAACGTCTCTGACCTACTCGATCGAGATCGAGAACCCGGGTCCTGGTGCGGTCACCGACGTGACGCTCGACGATCTGCTGCCGGCCGGTGTGACCTACACGGCCGAGAGCACCACGGCCACGCAGACGTTCCTCACGCCGCGCGACGTCTTCCGGGTCACCGAATACTTCACTGGACCTGGCACGCTCACGGCGACGACCTTCAATCTGACCCTTGATCAGCCGCTCGAAGGCAACTACTTCGTGATGGTGCAGGGCAGCGACGGAGTCGGCGGAACCGGCGGCGATCGCGGGCCCGACGAGAATTACTTCCGTTTGACGGCCGATCCCTTCGGCACCGGCGATCTCGCGGTCTCCAGCAGCGCGTCGACGCTCCAATTCCAGCGAGACAACAACGTGAACAGCTGGGTTGGCGTGGTCACCGTCGTCGAGTGCTTGAGCGATTGTGCCACCAACGGCTTCCAGCTGCTCGACGTGCAGGAGCTGCCGCACACTGGCACCGCGACTTCGGGCAGCGTCGCGATCAGCGGCTCGTGGACGCTGTCGCAGGCGATGATCGTCGGCGGCTACGCAGGCGCCGGCTGCCTGACCCCGGAGCCGACCGATAATCAGCAGAGCGTCTGCCACGCGCGCATCTTTCCGTCGGGCGCCAACACGATCGAGTGGACACGCAACGCGGCCGGCTCCCTCGGCGGCCTGACGACGGCCACCAGCACCGCCATGGCCATCGAGTGGGGCTCGGCCTGGACCGTGCAGCGCGTTCGGGTGCAGGGCACGAACGGCGGCAACGGCGCCAACGCTGCCGGCGAGTACACCACCGCCGCGCTTGGCTCGGCGGTGGCGCGCGCCGACACCTGGGTGTGGGGGACCGGCCACACCGGGACGGTCGGTGTCGGCGAGAGCGCGGAAGGTGTCCTGATCACCCTCGGCAACGGCGTGGCGCAGAACGCCAACGAGTCGACCGTCGCGGTGGGCACCGAGTTCGGCGGCGTCGCCTACGATTTCGAGGTCTACGCCCTCACTCACCCCGACATGGCGGTGGACTACCGCTTCAAGACGGACGGCAGCTCGGGCAGCTTGACCTTCGATCAGACGGTGGATCTGGCCGGCGCCGAGCGGATGGCGATCGTCACCAACGGCACGGGTGACGGGGGCGACAACTACCCGCGCTCGCAGTTCTCTGCGCGCTACTTCAACGACACCACCGTCCGCCTGCAGCGGCGGCGCAGCGGCGCGAATTTCCCGGCGTGGGTGCAGGGCATCGACTTCAGCAGTGTCGAGGTGACCTCGCAAACTCTCGACAACGACAGCGGCAGCGCCACAGCCGCCCTTGCCGACGGCTCGCCGCCGGCCCTCGTCACGGCAGCCGACAACTTCGACCTGGCCTCGGGCGAGACCCTGGTCGTGACCTTCGATGTGACGGTCGACGATCCGGCGACGGCAAGCTTCCTCGAGAACGTCGCGACGGCCAACGGAACGGGCGCCGATCCGGTGTCCGACGACGCCTTCAACTACGTTGCGCAGGCCGTCGGCGCGCTCGGCGATTTCGTCTGGTACGACCGCGATTCGGACGGTGTCTTCGACGCCGACGAAGTGGGTCTCGAGGGGGTGCAGGTGAATCTGCACGCCGGGACCTCGTGTCTGTCGCCGGTGATCGCCACCACGACGACCAACTCCGACGGCTTCTACAGCTTCGAGAATCTCGGCGCCGGCTCCTATTGCGTCGAGGTCTACGAGGCGACACTGCCTGCGCGTGATCTGCTGGCGACGACCACGAATCCTCTGACCACCACGCTGACCGCCGGTCAGGTGCGCTCCGACATCGACTTTGGCTTCACCGGCACCAGCTGCCTGCCGAATCTCGACTTCGAGCGCGATGCGCGGCGCGAGCGGATCGTTCCCGGCCAGATCCTCGACACCGAATACGTCGCCTGGGGCGTGACGATGTCGGCGTCGGGCGGCTCGGATCAGGCGATGGCCTTCGACTCGGCCAACCCGAGCGGCGGCGATCCGGATCTCGGCGCGCCGAACGAAGCGTTCGGCGGTCCGGGCGACGGGGCCGGTGGCGCGCCGGGCGCCCCCTTCGAGAATCCCTTCATTCTCGACAACGTCATCATCATTTCCGAGGACGGCGATCAGAGCGATCCGGACGACAACTCGACCGGCGGCACCTTCACGCTCACCTTCGATCGCGACGTCGAGGTCGACTCGCTGACCTTCCTCGACAATGGCGACACCCTCGGCGTCGACGGCGGCGAGATTCGCTACTTCGACATGGGTGGCACCGAGATCGGCTCGGTGGTTATCCCGGGCGTCGGCGACAACGGATACACCGAGCTGCTCGATCTCGGCGGCGCGGGCATCCGCTCGGTCGAGATCGAGCTCTTCGGCAGCGGCTCGCTCGACACCTTCGGCTTCTGTCCGCCGCCGGTGCGCGATGTCCGTCTCGGCGATCGCGTCTGGCTCGACGCCGACGGTGACGGCCTTCAGGACATTGGCGAGCCCGGCATCGACAACGTCGAAGTCACGCTCTACGACGCCGGTCCGGACGGCGTGCCGGGCGGCGGCGACGACGTTGCCGTGGCGACCCAGCTGACCGACGCCTTCGGCCTCTATCTCTTCGACGACCTGCCGCCGGGCAGCTTCTACGTCGACGTCACCGACTCGACCGTGCCGTCGGGCCTCGACCTGTCGCCGGGCTCGAGCGACGAGAGCGCGACGGTGACGCTCGCCGCCGGCGAGACGAATCTCGATGTCGACTTCGGCTACACCGCGGCGACCGGAACGGCGGTGGTCGGCGACACGGTGTGGCTCGACGCCGACAGCGACGGCCTGCTCGATCCGGGCGAGCGCGGTCTGGACGGCGTCACGGTCGACCTGATTCAGGCCGGTCCGGACGGCATCTTCGGTTCCGGCGACGATGTCGTCGTGGCCACCACGACCACCAACGCCGCCGGGCGATATCTCTTCACCGGTGTCGCTCCGGGCGTCTACGCCGTCGATGTCACCGACACGGGGAGCGTGCTCACCGGCTACACGCTGAGCGTCGGGCCGCAGAGCATGAGCGACCCGAGCCCGGCGTTCCAGGTGCGCGAGGGCGACGTCTATCTGCAGGCCGACTTCGGCTATGTGCCGCCGCCTGGCACCGGCGATCGTCGGATCACCGAGGCCGTCTGGTATGACGCCGACGGTGACGGCCTCTACGACAGCGACGAAAGCGGCATTCAGGGCGTCACGGTCGAGCTTCGCGACTCGACCGGCGCGGTGGTCGCTACGACGCTGACGGACGCTGAAGGCCGCTTCGAATTCCCGGGCGTTGACCAGGATGACTTCACGGTCGTGGTCACCGACTCGGCGGGCGTGCTCTCCAGCCTCGACCCGACGACCCCAGGTGCGGTGAATACATTCAGCACCGCCTCGACGACCGCCGGCGACTTCTTCGGCGAGAGCTTCGGCTATCGGCGGGCGGGGACCATCGGCGACACGGTGTGGCGCGACTCGAATGCCGACGGTGTCAAAGACGCCGACGAGGTCGGCATCGCCGGCATCGCCGTCGACCTGTGGTTCGACGCCAACGGCAACGGCGTCTTCGATCCGGCCTCCGACTCGCTGGCGCTCAGCACGACGACGGACGCCTCGGGCAACTATCTGTTCACGGATCTCGTGGCGGGTACCTACTTCGTCGACATCGACGACACGCAAGGGGCGATCGCCTCGTCGACTCTGACGACGCCCGACGACGACGCCGATGCCGGCGACCAGCGGACGATCGTTCTGAGCTTCGACGGTGACAGCGATCTGACCGCCGACTTCGGCTATGACGATGCGTCGCTGCCGGACCTCTCTGGCAACGTCTTCGAAGACTTCGATCGCGATGGCATCGATGACGGTGCTGGCGAACCTGGCTTCGCCGGCGTCACCCTCGAGCTTCTGGACGGCGCCGGCAACGTTCTCGCCACGACGACGACGGACGCCAACGGTGACTACGTCTTCGAGGATCTCGTGAACGGCCCGTACACGGTGCGAGTCACCGACGCCGCGGGCGTTCTCGAGGATTACCAGCTGACGAGCGGCCTCGACGCGATCGACGTCAACATTCTCGGTGTCGACGTCACCGACGTCGATTTCGGCTACGTCCGCGAGGCGACCACCGGCGCTATCGGCGACTTCGTTTGGCTGGACGCCGACCGAGACGGTGTCCAAGACGGTGCTGAAGGCGGGATCGGTGCGGTCACCCTCGAGCTTTATCTCGACGACGGGGACGGCATCCGCAACGCTGGCGACACGCTCATCACAACGACGCAAACCGGACCGGACGGCCGCTATCTCTTCGAGAACCTGCCGCCTGGGGTCTACTTCGTCGATCCTGACGAGTCGACGCTGCCCGCCGGGCTCGCGGCGACGACCGGAACCGGCGGCGACTCCGGCGCCATCACGCTGGTGCAGGGCCAGGTCTTCCTCGGCGCCGACTTCGGCTACGCCAGCTCGAGCGACTCGGCCATCGGCGACTTCGTCTGGTACGACGCCGACGGCGACGGCGAGCAGGATCCGGGTGAGGTCGGCATCGAAGGCGTGACCATCGAGCTGCGCACCGATCCGAGCTCGGTGCTGCCCGATCAAACCATCGTCACCGGCCCTGACGGCTCGTATCTCTTCACCGGCCTGGCGAACGATGAGTACTTCGTCACGGTCGATCCCTCGACGCTGCCGGCCGGCGTGACGCCGACCCCGACCAATATCGGTGGCACGACGTGGGAGATCGAGCTCGACGGCACGTTCGACGCGCTCTTCGCCGATTGGGGCTTCACCGGCGGCACGCTGGGATCGATTGGCGACACAGTCTTCCTCGATCGGGATGGCGACGGCACGCAGGATCCCGGTGAGCCGGGCATCGCCGGAGTCACCCTCGATCTGATCGACTCGAACGGGGTGCGGATCGCCTCGACCGTCACGGCCGCCGACGGCACCTACGACTTCCAGGGCCTCCAGGCGGGTGACTACACGGTCGACGTGACCGATACGGCTGGCGTCTTGGTCGGCCTCAACCTGAGCGCCGGCAGCGATCCGACCTCGACGATCTCGCTGGCGGCTGGTCAGGACTTCGATCTCGCGGACTTCGGCTACGCGCCGTCGGGCGGTTCGGGCACGATCGGCAACCGCGTTTGGCACGACCTGGACTCCGACGGTGTCTTCGATGCCGACGAGCCTGGCTTTGAGCGTGTGACGGTCGATCTCTGGCTCGACAGCAACGGCAACGGCGTGATCGAGCCAGGCATCGACAACTTCCTCCGCCAGGTCGAGACCGACGTCAACGGCGAGTACGCCTTCACCGGCCTCGCTCCGGCGGACTACCTGGTGCAGGTCACCGACGACTTCGGGGTGCTCACTGGGTTCTCCCGGACGTTCGGCACCGCCGGGGTCGACGAGAACGGCCAGCCGGATCCCTATGCTTCGACGCTGACCGTGGGGGCGCCGAACGATTTCGGCGCCGACTTCTCCTACTTCGCGCCGGATGATCTGTCGATCGCAGGCACGACGTTCTTCGATCGCGACGGCGACG
This sequence comes from Acidobacteriota bacterium, assembly GCA_038530905.1. Classification (GTDB taxonomy): domain Bacteria; phylum Acidobacteriota; class Thermoanaerobaculia; order Multivoradales; family J023; genus JAUIJL01. The sequence continues at coordinate 7,242 of JBCBCF010000175.1, forward strand.
GTGGCATCGACGTCGAGGACTTCGGTGTCGACATCGTCACCGTGCTGCTCTTCCGCGATCTGAACGGCGACGGCATCCTCGATTCGAACGACGCGCTGATCGATACCGAGATCAGCGACGGTGTGGGCGACTACCTCTTCCCGAACCTGCCGCCGGGCGACTACATCGTCGCCGTCGACGCGACGGGCTCGTTCGTCGACGGCGCCAGTCAGACCACCCAGCTCGCGACGCTGAGCGTCGAGCCGGTGACTCTGGTCGCCACCGACTCGATGGACAACGATTTCGGCTTCACCCGCGCCGCGACCTCGGCGCTGGTGACCGACTTCGACGCCTGGATCGACTCCGACGGCAGCGTCGTCATTACCTGGCGGACTGCCTCCGAGTCGGGCACGGCCGGTTTCGATCTTTACCGCTTCGATGGCACCGATTGGGTGGCGGTGAACGAGTCGTTCGTCGCCTCGCTGCCGTCGACGCTCGTCGGCGCCACCTATAGCGTGCGCGATCTCGATGCGGACAGCCGCTCGGATCTTCGCTACGCCCTGGTGGAGCAGGAGCGGTTCGGCGGCGAGCGTCAATATGGACCGTTCGATGTCGACGCGGAGCGCCTGGCGGCGACCGCACGCAAGAGCGGCGCAACTCGCTCGCTCGCCGGCGACGTCTCGGTGGTCTCGACCGTGCCGAGCGCTCGCCAGCTCGCTCGCCTGCGCAGTGCGGCAACGCTCGAGAATCTCGCGACCAAGAACGGCCTGGCAGGCGCTCTCGGTCGAGATCTCGACGGCGGCACTCTCGGCGGTTCGGGTTCTGTCGGCGGTGATGCAGAGACCGGTTCCGGCGCTGCCGGCAACGGGGTCACTCAGCGGATCAAGGTCCGCGTCGCGGACAACGGCCTCCAGCGCATCGAAGCCGCCGACCTCGCGGTCCTCTTCGATCGTCGAGAAGCGGAGATGATTGATCGCCTGAAGAACGACGAGCTGCGGCTTCTGCGCCGTGGCTCGGAGGTGGCCTGGACGAGTGCCGGCACCGCGATGCTGTTCTACGGTGAGGCCCGGGACTCCCTCTTCGGGACGACGAGCACCTACGTCGTGGAGCTGGGCGTCGGCACGCGGATGGAGACGGTCGAAGTCGGCGGTGCGCAAACCGCCGAGACCGCGTTCGACGAGAGCCTGCACCTCGAAGAGGACCTCTTCGCGGCCACCTTCGTGGCGCGCGACGCGTCGACGGACTACTGGCATTGGAAGGGCGTGATTGCCGAGCATGCTTCGCTCGGCACGGTGACCTTCAGTCTCCAGGTCCCCGACGCCGTGAGCGACGAGGGCACGCTGTCGGTCCACCTGCGCGGTGCCAGCGAGGCTCCGGTCAACGACGAGCATCTGGTGGACGTGTCGATCGACGGCGAGTCTGTCGGCCTGACGACGTTCGACGATCTCGACGACCACGTGGCCCGCTTCACGCTGCCGCGCGGGGCATTGGATGACGGCGTGCTCGAGGTGGCGGTCTCCGGCCTCCTGCAGGATGGCGTCACTCAGAGCTTCTTCTACGTCGACAGCTTCGACGTCGACTACCGCCGTGCGCATCGGGCGGTCGATGGCTCCCTGATCGCCTCGATCGATGGGCCAGCCGTTCGTGCCACCGGCTTCACCGAAGCGCCGACCGTGCTCGACATCACCGATCCGCTCGCGCCGCGCGAGCTGACCGGCTTCGGCGCGCTTGGTCGTGTGGGCGACGTGTCAGTCGCCTTCGAGCGCCCGCGGAACGCGGACCGCTTCGTCGCGGCCGATGGGGCAGGGACGCATCGACCGGCTCTCGAGATCGATTTGGCCAGCGATTGGGCGTCGCCTCAGCAGGGCGGTGACTACGTGATCGTCGCCGGTCGAGGTCTCGCCGACGCGGCGCAGGATCTGGCCGACTATCGCGCCTCGACCGGTTATACGCCGGTGGTCGTGCGCATCGACGACGTCATGGACGAGCTGCGCGGCGGCGACTTCGATCCGACCGCCATCCGCGATCTGCTCCAGCTCGCTGCCCGTCAGTGGAGCATCCGCCCGACGCATCTGGTACTGGTCGGCGACGGTCATTTCGACTATCGCGATCTGCTCGGCTTCGGCGGCAATCTGCTGCCGCCGGCGATGCTCGGAACTCCATACGGCCTATAC
>JBCBCF010000176.1:0-9389 GCA_038530905.1 Acidobacteriota bacterium
TCGGCCAGCTCGCGATCGAGATCGACGAGACGCGCATGATCCTGCTTCGCCAGCGACTCCTTGCCGGCGAGGGCGTGCAGCACGCCGCGGTAGTGGTACGCCTGGGCGAGCTTCGGATCTAGCTCGAGCGCCCGATCGTAGTGGCGCAGAGCTTCGGCGTAGTGCTCGGCACCCTGCTTGCGCAGAACGTAGCCGAGGTTGTTGTGCGCCTGCGCGGACGTCGGATCGAGATCGACGGCCTGCTGGAAGGCCGCCTCCGCCTGTCCCCAAGAGCCGGCCTCGAGATGCCCGACCCCTTCGTTATAGACCGTCTCGGCCTCGTTCGTCGGCGCTTCCTTCTTCTTCGAGCCGGCGGCCAGGGCGGTAGAGGCGAGGACGAGACAAGCGAGCAGCGAGAGAGCGATCGACAGCAACAAGACGCGCGGCGCACGATCGGGACGGGAGACGTTGGACGACATCTTCGGCTCCTGGAGAATCGACGGAGGAGGATTCGACGCGCGAGCGATGGCGGGTCGAGGTCGAGACCCACTCAGCTTAACAGCCGCCTCCCTGCGTAAGATCGCGCCATGAAGGGCTTCAACGATCGACATCGCCGACCCCGCGCCGTCGTCGTCGACGGCTGCCGCACGCCGTTTCTGCGTGCCGGCGGCGGATTCTCCGGTCGCACGAGCTGGCAGCTGGGCGCCACGACCTTTCGCGCCCTGCTGCACCGAACAGGCCTCGCGCCGACGGCGATCGATCGGGTGTTGCTCGGCTCGACCGTCCTGCAGCCGGATGCGACCAATGTCGCGCGCGAGGCCGCCTTCGAGGCCGGGTTGCCGGCCAGCGTGCCGGCGGTCACCTTGATCGCCGCCGGCGCCTCGGCGTCCGAGGCGATCGCGCGCGGAGCCGCGATGATCGAAGCTGGCGAAGCACGCTTCGTCCTCGCCGGCGGCGCCGACTGCATCTCAGATCCGCCGATCGGCTACCGCCCAACGGCCCGCCGCAAGTTGTTCAGGCTGTCGCGCGCGCGCGGCCCAGCGGCGCGCCTGCGCGCGCTCGCGGCGGTGCGACCGTGGGATCTTCTGCCGGACGTGCCGCGAGTCGCCGAGCGGTCGACCGGCCAGACCATGGGCGCCTGGACCGAAGAGCTGGCCGACCGCTTGGGCATCGAGCGCCAGGCGCAAGACGCTTTCGCGGTCGCATCGCATCGACGGGCGGCGGCCGCTCGAGAGCATCTCGCTCGCGACATCGAGCCCACCGTGGGCGCCGGCGGCCGGATCCATTCCGCCGACGACGGCATTCGCGCGAACACCGATCTCGAACAGCTCACGCGGCTGCGACCCTCGTTCCGCAGCCGCGGCACGCTCACCGCCGGGAACTCTTCGTTTCTCACCGACGGCGCCGCTGCGGTCCTTCTCGCCGAAGAGCGCGCCGCCGACGAAGCGGGACTGCGGCCCCTGGCCCGGATCGTCGGCCACGTGCTCACCGCGCATGACCCGCGCGAGGATCTTCTCCTTGGTCCGGTCTTCGCCATCTCTCGCCTGCTCGACTCTCTCGGGATCGAGCTGGACGCGGTCGATGTCGTCGAGCTGCACGAAGCGTTCGCGGCGCAGGTGCTGGCGGTGCTGCAGCTGCTCGCCGATGACGACGTCGCGCGCGAGCGATTGGAGCGTCCACGCGCGCTGGGCTCGATCGACCCGCGCCGGCTCAACGCCTGGGGTGGATCGCTGGCGATCGGCAACCCGTTCGCGCCCAATGGCGCCCGCCTGATGACGACCGCCTGCCGCCGGCTGCAGGTCGAGGGGGGCCGCCTGGCTCTTGGAGCGACCTGCGCCGGTGGCGGGCTCGGTCAGGCGTTCCTGCTCGAACGCCCAAGCGCCTCCGACCCAAGCGCTGCGGGCTGAATCCTCGGATCGAGCGAGCGGCCGGCGCCGCCCGCCCTCAGCCGTCGCAGGGAAACGCGTCGGTGTCGGTGAACGCCGGCGACGCCTCGCCGAGCGCGTTGCGGTAGATCTCGGTGAGACCGGTCATCGTGTCCGTCACCGTCACTTCGTACTCGACATCGGTCGCCGCCGACAGGAAGACCCAGAATCGGTCGTTGACGCCGCAGCCGTCGAGCACCTTGACCGTGACCTCCCAATTGTCGCGGGCGAAGAACGTCAGCACGCCGCTGACGTTGGTTCGGGCGCTCGAAGGCCGCGCGACGCCGAGATCACCGTCGGCCGTCCGCCAGGTCGCCGTGACCTGGAAGCGGCCATCCGGCCCCAAGGAGAGGGCGTCCGGAGCGTCGGCGACCGTCACCTCGCCGACGAATTGGACCGTCAAGCGGGCGTCGCCCGGGTCTGACTGCCCACCCTCGAGAGGGAAGACGCCGACCGAATAGGTGCCGGCCGCAACCAGACCGATCTCGGTGCTGATCGTCGCTGGTTCCGGGGGCGCCGGAAAGCAGAGCACCGCAACATCGACGTCAACACCGAGCAGGATCTGGTCGTCCCGTACGAAGGCGTCCACGATCTTGGCGGACTCACAGATGTTGCCGATCCGCGACAGGCCGAGAATCAGGGAATCATTGTCGGTCGGCTCGTCCGGCAGGGTTCGCAAACGCCAACCCTCGCTGAGGGGCGGAGGTTCCGACACTTCGAAATCGGCCGTCGCCAGAGTCGGTCCGTCGGCGCTGGCAACGAGCGACAGCGTGTAGCTCCCAGGGTCGAAACGTCCGAGCGTGATCGTCATCGGCTCGAACGGCACTTCCGGACACAAACCGAAGAAGCATGCCTCACGCACGAAGAAACGAACCTGGTTGCCTCGAGCGTCGAAGAGCTCGACTTCCGGCATCGAGGCGACGGACGTCCCCTCGATCTTGACCGTCACCAGGTCACCCTCCTGGAACGGCGCATCCGGGAAGGTCAGGCTGGTGATCTCAACCGCGCCGAGCGACGACGCCGCGAGAGAGAAAACGACCATCGCGATCAGGACCGCAGGCCGCCAGTCCGCAAACCAACGCGTCGAGGGCATCACCCGCAGCGCTGCCGACGACTGAAGACAGGGGAGAGATCGGCTCATAGCTCCTCACACGCCGCGAAAGCATCGGTGTCGGTGACGGCCGGGGAGTCCGTCCCGAGCGGGTTGAAGTAGACCTGCGAGGCACCGGTCACGGTGTCGACCACCGTGACGGTGTATTCGACATTGGTCGCGGCCGACAGGAAGACCCACACCCGATCGTTGACGGCGCAGCCGTCGAGCACCTTGACCGTGACCTCCCAATTGTCGCGATCAAAGAAGGTCAAGAGCCCCGACCGATCGGTCCGAAACGTCGCCGGCCGCGCGACTCCGACGTTGCGGTCGAAGTCGCGCCAGGTTGCCTCAACGCGGAATCTGGCGCCGAGCAGCTCCAATGCGTCGGGCGCTGCGGAGACCGCGAAGCCTTCAATCTCCTGGACATCTGGCGGGCCGAGCGTGCCGGTCGTGCGGGTCAAGAACGTGCGGTACTCGCCCGCGGGAAGCGCACCGAGCGGAAGATCGAAGGCAAGGGTTCGGAGCTTATTCGGCGCGCAAATCGGCACAACTCCGAGATCGAGATCGATCAACACCGCATCGTCGACGACCTCGAACGACCGCACCGCGGCCGTTTCGCATTGGGAGACGACGCGCGCCAGCGTCAGCGTCACCAAGCCGTCGTCGGTGAGGCGCTCCGGAAAACTCGTCAGCCGCCATCCGGTCAAGTCGAACGCCGCCGGCAGGACCTCGAACGTCGCCTCGGCGACGCCTGGCCGGGCGAGATCATCGACGACGACCCGGTAGGTCCCCGGCGCGAAGCGACCGAGGCCGAGCGTGATCGGCTCGATCGGGAACAATCCACACGTGATCAAACAGGGCACCGGATTCACCACCCGGATCTCGCCGTCGGTGATCGAGACCACCCGGAACGGCGGCGCGGGAGAGAACGACTCGCCGGTGATGCGGACCGTCACGAGGTCGTTCTCTTGGAACGGCGCGGTGGGAAAAGACAGCTCGAGGGCCGCCGCCGGCATCGCGCTGAGAGCGACGGCGGCGGCGATGGCGCCAACGAGGGTGACGAGAGACTTGGGCATAGGTTCCTCAACGGGAGGCGGACAAACCGCGACGAGTTCGAGAACGGAGCCGGTCGGGGGCGTCACGAGCGATCAGAGTGACGAAAGATCCGGAGCCGCGTTCGGCTCCGGATCGCATCAGACTAACCTGCGTCGCAGGTCGCAAACGCGTCGGTGTCGGTGAACGCCGGCGAGTCGACGCCGAGGGGGTTCTGGTACACCTCGACCATGCCGGTCTCGGTGTCGGTGACGGTGACCGTGTATTCAACATTGGTCGCGGCCGACAGGAAGACCCAATAGCGGTCGTTGACGCCACAGCCGTCGAGCACCTTGACCGTCACCTCCCAATTGCCGCGATCGAAGAAGGTGAAGAGGCCCGATTGATCGGTCCGGAACGGTGCCGGCCGGCCGACGTCCATGTTGCCGTCGAAATCGCGCCATGTGACGGTGACCTGGAATCGGTCGTCGAGCAGGCGGACCTCGTCCGGCGCGTCGGCGACGTTCAGGCCGCCGATTTCGACCTGCTCGACGGGAACTCCTCCATCGAGACGCTCGACCTCGACAGTGTAGAGACCCGCCTCGAGAAGTCCAACGCGAGCGGTCAACACCAGAGACGTCGGCTCGCCTGGCGGGCATCCGGGGAGAGCGATCGACTCATAGGGCACGACGATCGTCGAGCCTTCGATGCGAGTCGGTCGGGGATCCGCGATCTCGCACAGGCCGAGGCGGCCAAGGACGAGAGTCAGGTCATCGTTGTCGGTCACCGAGGAACCGGTCACACCGATCGACCAGCCGGGCAGGCCGGTGCCTTCGGCCACTGCGAAATCGGCCTGGGCGGCGACCGATCCGTTGGGCTTCTCGATTCGCAGCGTGTAGTCGCCAACGGCGAGAGGGCCGAGCACGAGAACCTCGGTGAAGTCGAGCTGTGGGCAGGTGAACACACAGCCGTCAGCGAAGATGTAGCGAATCACGCCGTCCTCGATGCCGAGAAACTCGATGGTCGGCGGGTCGGTCACGGTCGTGCCAGTCACCGTAGCGCGGACAAAGTCGCCTTCGACGAACGGCCCGTTCGGGAATGAGATTTCGACATTTTCCACCGCGGCAGCAGGGGCGACGAGAAGCACTGAAGCAAGACCGGCGAGGAGAGAGAGCAGGACCAAAGGACGAGGAATCGGCGTCACAGGAAGGCCTCCATGAGTGGTTTTCCAGAATATGCCACAGAGACATATTCATCGCAACCCCCTAGATCGCAACACTCGATCGACCGCCTGTGTTGCGACCAGATCAGAAGCGATGGCCCTTCGCGGCCGCGGGCTGCGTGAAAGAGAGCGGCCCCCCTCGAACGACCAGCTCCGGTGCTTCGTGCGCCGGAGTCATCCGCCTCGCCGCCGCGCGGTCTGCCTCGACGAGCCGAGCGACGCGCGCTCCCGATCCTTGACGGCGAGCGATCGCGCGCCGGCATCAAGCGGCTCGCGGCGGCGAGGCCCGAGGAGGATCCGTCCGTGCCTACCACCGAAATCCTCACCGTGACCGCGTCCGACGACCTCGTCGTGACGCGCGACGTCGAACCCGTCGACGTTCACGAGGATCACCAGGGTCGCTGGGAGATCGTCGTGCGCCCCCCGCCAACCGGCGTCTTGATCGAGTTTCAAGCCGCGACAGGCGTCCTGTTTCAGAATCCCTCCTATCGCTCGAGAACCGCGATGCCCCGATGGCTCAGCTGGATCCTCTCGAGCCCGACCGGCTTCGTCCTCCAGGTCAGTCCGCGGACCAAGGACGAGGCGAGGCGCTGGGAGTTCTGGATCGAGTACCAGATCGTGGGCGAAGACAGACCGCCCGCCCGCCGTCGCGTCGATCCGATCATCGTGTGCGATCCGATCACCTGATCGCGGCGACGCGACGCGGCCTCGTCACAGATCCTGCAACGTTTCCACTGAATCCGTGCCGCCGCCCCCAATGCAGGCATAGGATTCGAAGATCGTTCCGGCCACCCAATGTTTCGTTCGCCCCCTCGGGCGAGGAGGACCGAAGTGCCCACCGAAATTCTCACCGTCGAATCGAATGGAACCCTGATCGTCACCCGCAGCATCTCGGCCGTCACCGTCAGCGAGAGCGGAAGCATTTATACGATCACCGTCACGCCGTCGTCGCGTGGACCGATCGACGTGCAGTTCGCCGCCGGCAGCGGCGTCGCGTTTCTCGATCCGCCCTACACCTCATCGGACCCCGTGCCGCCGTGGGCGCTCTTCGAGCTCGACGGACTGCCCAACTCCTTCACCATCGCCGTGTCTCCCTCCGGTCAAAAGGAGCCACAGACCTGGGAGTTCCTGATCCAGGCGACGGCGACGGAGGAAGATGCCAGCGGCAAGGCCATCGCTCAGTCCTTCACGGTCGATCCGATCCTGGTCTGCGATCCGATCTCCTGACGGCGTCAGCTTTCCTGTAGCTCGGGAGCCGCCGCCCGCAGCGGCTCGAACCACGGGAAGCCGAACCATTGCCGGTGCACGCCCTGCTCCAGGGCGCGCTCGGCATGCACGCTCGCCGACGCGATGTCGCCGGCGAGCGTGTAGACGACCGACGCCTCGTAGGCCAGCTGGCGGTGTTTCGGGAGCAACTCCTGAATGGCTGCCACGGCCTCGCGACTGCGGCCGAGATGAGCGAGAGCCTGGGCGTGCGCGCTGCGCAGCTGCCAGCCCGCGGCCGGATCGCGCGCGACCGCCTCGACGACCTGCTCGTAAAGGGCTTCGGCGTCGGCGGAACGACCAGCGAGCAGCAGAGCATCCGCCAAGTTGTAGAGGTAGATCGGGTTGTCCGGTCGCTGGTCAGCCACCGCCCTCAGGATCTGCACGGCCTCCTCGTAGTCGCCGAGCAGCGTCAAGGCGACCCCGAGATTGACGCGCTCTTGAAGGTCGCCCGAACGTTCGGAAAGCCGGCGGTAGAGGTCGGCGGCCGCCCGCGCGTCGCCATCAACCAAGGAGAGCTGAGCGAGCAGCGACAGCGCTCCGAGATTCTCCGGGCTGCGCTTCAGACTGCTCTCGAGACTTGCTTTGGCGCTCGCGAAATCGCCCGTCCGATATTGAATCTGCGCCAGGCGCAGCCACATGCGCCAGGACGGATGCCGCTCCACCGCCTTCTCGAGCGTCGCGACGGCCTCTTCCAGCTGGCCGCGCGCCTCGAGCAGATGAGCACGCTGCGCCAGCACCTCAGCGTCGCCTGGCGTCAGCGCCGCGAGGCGGTCGAGGAGGGCATCCGCTTCTTCGAGCTGCCCAGCACCGAGGGCGATGTAGAAGCCGGTCTCGAGCGCCTGCGGTTCCCGAGGTTCCTTGTCCAGAGCGCGACGGCTCGCTCGCTGCGCCCGCTCCAGGTAGTCGGGCTGGCGGGTCTCGTGAAACCGAGCGCGCGCCACCTCCGCCAGCAGCAGATCGACGGCGAGGAATTTCGGCGCTCGCGTGCGCAAGACCTCGAGCCGTTCGAGGATCTCTTCGTAGCGCAGACCGTCGCCGAGCAGAAAACTGCGCCGCAGCTGAAGGAACTCTGCGTAGTCGGCGGTGTCGACCTCGAAGCGCGAGTCACTCGCGCGCGAGCGGCGCTCCGAGAACAAGCCGCGCGTTTGCTCGAGCGCCGCACGCGAGACAAGCGCCGGGTCATCGATCGGGATGTCGAAGGCCGCGGTCGCGATCAGCGCGCCGTCGGCGACCCGCCGGCGACGCAGCGAAGCCCGACAGACCTCGGACTCGCAGTCGAGCCGGCCGACAAGCAGCTCGTCGGCGGCGGCGGCCCGCGCGGCCTCGCCGGCATCCAGTCCAGGCTCGTCGCCCAACTCTTCGCCTTCGAGCACCGACACCGCCTCGAGCGAGGTCAAGGCGCGCAGCATGCCAAAGCGGACCGCCGCGTCGATCGGGACCTCGAGATCCGTCGCTCCCGCTGTCTCGAGATCGAAGACCGCGAGGTAGATCGGATCCGGCGCGAGGCTGCGCAGCACAAAAAACGCGATCGCGATCACGGCAGCAAGCGCCGACAGCCCGAATCCAAGACGCCTCCACGTGGTGCGCCGCGCGTCGCTCTCGAGATCGCGCCGCATCGCCGCGATCGGCCGAGCAGCCGACGCCGTCGTCATCTCCGCCGCCCACGATCCTGACTCGGTCGGCGGGCCAGCCAGCATCTCGAGATCCGACGCGACGTCCCGCGCCGAGAGCGGTCGATCCGCTGGATCTTTTTCCAACAGGCTGTCAATCAGCCGCGACAGGGACTCCGGCAGCTCGGGCGCCAGCTCGCGGACCGAGTAGTGAGGACGACGGACGATCGACTCGAGCACGACGTACGGCGTCGAGCCCGAGAATGGCGTGCGGCAGGTCGCCGCCTCGTAGAGCAGCACGCCCAGGGAGAAGAGATCCGAGCGCTCGTCGAGCGCCTCGCCGCGCACCTGCTCGGGCGAGAGGGCCCGCAGCGTGCCGGGGGTCGCTCCCGTGGCGGTCAATGCCTCGTCAGCCTCGAGGCTCTTGGCGACGCCGAAGTCAGCGATCTTGGCGCGCCCGGTCGGCGTCACCAGAATGTTCTCGACCTTCAGATCGCGGTGCAGGATGCCGCGCTCGTGGGCAGCCGCCAGGCCGTAGGCGACGTCGCGCCCGATGGCCGCGAGGCGCACCGGCGAGAGTGAGCCATCGCGCAGCATCGTGCGCAAATCGGTGCCCGGCACATACTCCATGACCAGGAGCTCGTCGCCGGCGTGGTTGAGGCTGTCGTAGAGCTGTACCACGCAGGGATGGTTGAGCTGTGCAACCATCTGCGCTTCGCGGGCCAGCCGGCGCAGGCTGTCCTCGCCCAGCACATTCGAGCGCAGGCGCTTGACCGCGACCTGGCGGTCGAGCCGGCGATCGATCGCGAGGAAGACCTCGCCCATGCCGCCAGCGCCGAGGCGCTCGACGACCTGGTAGCGACCGAAGTCGGGGAGATCGGAATCTAGAGAGGACACAAAGGTGAACGACGGCAACGAGACGAACCAGGGAGATTGTACGCCCCGCGAGCCGGCGCTGCATCCAAAGGCGCCATGACCTCGCAAGAGATCGCGCTCGACGCCGCCAGGCGCTGGCTGGACGAGGCTCGCGCCCATCCCGACATCCGCCACGCGCAAGCGGCGACCCTCGCGACCGTCGACGCCGACGGGCGACCGGACGCGCGCGTGCTGGTCGTGCACGAGATCGATGCACGCGGTTTCGCGATGATGACCGACGTGCGATCGCCGACCGGCGCTCAGCTCGGCCGCGAGGGCGAGCCGGCCCGCGGCGCGCTCGTGTTCCACTGGCGGCACCTCGAGCGGCAGCTGAGAGCGCGCGGCCC
>JBCBCF010000177.1:0-2292 GCA_038530905.1 Acidobacteriota bacterium
CTCGGCGATCGGCGCCAGCCTGGCGCGCCTCGTTCCGATGACGGCGGTTTCGCTGGTGCTCGATCCGTATCGTCCGGTGCCGACCGAGTCGAGCTTCGGCGCCGAGTATGCTGCGCAGATCCCGCAATGGCTGCCGATGGATGTCGCGCTCTACGCCGTGATTCTGCTGGCCGCAGAGGCATTCGAGGCGCGCGAGCAGGTGCACCGCGACCGACTGCGCGCCGCGCGGCTCGAGAACGAGCTGACCGCGGCGGAGCTGCGCGCCCTACGCCTCGAGCTGCAGCCGCACTTCTTGTTCAACACCATGAACGCGGTCGTCTCTCTGATCCGCAGCGGCGCGGCCGAGCGCGCCGAGCGGATGCTCCTCGGGTTGAGCGATTTGCTGCGCACGACCCTCGACGGGCGTCGTCGGCCGCTGGTGCCGCTGGCGGAGGAGGTGGCGACGACGGATCTCTATCTCGACATCCAGCGGGTGCGTTTCGGCGACCGACTGCGCTTCGCCTGGCGGCTCGAGCCGGGCATCGAGCGTGCGGCGGTACCGGCCCTCCTGCTGCAGCCGCTGGTCGAGAACGCGGTGCGGCATGCGGTGGAAGCGGGAGACGGCGAGGGGTCGATCGAGGTCGCCGCGGCCCGCCAGGGCGATGCGCTGTCGATCTCAGTGGAGGACAGCGGGCCGCGGGAAGGGGAGTCTCAGCCCGAGGCCGACCTCGGGACCGATCATTCGACTCCGCGACGCGAGCGTGGTTCCGGCCTCGGCCTCGACAACGTCCGCGCCCGCCTGGCGGCGCTGTACGGCGGCGCCTGGACGCTCGAGCTCGAGCGACGGCCGCACGGCGGCACCCGCGTGCTGATGCGTTTTCCGTGGACGTTGATGGAGGAGAGCGGCGCGTGACCGGCAGCCCGACGAACCGGCCGCTGCGGGTTCTGATCGTCGACGACGAGGAGCTAGCGCGCGCCGCCTTGCGCTCGCTGCTCGATCGCGAGAGCGGCGTCGAGGTGGTTGGTGAGGCGAACGGCGGGGAGAGCGGCCTCGTCGCGGTCCGTGACCTCTCGCCCGACCTCCTTCTGCTCGATATTCAGATGCCGCGCATGGACGGCTTCGAGCTGGTTCAGCGGCTCGACGCGCCGCCGCCGCTCGTCGTCTTCGTCACCGCATACGACGATTACGCGATCGCAGCGTTTCGAGCCCTCGCCCTCGACTATCTCCTCAAGCCCTGCTCGGCGGAAGCGCTCAGAGCCGCCCTCGACCGCGCCCGCCGGCAGCTCGAAGCTGACGACCTGGCCGACCTCGGTCGCCGCCTCCAGCGCCTCGCCGCCAGCACTCCGCAGCTGCCAACCGACCCGCCGCCAGTGGACGCGGCGTCCCGCTCCTCTGACGGAGCGGTGCGCCTGGAGCGCATCGCCGCCCGCAAACGCGATCGCACGGTCGTGATCGACGTCTCCGACGTCGAGTGGATCGAGGCCGACGACTATTGCGTCCGCGTCCACGCCAGCGGCGCCGTCCACGTCCTCCGACGCTCGCTCAAATGGTTCGGCGAACGCCTCGACCCGAGACGCTTCGTCCGCGTTCATCGCTCGGCCCTGGTCAACCTCGCCCATCTGCGTGAGATTCAGCATCGAGGCGCCGACGACCACGTCGCCATCCTCACCTCAGGCGCCGAAGTGCCGCTGAGCCGGCGGGGAAGAGACGCGATGGATCGAGCCCTCGAGTCGGGCTGAGGGGGACGAGCCTCTGTTCAGGCAGCGGTCGAATCGCCCGCGCGCCGAGAAGCGCGCAGCGCTGCGAACGAAAGAAGGCAATACCCAGTGACCGCCAGGCCGAAGACCACGGCGCTGCCGGTCACCAGCGGATCCAGGTTGGGGCCGAGAAACGCGACCAATGACTGCGCGCCGAAGGTCACCCACAGCACCAGCCCAGACCAAACCATCCATCCAGCCTGCCCGCGCCAAGCCGCGACAGCCGCCTGAACGAGAACCGCCAAGATCAGGGCGAGCAGACGCCCGTCGAGACCGACACTCGACATAGTCCGCCCGGCTGGGGACTCGATGACTCCCGTACCGAGACTTGCACCCATTGCGATCGCCTGAACGGCGATCATCGAGATGGCGACAATGCAGCAGCCGACGGCCCAAAACAGCCTGGGCCTCTGGTGTGAAGGTTCTTGATCAATCATCGTCGTTGGCGACCTCGTTCGAACCTCGACCTAGCTCAACAAACGAGCTGAGCTTCTTCAGACACGTCATGAGTTGGCAGAGGAGAAGTCCTTGATGCATCGCATGCTGGAGATTGCC
>JBCBCF010000177.1:2302-9361 GCA_038530905.1 Acidobacteriota bacterium
AAAGCTGCGGCTCCGATCATTCGACGGTGGCGATAGACCCTAACAACTTGGCAAGTTCCCTTGCTAAGAAACGCAAAGCGGAGGAAGCCTTTCCATTTGCCGAACGGGCGGTGCGGATCTTCGAGGCCGCCCTCCCCGAGAGCCACCCGCACGTCGAGGGGAGCCGATTGAGGCTCGCCCAAATCCGGGTCCGGATCGCAGAGGCGGAGGACAAGGGCGAGGGGTGACCCCGTGCTAAGTTCAGGCGGTCGCGCGGTCTTTTTTCGCCGCGCCTCCCTCCCCCCAGACGATGCGCCGGCGCGGCCGGCTTGCTTGGAGACGCGATTCGATGGAGATCCAGCTCAGCGACGAGCAGAAGCTGCTGCGCGACGAGGTTCGGCGGTTCGCCGAAGAGGTCGTGCGGCCGATCGCCAAGGAGATCGACGCCGAGGGACGCTTCCCGCGCGCCGAGATTCTGCAGGCGGGGGAGATGGGGCTGTCCGGGGTGTCGGTTCCCGAGGAGTGGGGCGGCGCCGGCATGAACGCGGTGTCCTACGCTCTGGTGATCGAAGAGATCAGTCGCGTCTGTGGCTCGACCGGCGTGATTTTGTCGGTCAACAACTCGCTGTTCTGCGACCCGGTTCTCGCCTTCGGCAACGATGCTCAGAAGGACCGCTTCCTGCGCCCTGTCGCCTCGGGTGAGAAGGTCGGCTGCTTCGGCCTCACCGAGCCGGGCGCCGGCTCCGACGCCTCGGCCCTGCGCACGACCGCAGTGCGCGACGGCGACGACTATGTGATCAACGGCAACAAGGTCTTCATCACCAACGGCACCGAGGCTGATGTCGCCCTGATCTTCGCCACCGTCGATCCCGAGAAGAAGCACAAGGGCATCACCGCCTTCGTGGTCGAGGCCGACACACCGGGATATAGCCACGGCATCCACGAATACAAGCTCGGCGTCAACGGCTCGGGCACGACTGAGCTAGCGTTCCAGGACATGCGCCTGTCGGCCGACCATCGCCTGGGCGAGGAAGGCGACGGCTTCAAAATCGCCATGGCGACCCTCGACGGCGGACGCATCGGCATCGCCGCGCAGGCGGTCGGCATCGCGCAGGGCGCTTTCGAGGAGTCGGTCGCCTACGCCAAAGAGCGCGAGCAATTCGGCAAGCCGATCTCGACCTTTCAGGCTATCCAGCACTACATCGCCGACATGTCGACCGAGCTCGATGCGGCGCGCCTGCTGACCTGGAAGGCTGCCTGGGCGAAAGAGAACCAGAAGCGCTACAGCCTCGAAGCCGCGCAGGCCAAACTCTTCGCCTCCGAGATCGCCCAGCGGGTGACCAACTCCGCCGTGCAGATCCACGGGGGCTATGGCTACATCCGCGAATACAACGTCGAGCGCTACTTCCGCGACGCGCGCATCACCGAGATCTACGAGGGCACCAGCGAGATCCAGAAGATGGTGATCGCCGATTGGGTGCTCAACAAGAGCTGAGCGCGCCGTGTCGATCGATTGGCATCTCAACGAGGAGCAGCAGCTCCTGCGCGACGAGATTCGGCGCTTCGCCGAAGAACGCATCCGCCCGGGCGAAGCCGAGCGCGACCGTGAGCATCGCTTCCCGACCGATCTGTTCGCTGAGATGGGCGAGCTGGGGCTGCTCGGCATGCTCATCGACGAAGAGCATGGCGGCATCGGCGCTGACGTGCTGACCTACGCGCTGGCGGTCGAAGAGCTGGCGCGCGCCTCGCCGGCGATCTCGGTGACGATGTCGGTCACCAACTCCGTCTGCTGCTGGCCGATCCAGCGCTTCGGCACCGACGAGGTCAAGGCGTCGATCTTGCCGCACCTGGCCTCGGGCGAGGCGATCGGCGGCTTCGGCTTGACCGAGCCGGGCTCGGGCTCGGACGCCGGCGCGATGAAGACGACCGCGCGGCGCGACGGGGACCAGTGGGTGCTCGACGGCGAGAAGTCGTGGATCACCAATGCGTCGGTGGGGAAGTATTTCGTCGTGCTCGCCAAGACCGAGCCGGACGCCGGCACGAAGGGCATCTCGGGCTTCGTGGTGCCGGCCGATGCCGAGGGCTTCTCGGTCGGTGCGGCCGAAGAGAAGATGGGGCTGCGCTCCTCGAATACGGCGACGCTCTACTTCGACGGCTGCCGCATCCCGGCCTCGCACCTTCTGGCCGAGGAAGGACACGGCTTCCGCATCGCCATGGCGACTCTCGATCACTCGCGGGTCGGCATCGCGGCGCAGGCCGTCGGCATCCACCAGCGGGCGCTCGAGCTGGCCGTCGCCTACGCCAACGAGCGCGAGCAATTCGGCCGGCCGATCGCGCGTCACCAGGCGGTCGCTTTCAAGATCGCCTCGATGGCTACCGAGCTGGCGGCTGCGCGCGCTCTGACCTATGACGCGGCGCTTGCCGACGGCAAGGGCCCCGATGCCGGGCGACTTGCCTCGCAGGCGAAGCTCTACGCCTCCGAGGCGGCCAACCGCGCCTGCTGGGAGTCGCTGCAGATCCACGGCGGCAACGGCTTCAGCGAGGAGTACGAGATCGCTCGTCTGTATCGCGACGTGCGCGTGACGACGATCTACGAAGGCACGAGCGAGATGCAGCGCATGGTGATCGCGCGGCATCGGCTGCGCTGAGCGCCTGTCGGACCGCCCCTCCGCGTCGTCGCCCGGGCGCGGAGACGGCGATCCGCTAAACTCGACCCTCGCTCGCCGTCGTCCGGACTCGCGCGCTTGCAAGGCGCTGAGCCTCGAAAGCCCAGCTCCCGACGGCCCCCTCGCCAGACTCCCCGGAGGCCGCATGGCCGAAACCGCTGCTCCCAGCCTCGCCGCGACCGATGCTGTGCGCGTCGACGACGCGGCCCAACGCGACGCATCCGCGCCGTCGAGCCCCTATCGACCGCGCCATGCCGTGCGCATCGTCACGTCCACCGCGCTCTTCGACGGCCACGATGCGTCGATCAATCTGATGCGCCGCCTGATGCAGGCAAACGGCGCCGAGATCATCCATCTCGGGCACAACCGCAGCGTCGAGGACATCGTTCGCTCGGCGCTGCAGGAAGACGCTCAGGGCGTTGCCGTGACCTCCTATCAGGGCGGTCATATGGAGTTCTTCCAATATCTGCGCGAGCGTCTGGACGCGGTCGGGCTCGGGCACGTGCGCATCTACGGCGGCGGCGGCGGGACGATCGTCCCGGCTGAGATCGACACGCTGCACGCGGCGGGAATCGATCGCATCTTCTCGCCCGAGGACGGCCGCGATCTGGGTCTTCAGGGCATGATCGACGTGGTCGTCCGGGGCTGCGACTTCGATCTCGTCGAGCGCCCGGTGGCGGGCGATGATCGCGTCGCGCTGGCGCGTGCCCTGACGCGGGCCGAGGCCGGCCTCGGTCGCTCGGCCGACGATGCGGAAGGTCCGATCGGCCGCGGCCGGGCGCCGGTCATCGGCATCACCGGCACTGGTGGTGCAGGCAAGTCGAGCCTGACCGACGAGCTGGTCCGTCGCTTCGTTCATGACTTCGCCGACAAGACCGTGTGCGTCATCTGCGCCGATCCGACCCGACGCAAGACCGGCGGCGCGCTGCTCGGCGACCGCATTCGCTTCAACAGCTTGCGCAACGAGCGCGTCTTCCTGCGTTCCGTCGCGACGCGCGGCGCCAAGGGCGAGGTCTCGGACACGATCCGTCAAGTGCTCGACCGCGTGCGCCCTGAGTTCGACCTGGTCATCCTCGAGTCGGCCGGCATCGGCCAGGGCGACAGCGCGATCGCCGACCTCTCCGATCTTTCGCTCTACGTGATGACCGCCGAATACGGCGCGCCGAGCCAGCTCGAGAAGATCGACATGCTCGACTACGCCGATCTCGTGGCGATCAACAAATTCACCCGTCGCGGATCGGAAGATGCTTTGCGCGATGTCCGTCGGCAGGTGCAGCGCAATCGCCAGGACTTCGATACGCCCGCCGAGGCGCTGCCGATCTTTGGCACCAGCGCCGCCCATTTCAACGACGCCGGCGTCAACGCCTTGTACGGTCACCTGATCGCGGCGCTGACGGGGCGCTTCGATCTCGGCTGGACATCGTCGCATCCTGCGGATTCCCGCCGCGTCACCGACGGCGCCCAAGCGATCGTCGCCCGTGGTCGCGAGCGCTACCTCTCGGAGGTCGCCGACGCCTGTCGCGGCTATCGCGTCTGGGTCGAGGAACAGGTCGAGGTCGCCGCCGAGATCGAGGCGATCCACGGGGCTTTGCGCGTTCTCGGTCGGGCGACCGAGCCGTGGACGCCGATCGGTTCGGCGGGCGACGCGTGGGAAGGGGCGCATGCCGACCTCGCGCGCGAGCACGATGCGCGCCTGGAGCGCCTCGATACGGCGAGCCGCCGTCAGCTTGCCGAGTGGGACGCCTGGGCGGCGCGCTACGGCGAGGACCGCTTTGTCTACCAGGTGCGCGGTCGCGATCTCGAGGTGGCGGCGCAGAATGAAACGCTGTCGGGCACGCGCGTCCCGAAAGTCGCCGTGCCGCGGCTGCGCTCCGCGGCCGATCGGCTGCGCTGGCGGCTGATCGAGAACGTCCCCGGTGAGTTCCCGTACACAGCCGGCGTCTTCCCGTTCAAACGCCAGGCCGAGGATCCCACCCGCATGTTCGCCGGCGAGGGGACGTCGGCGCGCACCAACGCGCGGTTTCACTACCTTGCGGCCGACCAGCCGGCGAAGCGTTTGTCGACCGCCTTTGACGCGCTGACGCTCTACGGCGAAGAACCGGGACGGCGGCCGGACATCTACGGCAAGATCGGCGAATCGGGTGTTGCCGTCTTCACAGTCGAAGAGGCCGAGCAGCTGTACGCCGGCTTCGACCTTTGCGATCCGCGCACCTCCGTCTCGATGACGATCAACGGCCCGGCGCCGACGATCCTCGCCTTCTTCTTCAACACCGCCATTCGCCAGCAGGTGCGCCGCTTCCTGCGCGCCGAGGGCAGGCTCGACATCTCGCAGGAGCAGGAGCTGCAGCCCGATCCTCTGCGCGACGCGCGCTGGGAAGATGTCCGCGCGCTGCTCTCGGACGCCGAGTGGCAGGAGATCCGCGCCACCACCTTCACCAAGATCCGCGGCACTGTACAGGCCGACATCCTGAAGGAAGACCAGGGGCAGAACACCTGCATCTTCTCGACCGAGTTCGCCCTGCGGGCCATGGGCGACGTGCAGCAATTCTTCATCGACCACGGCGTGCGCAACTTCTACTCCGTGTCGATCAGCGGGTACCACATCGCCGAAGCGGGGGCGAACCCGATTCATCAGCTCGCCTTCACGCTGGCCAACGGCCTGACCTACGTCGAGTACTACCTGGCGCGCGGCATGGAGATCGATGCCTTCGCGCCGAACCTCAGCTTCTTCTTCTCAAACGGCATGGACGCCGAGTACACGGTGATCGGGCGGGTGGCGCGTCGGATCTGGTCGGTGGCCTTGCGCGACCGGTACGGCGCGTCGGCCCGCAGCCAGATGCTGAAGTACCACATCCAGACCAGCGGCCGGAGTCTCCATGCGATGGAGATTCAATTCAACGACATCCGCACGACGCTGCAGGCGCTGCTCGCGACGTTCGACAACGCGCAGTCGCTGCACACCAACGCCTACGACGAAGCGATCACCACGCCGACAGAGGAATCGGTGCGTCGAGCCATGGCGATCCAGCTCATCATCAACAAGGAGTTCGGGCTCACCGACTGCGAGAATGCTACGCAGGGCTCGTTCGTGGTCGAAGAGCTGACGGATCTGGTGGAGGAGGCTGTGCTGCAGGAGATGGATCGTCTGTCCGAGCGCGGAGGCGTCCTCGGCGCGATGGAACTGCAGTATCAGCGCGGCGAGATTCAGGGGGATTCGATGAAATACGAGCAGCTCAAACACTCCGGCGAGCTGCCGATCATCGGTGTCAACACGTTCCTGCCCGACGACGCTGACGCAGCCTCGATTCCGCGGGGGCTGGACCTGACGCGTGCGACGCCTGAGGAGAAGCAGGCGTCGATCGACGCGCTCGAGGATTTCCAGGCGCGCCATGCCGCAACCTGCCCGCAGGCGCTCCAGCGTCTGCAGCGGGTAGCGCTTGACGGTGGCAACCTCTTCGCCGAGCTGCTGGCCGCCACGGAGCATTGCTCGCTCGGCCAAATCACCCACGCGCTGGCGGAGGTCGGCGGCGAGTACCGACGCAATCTCTGATCGCATGGTCGATCACGCCCGGGAAGGGCGCGATCGATCGACGCTAAACGACGGCGAACAAAGGTCTTTCAATTGACCTCGCCGCGGGCCGATGTTACGGTCCCGGCACGCACGACTCGCGGAGGGGCCATGCCCAACACCATCCTGCTCGCCGACGACAGCATGACGATCCAGAAGGTCGTCGAACTCACCTTCACGGATCGCCCCGAGGCGATCGTCGCTGTTGGCGACGGCGACGAGGCGTTGGCGCGTCTCGACGACGCCGCACCGTCTCTGGTGGTGGCCGACGTCCACATGCCGGGCGCGGACGGCTATCGGGTTTGCCGCGAGACCAAGCTGCGCCGCCCTGGCACGCCGGTGCTGCTCTTGGTCGGTACCTTCGAGCCGTTCGACGAGGAGAAGGCGCGCGAGGCTGGTGCCGATGCCCATTTGACCAAGCCGTTCGACTCGCAGGATCTCTTGAGCCAGATCGACCAGCTGCTCGAGAACGCAGCGGCACACGCCACGGCGGTTCCTGCAGGCGCCGAGGCCGCCGCCCGTGAGCCGGCCTTTCGCGGCGAATCGGTCGAGCCGATTCCGACCGTCGACGAGCTGGCGGCGCAGGCTGTTGCCCTGCAGTCAGACGCTCTGCGGTCAGACGCTCTGCGGTCAGGCGCTCTGCGGTCGGACACTCTGCAGTCGGACACCTTGCAGTCGGACACCTTGCAGTCGGACACCTTGCAGTCGGACACCTTGCAGTCGGCTGCCGCGGCGGCGTCAGAGGTCGAGCCGGCACCGCGGGCCGAGATCTTCGCTCAGCCGGCTCCCGCGACGCCGTCGGTCGAAACCGGCGCCGCCACGAACGGCTCGGCCTTCCAAGCTCTC
>JBCBCF010000178.1:0-9225 GCA_038530905.1 Acidobacteriota bacterium
GCGGTCCGGCGTATGCCGCGCGCCAGCTCGGTTACGACGCAGAGGCACTCGCGGCGTTGCCGACGGCGGCGCCAGCTTCGTTCGCCGGCGTCGCCAATCCGCTGGCGATTCATCCGCTCGCGGCCGGCGAAACTGTCGTTGACCTCGGGAGCGGCGCCGGCATGGATCTGCTCTTGGCCGCCGCGCAGGTCGGACCGACCGGCCGAGCGATCGGAGTCGACATGACCGACGCGATGCTCGAGAGTGCGCGGGAGTCCGCTGCTTCGATGGGCTTCGATCACGTCGAGTTTCGGCGCGGAGATCTTCAGGAGCTGCCGATCGCTGACGAGAGCGTCGACGTCGTGATCTCGAACGGCGTGCTCAACCTGGTGCCGGACAAGATCGCCGCGTTCTCGGAGGCCTTCCGCGTGCTGCGCCCAGGCGGTCGTCTGCAGCTCGGCGACATCGTGATCGGCGCCGAGCTCGACGAGGCCACTCGGCGCGACGTCGATCTCTGGACTGGCTGTATCGCCGGCGCGCTGCGGTCCGAGGAGCTGAACGAGCTGCTCGAGACGATCGGATTCGAGGCGGTGCGTGAGGTCGCCCGCTTCAATGCGTTCGACGGCACGACGAAAGAAGCCACCAGTCGCGAGCTCGGCGTGGTCGGCGTTTGCGTGTCCGCCCGTCGTCCACGGCACTGATCGGTGCGCGAGAGAGTCCCCATGCCGCCGGAAGCCATCGCGCCGATCTACCTCGATCATGCCGCGACGACGCCGCTCGATCCGCGGGTGCTCGAGGCCATGATGCCTCGCTTCGGCGCCCGGTTCGGCAATCCCGGCAGCCGGGTCTACCACCGCGGCCTCGACGCCGAGGCCGCGGTGTCCGCCGCGCGCGGGCAGCTCGCCATCCTGCTCGGCGCGCGGCCGGTGGAGATCACGTTCACCTCCGGTGCCACCGAGAGCAACAACTTGGCGCTGCAGGGCCTGGTTGGAGGCTGGGGAGCGGTCGGGTCTCGGCTGCTCGTCTCGGCGATCGAGCATCCGTCGGTGCTCGCGCCGGCCCGGCAGCTCGAGGCTCGCGGAGCGGAGCTGCATCTTTTGCCGGTCGATTCTTCAGGTCGGCTGTGTCTGCGCTCGCTGGAGCGCCATCTTGCCGACAATCCGGAAGGTCGCCGCACGCTCGTGGCCGTCATGCACGCCAACAACGAACTCGGCACGATCCAGCCGGTCGACGCGATCGGTGCGCTGTGTCGCCGTCACGCCGCCGTCTTCCATTGCGACGCCTCGCAAAGTGTCGGCAAGATCCCGGTCGATCTGGGCGAGATCGGCGCAGACCTCCTCTCGCTGAGCGCCCACAAACTCTACGGCCCGATGGGCGTCGGTGCTCTGGTCGTCAGGCGTCGGCGACCGCGATGGCCCGTGCGACCGTTGGTGTTCGGTGGCGGCCAGGAGCGAGGCGTGCGGCCGGGCACGCTCAACCTCCCGGGCATCGTCGGCCTCGGCGCGGCCGCCGAGCTGGCTCGAGGGGACCTGGAGACGGAAGGAGCCCGCCTCGGTCGGCTCACCAAAACGCTGCTCGACCGCCTGCGGGAGCTAGGCGGAGTGCACGTGAACGGCAGCCTCGCGCATCGCCTGCCCGGCCTCTTGAATCTCAGCTTCGACGGAGTCGTCGCCGAGCGACTTCAGCAGGCCGTCGCACCTCGACTCGAAATCAGCACGGGCTCCGCCTGCGCGACGGGGCAGATCGGCCCGTCCTATGTTCTGCAGGCGCTGGGCCTCCCTTCGCATCGCGCGCGCGGCGCCATCCGCCTGGCGATCGGACGCTGGACCGACGAGCGGCAGATCGACGACGCGGCCAGCGCGCTGTCTGCTGCGGTCAGGCAGCTGAGAGCAACGGCGCGGCGAGCGGCGCCGTCCGCTGCCGGTGAGGCGACATCGCCCGCAGGATCGTGACCGCGCGAAGCCAACGGAGGATGGGACCGGGCGCGATGCCGACACGCATCGGGCGACTTCCTGTAGAAACCCCTCGCGGGTCCAAGCGACCCAGGCGACCGAGTCCGACCCGGCCACTCCGACATCGATCGAGGGATTCCGTGAGCCAGCCATCCGACGACACGCGCCTCGAGAGAGACATGCTCGGCGAAAAGGCCGTGCCGGCCGACGCCTACTACGGCATTCAGACGGCGCGGGCGATCGAGAACTTCGACATCTCGGGCGTGAGACTCCATCTGCATCGCCATCTCATCGAGAGTTTCGCCATCGTGAAGATGGCCGCGGCGCGCGCCAACCACGACTGCGGCGTTCTCGACGGCGAGGTGCTCCGGGGGATCGAGGGTGCTTGCGGGGAGCTGAGGGAGGGCCAGCTCCACCAAGAGTTTCGGATCGACGTCTTCCAGGGCGGTGCGGGCACCTCGACCAATATGAACGCCAACGAAGTGATCGCCAACCGCGCCCTCGAACGGATGGGGTTCGCCAAGGGGCAGTACGAGCACTGCGACCCCCACGATCACGTCAACCGCTCGCAGTCGACCAACGACGCCTATCCGACGGCGCTGCATCTGGCGATTCTGCTGTCGAATGCGGACCTGACCGCCGAGATCAGGAAGTTGGTCGAGGCCCTGCACGCGAAGGGAGAGGCCTTCGGCGACATCCTGAAGATCGGCCGGACGCAGCTGCAGGATGCCGTGCCGATGACCCTCGGCCAGGAGTTTCACGCCTGGGCTCACAGCCTCCACGACGAGGTCGACGCGCTCGAAGCGATCGAAGTGGCTCTGCTCGAGGTCAACATGGGCGGCACGGCCATCGGCACGGGGCTGAACGCGCCGGACGGCTACGCCGAGCGCTGCGTTGACCACCTGCGAGAGATTACCGGGCGGGCGATCCGCCTCGCCGAAGATCTGGTCGAGGCGACGCAGGACACCCAGGTTTTCGTCCTGTACTCCTCGACCGTCAAGAGCCTGGCGATCAAGCTGTCGAAGATCTGCAACGATCTGCGGCTGCTGTCGTCGGGGCCGCGCGCGGGTCTCAACGAGATCCATCTGCCGCCGATGCAGCCGGGGTCGTCGATCATGCCCGGCAAGGTCAATCCGGTGATTCCTGAGGTGGTCAATCAGGTCTGCTTTCGGGCCATCGGCAACGATCTGACGGTCAGCCTGGCGGCCGAGGCCGGGCAGCTTCAGCTCAACGTCATGGAGCCAGTCATCATCCATGCGATTCTCGAGTCGCAGACCATGCTCAAGAACGCGGTGAAGACGCTGAACGAGAATTGCGTCGTCGGCATCGAGGCCAATCGTGATGCCTGCCAGCAATTTGTCGAGCGCAGCATCGGCATCGTCACCGCGCTCAACACGGTGATCGGCTACGACCAGGCGACTCAGCTGGCTACGGAGGCCCTCGAGACCGGGCGCGGCATCATCGAGCTGGTGCGCGAGCGGCGCCTCCTCGACGAGGAGACCTTGGCGAGGGTGCTGGACCCTCGCGCGATGGTGGGTGGCGCCTCGCCGCGGTGACCGCCGCGTCGCGTTGACGCGACGCGAGGGAACGCCGGCAGGCCCTCCTGGCGGCAGAACGCGCCGAGGCGCTTAGCGACTCGCGCTGCCGTCGTCTCTGCCCAGCGTCCGGAGGAACCAGTCGAAGTTCTGCTCGAGCACGGCGAGCTCGGCTCGAGGCGTCCGCGGACCGTGGCCACCCTCGTAGGTTTGGAGGTCGTGCTCGACGCCGGACGCCTCCAGCGCGCTTGCGAACAGGTGAGCTTGCGCAATCGGAACCCGCGTGTCGTTCATCCCGTGCTGCAGCAGCACCGGGCAGGTCACGTTGCGCGCGTGCGTGATCGGGGAGCGCTGTCGATAGCGTTCGAGGCGGGTATCGGCCGGCTCGCCGAACCAGTCGCCGAGCATGCCGCTCAGGCTCGTCGTCTCGTCGAAGGCTGCGAGGTTGGTCATCGCAGCGCCCATCGATGCCGCCGCGAAGCGGTTGGTTTGTGTGATCGTCCAGGCGGTGAGATAGCCCCCGAAGCTCCAACCCATCACGCCAAGTCGGTCCGGGTCGGCGATCCCGCGCTCGACCAGCGCGTCGACGCCGGACATCACGTCTCGATAGTCCTGACCGCCCCAATCACCGTGGAGGTCGTGCCGGAACGTTCGGCCATAGCCGGCCGATCCACGGAAGTTGGGCTGAAGGACGGCGAATCCGGCCGACGCGAGCGACGCCAGCGGATAGGCTGTCAGATGGCTGCCGCCGAGAAAGCCGTCGGACGCTGGAAAGGGTGGACCGCCGTGCAGGCGGACGAGCAGCGGCACCCGCGTGCCGATCTCCTGCCCGGTCGGATAGGTCAACAGGCCTTCGACCTCGACCCCATCGTCGGACACCCAGCGAATCGTGGTGGTGCGTCCGAGCGGCGCGTCGAATGCGGGCTGCACCGACGAGATCTGACGAAATTGGAGGTCCGGCCAGTCGGCGACGAAGACCTCGGGCGGCTCGTTCCATCGCTCCGACGTGAACGCGATGCGGCCGCTCGAGACGTCGGCGTCGCGGATGGAGCGGTCGTCCGGGCCGAGGAACTCGAACGCCTCGCCGTCCGCCGAGACCGAGATGAGCCTGCGGGTGGAGCCCTGAGATTCCAGGCCGAGCAGGGCATCCCCGCTCGGATGCCAGGCCAGCAGATCGACGTTTCGATCGGGCGTCGGGGCGAGCACGGTCAAGGCCTCGGTCTCGAGATCCAACACCCGCAGCTCGGCGTCTCGCATCCAGGTAGCGACGCCCGGGCTGGCGACAAAGGCGACGCGTCGACCCTCGGGACCGAATTGAGGGGCCCATGCGGCGCCTGGGCCGGTGACCAGGGGCATCCAGTCGCCGGTCGACAGGTCGAGCAGCGCCAGCGACTTCTCGCGCCAGTCGAGAGTTGCGGCGGGCTGAACCGCCACGGCGATGCGATCGGCCGTCGGAGACCAGGAGAACCCGGCGACGCTCTCGGGGAGGTTCCAACGAACGATGCGGCCGTCCGCCACGTGGATGGCCTGCAGTCTCCAGCGCGCGGGATGCTCCGCGTTGGCCTCGAGCGTCGTATAGGCGATCCATGCGCCGTCCGGCGAAACTTGGAACCATCCGACTCGATCGTCTTCGGGCGTGATGGGCACCAGGGTTCCCGAGTCGAGGGCGAAGACGTGCAGGCGGTCTCGTTCCGCCTCGTCGGGCGCGCGAACCACGAGCGAACGATCGTCGCCGCCCCACTGAGCGTCGCGGCACTTGGCGCAGCGATCCAGCGGCTCGGCCTCGAAACCCCCGTCGGCGGGGCCCACGTAGAGTCGCACGGCCCAGCGGTCGGCGTCGAGATCGGAGTCGGCCACCTGGAAGACGACGCGCCCGCCGCTCGGCGACAGTCTCGGCGCCGTGACGCGGCGCACGGTCATCTGCATCGCCGGCGTCCACGCCGATCTCGGCTCGGAGATGGCGATCGCTCCCGGCGGTTGCGAAGACGGTGAAACGGCCGAAGGAGGCGCTGCGCAGCCGATCGTCCAGAGCAGCAGGCCGACGCAGCAAATCGACTTCGAGGTCATCCTGGACTCCTTGGTCGGCGGTTCATCAGGCCCGAGGTCTCGTCGGATCGGGTGGCCGACGTCGCACCGCGCGACCTCCGGGGTCGAGTCCTCGACCCGATGCCGGAGATCAAGCCCCTGCCGCTCCGCCGCTGACGAGGCAGAGCGGCTGAACG
Organism: Acidobacteriota bacterium; assembly: GCA_038530905.1. Lineage (GTDB taxonomy): Bacteria > Acidobacteriota > Thermoanaerobaculia > Multivoradales > J023 > JAUIJL01. The sequence goes on from JBCBCF010000178.1 coordinate 5,689, forward strand.
GCGGGATCAGGAGCCGGGACGGTCCGACGCGCGCCGGCGGCGGAGGGTCAGCCATCCGGCGGCCGAGAGCAGCAGGACGAGACCAGCAAGGCCAATCGGATCGAGCACCGGGATATCTACGGCCGTGCCGATGGTCACGGTCGGGACGGAGGTGTTGTTCGCGCCGTCGGGATCGTCGGTCGTCGAAGTCACCGACAGATCACCGGACGAGGCACCGGCGCCGGTGGCTGTGGCGGTGATCGCGACGTCGACGGTGGCACCCGCGGCGAGGAGACCGAGGCTGCACGTCGGGACGCCGGTGGGATCCTCGGTGCATCCGAGCGTGCTATCGAAGGTCAGGCCGTCCGGCAGGATCGTCTCCAATGCCACGTCGTCAGCATCGGACGGTCCGGCATTGGTGATCGTGACCTGGAGAGTCACCAACTCACCCAAACCCGCCGGGTTGGGCATCACCAGGGTGGTCACCATCAAGTCGGCGGAGGGCCCGAGCGTGTCGACGTCGGTGGCGGAATCGTTGGCCGCATTCGGGTCGGTCACCGTCGAGCCGATGGTCGCCGTATTCGTCAGCGTGCCGCTGGCGGAGGGATCGATCGCGCAGGCCGCCAAGAACGTCACCGAGCTGCCGTTGGGTAGATCGACCGACTCGGCGAGATCGCCCGTGCCGGCGGCCGTGCAGGTGCCGCCTCCAGTGCCGCTGCAGGTCCAGGAGCAGGTCAGCTCGGGCGGGAACATGTCGGTCACTGTGGCGGCGCTCACGTCGGCGGGGCCGGCATTGGACGCGACGATCGTGTACGTCACCATGCCTCCCGGGGCCGCAGTGGTGACGCCGTCGTCCTTTGTGATTGAGAGGTCCGCCGTCAGCTCGTCGACTGACGTCGCCTCTGTGGCGCTGTCGTTGGCGGCGTCGGGGTCGGTTTCGTTGGCAGCGACCGTCGCCGTATTCGACAGCGGCGCAACCTGCGCAGGATCGACGGTGACGGTGAAGCTCACCGCTTGATTGGCCCCGGCGACGAGCGGCCCGATCGCACAGGTCACGGTGCCGCCGGCTTCGGTGCAGTCGGCGGAGGAGCTGAAGGTGGTGCCGGCCGGCAGGACGTCGGTGACCGTACCGCCGGTGGAGTTGGACGGTCCGTTGTTGGTGACCGTCAGGGTGTAAGTCAGATCGTCGCCTGCCGTGACCGGATCTGCGGAGTCTGCCTTGGCGATCGAGAGATCCGTCTCGACGGCAACCGCGGTCGCTTCCGTAGCACTGTCGTTGCCGGCGGCGGGGTCGGTCTCGTTGGCGGCGACCGTGGCCGTATTCGACAGCGCTGCGGTTTGGGCAGGATCGACGGTGACGGTGAAGCTCACCGCCTGATTGGCCCCGGCGCCGAGCGCGCCGATGGCGCACGTCACGGTGCCGCCAGCCTCGGTGCAGTCGGCGGACGAGCTGAAGGTGGTACCTGCCGGCAACACGTCGGTGACGGTGGCGCCCGTGGAGGCGGCCGGTCCGTTGTTGGTCACCGTCAGGGTGTAGGTCAGATCGTCGCCTGCATTGACCGGATCTGCGGAGTCTGCCTTCGTGATCGACAAATCCGTTTCCGCATCCACCGCCGTTGCTTCGGTGGCGCTGTCGTTGCCGGCGGTTGAATCGGTCTCGTTGGCGGCGACTGTCGCCGTATTCGACAGCGCCGCGGTTTGGGCAGGATCGACGGTGACGATGAAGCTCACCGCTTGGTTCGCCCCGACGGCCAGAGCGCCGATGGCGCAGGTGACGGTGCCGCCGGCTTCGGAGCAGTCCGCCGACGAGCTGAAGGTGGTGCCGGCCGGCAGGACGTCGGTGACAGTGGCGCCCGTGGAGGCAGCCGGTCCGTTGTTGGTGACCGTCAGGGTGTAGGTCAGATCGTTGCCCGCGGTGACCGGATCGACGGAATCGGCCTTGGTGATCGACAGATCCGTTTCCGCATCCACCGCCGTGGCTTCGGTGGCGCTGTCGTTGCCGGCGGTGGGGTCGGTCTCGTTGGCGGCGACGGTGGCGGTGTTCGACAGCGCGGCGGTCTGAGCGGGATCGACGGTGACGGTGAAGCTCACCGCCTGATTCCCCGCAGCGGCGAGAGCGCCGATGGTGCAGGTGACGGTGCCTCCGGCTTCGGTGCAGTCGGCGGACGAGCTGAACGTGGTACCCGCCGGCAAGACGTCGGTGACGGTGGCGCCGGTGGAGTTCGACGGCCCGTTGTTGGTGACCGTCAAGGTGTAGGTCAGATCGTTGCCCGCGGTGACCGGATCGACGGAATCGGCCTTGGTGATCGACAGATCCGTTTCCGCATCCACCGCCGTGGCTTCGGTGGCGCTGTCGTTGCCGGCGGTGGGGTCGGTCTCGTTGGCGGCGACGGTGGCGGTGTTCGACAGCGCGGCGGTCTGAGCGGGATCGACGGTGACGGTGAAGCTCACCGCCTGATTCCCCGCAGCGGCGAGAGCGCCGATGGTGCAGGTGACGGTGCCTCCGGCTTCGGTGCAGTCGGCGGACGAGCTGAACGTGGTACCCGCCGGCAAGACGTCGGTGACGGTGGCGCCGGTGGAGTTCGACGGCCCGTTGTTGGTGACCGTCAAGGTGTAGGTCAGATCGTCGCCCGCGTTGACCGGATCGACGGAATCGGCCTTCGCGATCGACAGATCGGTCGAGGTGTCGACTGCCGTGGCCTCGGTGGCGCTGTCGTTGGCGGCGGTGGGATCGGTCTCGTTGGCGGCGACGGTGGCGGTATTCGACAGCGCCGCGGTCTGGATGGGATCGACGGTGACGGTGAAGCTCACCGCCTGATTGGCCCCGACGCCGAGAGCGCCGATGGCGCAGGTGACAGTGCCGCCGGCTTCGGTGCAGTCGGCAGAGGAGCTGAAGGTGGTGCCGGCGGGCAGGACGTCGGTGACGGTGGCGCCGGTGGAGTTCGACGGCCCGGCGTTGGTGACCGTCATCGTGTAGACGAGTGAGTTCCCAGCTGTCACCGGATCGACCGAATCCGCCTTGACGATCGAGAGGTCGGTCTGCGGCGCGAGCACGGTATCTCCGTCTGTCGCCGAGTTGTTGCCTGCGTTGGAGTCGGAGACCATGCCCGCGATGGTGGCGGTATTCGACAAGGTTCCCGTGGCCCCGAGGGCGATGTCGCAGGTGGCTGTGTAGGTGGCGGAACCGCCGTTCAGGAGACTCACAGCGTCGTTGATGTCACCACTGCCGGCGGCCGAGCAGGTCGAACCTGCAGAGGCGCTGCAGGTCCAGGTGCAGGTGAGGTCGGCCGGGAAGGTGTCGGTGACCGTCGCACCGAAGCTGTCCATGGGGCCGGCGTTCGACGCGACGATCGTGTAGACCAGGCTGCCTCCCGGCGCAGCGGTGGTGACGCCGTCGGTCTTGGTGATGGAGAGATCGGCGCTCGGCACCAGGGTGTTGGTGTCGGTGGCGGTGTTGTTGCCGGCGTCGGGGTCCGAGGCCGCCGACGAGATGCTGGCGGTGTTCACCAAGGTACCCGGCGACGCGCTGGCAGAGATCGAGCAGGTCGCGGTGTAGGT
>JBCBCF010000179.1:0-9195 GCA_038530905.1 Acidobacteriota bacterium
CTGAGCTCGGCGAGGATCTTGCGCCGCTGCTCGAGGCCGCGCAGCTCCGACTCCAGCTCGCGCCGACGCTCGATCGTGTCCGCCTCGGACCGCAGGACGCGATCGAGGTCGGCGTCGAGCCGCTGGCGCCGTTCCTCGGCGTCGTCCAACGCAAGGCGCGCTTCGGCGATCTCCTCGTCGATCTCGGCGAGCGAGCGGTCGGAGTCGGCGAGGCGTCCGTCGAGGCGCTCGCGTTCATCGTCGAGGAAGCGGTCGCGGTAAGCGAGCTTCTCGAGATCGGTGGTCGTGCGTTGCAGGCGGGAGCGCACCTTGTCGAGCTCGCCCATCGAGCGCATCTGGTCGCGACGGAGTCCCTCGAGGCTCGCCTGCGCGGCGGTCACCTTGCGTTCGAGCGCGCCCAGCCGCTCCTGGTCGGCGGCGACCTGACGGGCGGCGTCATCGCGCTGCGCCATGACTTCGCTCGTGCGTTCGTCGAGGGAGCCGATCGACTGCTGAAGCTCTGCGGCCTGCTGGCGGCGCAGCTCGGCCTCGTCGCGGCCCCGGCGCAGCCGCTCGTCCATCTCGCTGCGCCGCTGGCTCGAGCCGCGCAGGAACTCCTGGCGGCCTTCGATCGTGGCGCCCAGGTCGGCAAGCGTCTGGTGGCGGGCGCCGAGCGCTGCCGACAGCTCGTCGAGGCGCTCGCGCCGCGCCACCAGCTCGGCCTCGTCGCGTGCCAGCTCGGCGGTGGACTCCGCTTCGCGCCGCGTGGCGTCGAGGACCTGCAGGTCGAGGCCGTCGAGGCGTTCGCGCAGGCGGCCGTAGCGTCCAAGAAGCACCTGCCGTAGAAGACTGTCTGCCTCTTCCTGCTTGATCTTGAAGCGACGCGCGGCCGATGCCTGGCGCTTCAGCGATCGAACAGCACGCTGAGCCTCCGAGATGATGTCGTCGAGGCGCAGGAGGTTGGCGCTGGTTTCCTCGAGCTTGACCTCGGCGACCCGCTTCCGTGCCTTGTAGCGCGTCACGCCGGCCGCTTCCTCCAGCAGCCGACGACGCTCTTGCGGCTTCGAGGACAGGATCATGCCGATCTTGCCCTGCTCGATGACCGAGTAGGCGCGGGTGCCGAGGCCGGTGTCCATCAAGAGATCTTTGATCTCTTTGAGACGCACCGTGCGGCCGTTGAGTCGGTAGCGGCTCGGGCCGTCGCGCACCACTTGGCGGCCGATGCGGATCAGGCCGTCCTGCGCCATCTCAAAGCCGCCGTCGGCCTCGAACGTCAATTCGACCTGCGCCATGCCCACCGGCTTGCGCTTGTCCGAGCCGCTGAAGATGACGTCCTCCATCTTGGCGCCGCGCAGCGACTTGGCGCTCTGCTCGCCGAGGACCCAGGTGATGGCGTCGGTGAGGTTCGACTTGCCGCAGCCGTTCGGGCCGACGATGGCGGTGATGCCGTCGGCGAAGCGCAGCTCGACCGGATCGAGGAACGACTTGAAGCCCGAGATTTCGAGCGCGTGCAGCTTCAGCTTGGACATGCGGCGACTTGGAAGCGGAACACGGCGCCGCCGCTCAGGCAGCGTCGCGGCGGGCGTCGAGCAGATCGCGGAGGAAGAAGATCGCCCAGAGGAGCACGGGGAGGCCGAATTTGAACGGCAGATCGGCCAGATGCTTCGAAAGGCCCCAGACATTGCGCCAGAGGGCGTCGTATTGGGCGGCGCTCCAGGCGCCGTGCTGCGTGGCGTAAATGAATTTGACCCACAGGAAAAGCGACACGATGTGGAAAAAGATCGAAATGAGGATCGCCCAGCCGAGACTCTCGAGCCGCTTGCGCCATGAAACGCCCGGCACCGCCAGGAAGAAAGCGCCGAGCATGAGCAGGGGGAAATGCGTGTCGGTGACGCGCACGGAACCAATCGGACCGCGCGCCGGCGGCCAGTCGGTGCGGCTGATGGCGAAGCGATGGGTGCCGTCGGGCGCCAGGCGCGTCACCGTCGGATCCTCCGACAGGCGCACCAGATTCTCGGTCGCGGTGGTGAGAAAGAGGTTGTAGACCGGCGTCACCAGCAGCCACAAGATCGCCACCGGCACGAGCCAGAGGACGACGCCGAGGGCGAATCGGGTCGCCCAGCTCCGCTGCTGCATCGGCGGGTCGACCTCGGCTCAGTCGGCCGCGGCCGGGACCGGCGCGGCGAAGCGCTGCGCCCAGAAGATCCAAAGCAGCACGCCGAAAAGGATCACGATGGTCTGCCAAATCACCGTGTGCGAGCTGTCGAACAGCGACGGCCAATAGACGCCGGTTAGGAACAAGGCGACCACGCGGATCAGGTTGACCGCCTGAATGGCGACGATGCCGACGGTGAGGCCAATGGCCTTCGCCTTCCATGTCGCCGGGAAGGCGACGACGGCGGCGAGGAAAATGATCATCGTCTCGACGCCGTTGCAGCCGTTCTTGATGTTGACGCGGAAGCGGTCGTTCGACAGGCCGGTGCCGCGCAGCGTCGTGTCTTGGCCGATCAGGTTGAGCGCGATGCTCGACGCGTGGGCGACTCCGCCCGTGAAGGGCTCGATGACGCGGTCGTTGACCGGCTGCCAGGAGATCAGCGTAAAGCCACCGGCGAGGATGACCACGAAGACCGTGACGAACACGATCTCTTGGCGGTAGCGCCGCCAGCCGCTCGGCTCGGTCGCGCCGTCGGCGGCGGAGCTCCGCGCGCCATCATCCGCCTTGCGGGTCTTTGAAGATTTCTTTGCCATGCGAGATCGAATGCACTCGGAGTTGAATCGGTCGGTCTCTGAGACGGCGCCCGTCGGAAGAGAGACTCCGGGGTCGCCGAGCCGCGTCGTTCTGGTCGGTCTTCCGTCCGCCACGGGGCCGAGATGTGGTCAGCCGGGTGCGGAGGGCGCGCGAGTCAAAGAGCATAGCGCAGGCTGTGGTCGTCGTCCGAGCGCGTTGACACGACGCCGGGTCGTCCGTACGATCTCGCCGCCCACAGACCATGCCGCCCGCCACGCCGCAGCGCTCACCTTCGAGCGACCGCCGCGGACGCCGCCGAGGGAGCCCGCCCGCCGATGACACCTGATCCGGTCCGAGGATTCGCGTTCAAGCGCCATCTCCTCGACGCGATCGATCTCGAGCGGCGCGTTCGGCGCATGGCGACCGAGATCGTCGAACGGGAGCGGGATCTGGAGGCGTTGATGCTGGTCGGCATCCGGACGCGCGGCCTGCCGCTGGCCGAGCGGCTGGCGGATGCCATCGAAGCGGTCGAGGGTCGCCGCCCGCCCGTCGGCGCACTCGACATCACGCTCTACCGCGACGACCTGTCGGTGATCGGGCCGCAGCCGCTGGTCAAAGGCACCGATTTCCCAGGGCCGATCGAAGATCGCGTGATTGTGCTGTGCGACGACGTGCTCTACACCGGGCGCACGGTCCGCGCAGCACTCGACGAGCTGTCGGATTGGGGGCGGCCGCGCGCCGTCCGCCTCGCGGTGCTGGTCGATCGCGGCCACCGCGAGCTGCCGATTCAGCCCGACGTGGTCGGGAAGCGCATCGAAACCGCACGCAGCGAGCTGATCGAGGTGGCGTTCACCTCGATCGACGGCGAAGATTCAGTCCGCCTGCTCGAGCGCCGCTCGACGGAGCCGTCAGCGGGAGACCAGCCAGGATGACGGCAACAGGCGACGCCGCGATCGGCCGGCCGGCGACCGACGACGATCGCCGCTGGACGCGCAAGGATCTGCTCGGCATCGCCGAGCTGGAGCCCAACGAGATCACCCTCGTTCTCGACACCGCGGAGTCGTTCACCGAGATCGCCGCGCGGCCGGTGAAGAAGCTGCCGACGCTGCGCGGCCGCACGGTGCTCAATCTTTTCTTCGAACCATCGACTCGCACCCGCTCGAGCTTCGAGCTGGCGGAGAAGCGGCTGTCGGCCGACTCGCTCAACTTTTCAGGCTCGGGGTCGGCGCTGTCGAAGGGCGAAAGCCTCATTGACACGGCGCGCAATCTGCAAGCGATGGCGCCCGATCTGGTGGTCGTCCGCCATCAGCACCCAGGCGTGCCGCATCAGCTTGCCGCCCGTCTCGAGGCCGGCATCGTCAACGCCGGCGACGGCGCACACGAGCACCCGACGCAGGCGCTGCTCGACGCTTTCACCATCCGCCGGCACAAAGGCAGGATCGACGGTCTGCGTGTGGCGATCGTCGGCGACATCCTGCACAGTCGCGTGGTCCGCTCGAACCTTCATCTGCTCACCAAACTCGGCGCCGAGGTGGTAATCGGTGGGCCGCGAACGATGATGCCGCCGCACCTTGAACGTCTGGGCGTCAGCGTCGAGCACGAGGTCGATGCGGCGCTCGAAGGCGCCGACGTCGTGATGATGCTGCGCGTGCAGCTCGAGCGTCATCAGCGCGGCCTTTTCCCTTCGAACCGCGAGTACTTCCGGCTCTTCGGCCTGACCGAAGATCGACTTTCGCGAGCGGCCGACGACGCCATCGTGATGCATCCCGGCCCGATGAACCGTGGCGTGGAGATCGCCTCCGACGTTGCCGACGGGCCGCGTTCGGTGATTCTCGAGCAGGTAGCGAACGGGGTTGCCGTGCGCATGGCGATCCTCTACCTCTTGATGGGCGTGCGTCGCGACGGTGGCACGGAGGACGGGTCGTGACCGGATCCTCGGCTGGCCCGTGGGAGGTTCCGGCGCGCGATCGCGGGCGGCTGCTGATCCACGGTGGGCGTCTGGTCGATCCGAGCTGCGGCGTCGACGCCCAGCTCGACGTGCGGATCGAGGATGGGGTGGTGGTCGAGGTCGGCGCCGGGCTCGCGGCCGACGGCGCCGCCCGTCTCGATGCGACGGGACAGATCGTCGCCCCCGGCTTCATCGAGCTGCGGGCGCATCTCGGCGAGCCGGGCCTCGAGCATCGCGAGACGTTCGCCAGCGGCCTGCGCGCCGCCGCGGCCGGTGGCTTCACCGCAGTTGTCGCGCAGCCGGATACGCAGCCGATTGCCGACGCGCGGTCGGTCATCGACATGCTGCGCACCGCCGATCGCGACCTCGGCGGCAGTCGTCTTCTGCCCGCAGCGGCCCTCAGCCGCGATCTCGCGGGCGAGCAGCTGACCGAGCTGGGCGAGCTGTCCGACGCCGGTGCCGTGTGGGTGACCGACGGCCCGCACTCCATCCGCAGCGCCGCGCTCCTGCGTCGCGCGTTGCTCTACGCGCGCCACTTCGGGCTGAGAGTGGCGCATCGCGCGCTCGATGCCGACCTGGTCGACGAAGGAGTGATGCATGAAGGCGAGTTCTCGACTCGCCTCGGCCTGCCCGGCTCACCGGCTCTGGCTGAGGACACGCTCGTCGCCCGCGATCTGCTAATCGCCGAAGAAACCGGGGGGCGCCACCACCTAGCGCCAGTGACGACGGCCGGCGCGGTCGCGAAGCTCCGCGACGCAAAGTCCCGCGGCGTCGACGTGACGGCCGACACGACCCCGGCACATCTGCTGCTCACCGACGAAGCCGTGGCGCTCCGTGGGTTCGCGACCGCGCTGCGCCTCGATCCACCTCTGCGCGCGCCGGCCGACGTCGAGGCGCTCCTCGCGGCCGTTGCCGACGGCACGATCGACGCCCTCGCCGGCGATCATCGGCCGCACCATGCTGACGAGAAAGACGTGCAGTGGAGCGTCGCGCCGCCTGGAGCCTCGGCGCTCGAGACGACCGTCGGTGTCTGCCTCGACCGCCTGGTCCGCGCCGGTCTGATGTCGCTGTCGCGCCTCGTCGAGCTGCTCTCGAGCGGTCCGGCGCGTGTGCTGGGCGAGAACCGGCTGGCCGCCACGGCGCGCGCCGGCCGCGACGGCGCGCCGCCTGCCGGCACGCTGGTCGAGGGCGCGCTGGGCGACGCGACGCTTCTCGATCTCGACCATGTCTGGACAGTCGACTCTTCGCGTTTCGCGAGCTTCGGGCGCGCCACGCCGTTCGACGGCTGGCGCCTTCAGGGCCGCGCCGTGGCGACGGTGGTCGGCGGCCGGCCGGCCTGGCAGCTCGAACCAGGTCGCTTCACGCCCGCGGACGGCGCGGCCTCGTGACGGCGAGCTCGGCTCCAGGGCCGACGTCCGCAGCCGGGGCATCGACCCTGCCTGTGGACGCCTTGCGAGAGTTGGAAGCAACCGCTCTCGAGGCAGCCGAGGCCGGTGCGGCGGTGCTGCGGCGAATGTTTCGCTCCCGCGACCTCGGTGTTGACGAGAAGGCTGCCAACGATTTCGTCACCGAAGCGGATCGCGCCAGCGAGCGCGAGATCGTCGCCACGCTGCGCCATCGCGGTCCGTCACATCGGATCCTCGGTGAGGAGGGCGGCTGGATCGAGCCCGATCGACCGGTCGAGCATCCGGTCGAATGGATCGTCGACCCGCTCGACGGCACGACCAACTTTGTCCATGGTCTGCCGACGTTCTGTGTTTCGATCGGTGCACGCCATCGCGGCGTGATGATGGCCGCGGCGATCGTCGCCCCCATCGGCGGTGATCGCTGGACCGCGCGCCGCGGTGGCGGCACACGGTGGAACGGCCGCCCGACGCAGGTGTCGAGCCGGGGCGGCCTCGACGGCGCCTGCCTGGCGACCGGCTTCCCGTTCCGCGCTCACGCCGCGATCGATCTCTATCTCGAGATGTTTCGCGCCGCGTTTCTTCGCGCCCGCGCCATGCGGCGTCTCGGGGCCGCGGCGCTCGACCTGGCCTACACCGCCTGCGGGGTCTACGACGGCTTCTTCGAGCTCCGTCTGTCGCCGTGGGATGTTGCTGCCGGATGGCTGCTGGTTGAAGAGGCGGGCGGCGTCGTCACCGATCTCGACGGGGGTGCGCGTCTGCTCGAGACCGGCAACGTTCTCGCCGGGTCGCCAGCGGTTCACGCCGACCTGCGAGCGGTCTTCGGCGATCGGGTTGACGAGAACGCGATGGCGCGTGCCGAGCCGCGCGGGCCGGTCGGCGCGCTGCCGGCCTCGATGGAATAGGCCAATGCTGGAGCGGGGTTAGAGCAGGCGTCCCGCGTGCATGGACGACGGCACCGATCCCGCCCGACCGTTGTCTGCGGCCTCTGCGCCGCCCGGCCGAGTGCCGGCTCGAGCTGGCCGTCACGCGCGAGGACATCGTTGTTGCTCGCCGGATTGCCGGCGGTTTGGACGATGAGGCGCCGGCTCGAGGCGGCCACATCGTCTGGGAGGTCCATCGCATGCCGGAGAGGTTCAGCCAGCTCGCTGCCCTCCTCGATCGTCTGCGCGGTCGCGGCGGCTCCGGCCGTGATGGCTCCGGTTCGTCGGAGCGAGCGACCGCGCCCGGCAAGCCGTTCCTCGAGTTTCAATACCACCCGGCGGACATCCGTCGGCGGGTCCGCTATCTCTTTCTGACCCGGCGCCAGGCCGGCTGGCTGGCCGCGGGCGTCGTGGCCTGGACGCTTCTTCTCGTGCTGGGCCTGTGGCTCGCTCCCGAGGTCGTTCGTCGATCGCTCGCCGACCGTCGACTTGGGGCGGAGCGCGCCGATCTAGCGATCCGCGGCGAGCGCCTCGAGTCTCTGGTGGAGCAACTCGAGGCCCTCGAGAGCGAGGTCGGCGACGCGCGCCTGCAGATGGCGAAGATTCACCTGGCCTATGGCTTCGACGAAGAGCCTGCGCGCGGCAAGGGCGGTTTTCCGCCGGGCTCGGCGCTGCAGCACGAGGGGGTCTTCGGTCGGCGGCTGACCCGCGCCGAAGGCCTGCACGGTCGAGTCGGCGAGCAGCTTGGCGTGCTCAAGACCTTCCTTGACGAGGTGCAGGCCTTCGAGCAGTCCCATCGCGACTCGGTGGCGGAGACTCCCTCGCTGTCGCCCGTCGAGAGCGAGAATTTCGTTCTCACCAGCCCGTTCGGCATGCGCACGAGCCCGTTCACCGGCGAGCTGGACTTTCATCCGGGGCTCGATTTTGCGGCGCCGACCGGCGTGCCGATCCTCGCTCCGGCCGACGGGGTCGTGGCGTTTGCCGGTCGCTATCCACTGAAGCAGAGCGTCGGCTGGTGGCGCTACGGCAACCTCCTCGTTCTGCGCCACGGTGATCGCTTCATCACCCTCTACGGACATTGCGACGAGGTCAAGGTGAGCGGCGGCGAGCGAGTCGAGCGCGGTCAGGTGGTTGCGACGGTCGGCAACACTGGCTGGAGCACCGCGCCGCATCTGCACTACGAGGTCCGTCGCCAGATCGACGGGAAGGGCTTTGTCCCGGTCGATCCGCGCATCTACATCCTCGATCACCGCTGGCGCGACGAGGAGCGGATTCTCGTTCGCGCCCGCCAGGCTCCGGATACCGGCGCCTACGAGCCCCTGCCGAAGCGGTTCTGAGCCCTTCGACGTCGACGAGGAGCGCCAGAGCATCGGATAAGATCGCGCCGCCCGCGGCCTGGCCGCTTCTTCTTCCGAACCTCCCGAGATTCACGCGATGAGCAAAGCCGACGGCGCGCCGACGATGATCATCCCGCAAGGGACCGAGATCCAGATCGACGTCCACGGGCAGCTGTCGGTCCGCACGCCGGGCAATCTCGTCATCCAGAATTCGGGGCACTACGGCGAGATCGAGTCGGTCAACGGCTCGATCCGGATCGAGGCCGGCGCCGAGGTTGAGGCGGTGTCGGTGCGCTGCGCCGAGACCTGCTACGTCCAGGGCAGTCTGACCTCATGGCGGGTACAGGCCCGTTCAATCCACCTCGAGGAGCAGGCCGACGCGCGGGTCGTCCTGCAGGAGACCGAGAGCCTCGAGATCGGCAAGAACGCGCGGATGATCGGCAACTTCGGCTCCGAGAAGGAGCTTTTCTTGCTCTTCTCGCGCTTCACGCAGCAGCTTCGCTCGCTGCCGTTCTATTTCGACCGCCAGGAGCCCAGCCTCGAGGCCCAGGCGCCGCCAGCCGGGGATCTACGGGGTGAGCCGGCGGACGGCACCGAACGCCGCGGGCTGCCACCCGCCGCGGCGCGCCTGAACGACGACATTCGCTCGCTGCCGAATCAGGTCCTCGAGAACGGTGCCGATCTGCCAGATCAGCTCTTCTTCGCCCTTGTCTTGCTCGAGCGTGAGGCAAAGAACGAGACCGCGCCGGCGCAAAGTCGGCGCGCGGTCGAAGAACTGGCCCGCCTGCTGCGCGAGCGGCAGCTCGAGGCGTTGGCACGCGACCACCGGAAGCTTCGGCGACGGTCTGCGTCTGCGCTTGCGTCGCTTCATCGCGCG
>JBCBCF010000180.1:0-9170 GCA_038530905.1 Acidobacteriota bacterium
GCAGCGATCAACATCATCCCGACGACCACCGGCGCCGCCCGAGCGGTCGGCCGGGTGATCCCGGAACTCGACGGTCGCCTCGACGGCATGGCAATGCGCGTTCCCGTGCCCGACGGCTCGGTCATCGACCTCACGGCCGAGCTAGAACGGAAGGTCACCGTCGCCGAAGTGAACGAAGCCGTGCGGGCGGCAGCCGAAGGCTCCCTGCGGGGCTACCTGGATTACACCGACCATCCGATCGTCTCGTCGGACATCGTCGGCAATACGCATTCGTCGATCTTCGACTCTCAGCTGACGCAAGTGCTCGACGAGAATCTGGTCAAAGTCATCGCCTGGTACGACAACGAATGGGGCTATAGCTCGCGGGTTGCCGATCTCATCGCCATGATGGCCGAGATGGACGGACTCGAGGCTGCGTTCGACGGCGAGGACGCCTAGCTCATGGCTGGCGGACGGCGCCCGGGGCCGGTCCTCCTCGTGGTGCGCGACGGCTGGGGTCGCAATCCGAACCCTGAGCATCGCGCCTTCGATGCGGTCCACCTGGCCCGGACGCCGATCGCCGACCGACTTTTGCGCGAGTTTCCTTGGACGACGCTTGACACCAGCGGCGAGGCGGTCGGCCTGCCGGCGGGCACGATGGGCAACAGCGAGGTCGGTCACCAGAACCTCGGTGCGGGGCGCGTTGTCGACCAGGAGTCGGTGCGGATCACGCGGGCGATTCGCAGCCAGTCCTTCTTCGAGAACTCGATCCTGGTGCAAGCGGTCGAACGCGCCCAGACCGAGGGCGCCGCTGTCCATCTTCTCGGCATCGCCAGCGATGCCGGCGTCCATGGCCTGATCACGCATCTCGAGGCCTGTCTCGAGCTGTGTCGTCGACGCGCGATCGAACGCGTCTTCGTCCATCTATTCACCGACGGTCGCGACACGGGGCCGTTCACCGGCGTGGACTATGTGGCGCAGGTCGAGGCCTCGTGTCGCGAGCTGGGGGTCGGTCAGGTCGCGTCAATCGTCGGCAGATATTGGGCGATGGATCGCGACAATCGGTGGCATCGGATCGAGCGGGCCTACGATCTCTTGGTCGGACGCGGCGCGGCGCTCGAGGCCTTGCCGCGCTTCCCCAGCGCGGTCGACGCGGTTCGTGACTATTACGACGCGCCCGAAGACGGGCGCGCGGGCGACGAATTCGTCACGCCACGGCTCGTTGCCGACGGCCCCTCGGCCGCTCGCCATGGCCGCATCGCGGCCGGTGACACGGTGATCTTCGTCAACTACCGCGGTGATCGCCCGCGCGAGCTGGTGCGCGCCTTCGTGCTCGACGACTTCTACGGCCACGTTGCCGAATCACCGGAAGATGGCGCCCGCGGCTTCGACCGCGGCCCACGCCTGCCCGTTCATTTCGTCACCATGACCGCCTACGAGCAGGCGCTCGACCCTTACGTCGAAGTCGCCTTCCCGAAGCCACCGAAGATGGACGACATCGCCGGCACCTACCTGGCTCGGCTCGGCCTGCGCCAGTTCCGCTGCGCCGAGACTGAGAAGTTCCCGCATGTCACGTTCTTCTTCAACGACTATCGCGATCCTCCGCTTGTGGGGGAGCGCCGGGCGATGGCGCAATCACCCGACGTCGCCACGTACGACCTCAAGCCGGAGATGTCGGCCGCAGAGGTGCGCGATCTCGCGCTCGAGCGCCTCGCTGCCGACGACTGCGAAGACTTCTTGTTGGTCAACTTCGCGAACGCCGACATGGTCGGCCACACCGGCTCGCTCGACGCCGCGATCCGCGCCGTCGAGACCGTCGACACCTGCGTCGGCGACCTGATCGCCGCGATGCTGGAACGAGGCGGCCGGGCGATCGTCACGGCCGATCACGGCAACGCCGAGCAGATGTGGGACCCAGCGACCGACGCTCCACATACCGCCCACACGCTCTATCCGGTCGATTGCATCATTGTTGACGAAGCGCTGAAGGCTCTCGCTTCGGGCACGGCCGACGCACCCTCCAGCGGCCTGCGTCCAGAGGGCGTCCTGGCCGACGTCTTCCCCACCATCCTGGTGCTCCTGGGCCTCCCATGCCCCGGCGCCATGACCGGCCGATCGCTGATCGCCAGCGACTAAGCCGACCAGCCGAGGGCTCGGACTCTTCACGGAGCCGGGCGCTCATTTCACCCGGTCTTCGCGGAAACTTTACGCAACTTCCCGAGACTCCTTGCGGACCAACAAGGTGCGCTCGCTCGGCCCTACGTGGCGAGATGAGCTGCGTCCACGCGATCTGCTCGATCCGGTCGGGCCTCGCCTGATCGCCCCTAGCCTTTCCCGATCTTTCACGCGCCGTGGGCCGCTCTCGATGGTGCCCGGGCGTTCGCTGCCTTGCAGAGAATTTCGCGTCCATTCCACGGACGCTTGGTGTCGAACCAAGGAGGAAAGAGTGACCATGAGCCAGCTCATGAACCGTTTGTGTAAATGCACGGTGGCCGTCGCCACCGCCGCTCTCGTCGTCGCGCCGGCCGCTTCGGCTGACGACTGGGTCGCCAAGTGGTCGAACGGCCACAAGATCGAGAACAAGGACAAGGGCCACAAGCTGAAGTTCGGTGGCCGCATCATGTCCGACTGGCACATCTCGGACGAGGATGCCTCGCTCGGTGGCCCGGACACCGACGGGACCGAGTTCCGCCGCGCCCGCCTCTTCTTCTCGGGCACGGTTTACGACCGCATTGAGTTCAAGGCCCAGTACGACTTCGTCGGTGGCGCCGAGTTCCGCGACATGTGGATCGCCGTGAAGCAGAAGTGGGACGGCGGCAAGGGCAAGTTCAAGATCGGTCACTTCAAGGAGTACTACTCGCTCGAAGAGCAGACCTCCTCGAAGTACATCACCTTCCTCGAGCGCTCTATGCCGGTCAACGCCTTCGCGCCGGGTCGCAACAGCGGCATCGGCTTCGAGGGGCAGTCGGGCGACAACTTCAACTACGGCTTCGGCTACTTCTACGACTCCGATGACTTCGGCGAGTCGGTCGACGAAGATCGCACCAACCTGACCGGTCGCGTGGTCTGGCGTCCGGTCTTCGACGACGGCAACATCTTCCACATCGGCGTCGGCGCGCACCTGCGGGACTACGGCGATGGCACCGCCCGTTTCCGTGTCCGCCCGGAGCAGCACCTCACCGATCGGTTCGTCGACACCGGCAGCTTCTCGGCTGACGAGGCGACGTTCCTCAACCTCGAGCTCGCGGGCGTCTTCGGTTCGTTCTGGGCCGCCGGTGAGTACCACACTGTCGACGTTGACGCGCCGCTCTTCGGCGATCCGACGTTCGACGGTCTGTACCTGCAGGCCGGCTATTTCCTGACCGGCGAGAGCCGCGCCTACAAGACCTCCAGCGGCGCCTTCAACCGCATCAAGCCGGACTCGAACTTCGGCGACGGCGGCGGTGCTTGGGAGATCGCGTTCCGTTTCTCGACCATCGACCTTTCGGACGAGGCCATCTCGGGCGGCGAAGAGGACAACCTCTCGCTGGCGCTGAACTGGTACCTCAACCCGGTCACCCGCCTGATGCTCAACTACGTCACGGCTGAGGTCGACAACGATGCGGCCGGCGAGCCCGAGGGCGACGCCGACTACATCATGCTGCGCGCGCAGATCGACTTCTGATCTCGATTCGATCGTGCAGTTGCGAAGGGCGGCCCTCGGGCCGCCCTTTTTCATGCTCGCTCATCGCGAGGCAGCTTCAGGTTCAGCGACGCCAGTCGCCGAAGCGCATCTCGAACCCGACGCCGAATCCGAGAGCTCGCTCGCGGTCCTGATCCGGGTTCTTCTCCTCTTCGCGCTTGAACGCCAGGCTGCCGCGCAGCTCGAGGAAGAGCCACTCGCGGTGCATCTGCTGGCGATAGAGGACGCGCAGGCCGTAGTCCTGGATGGTGGTGGGCGCGTCCGTCTCGCCGTCGACGCCGAGCGTGTACGCGAACGCCCGCCGCTCGTCGAGGCCCTGATACAGCGTCACCGACGAATACCAATCGACCCCCTCGGCATCGCGCTCGGCGACCGTTCCCACCGAGCGCCAGCGCAGATGGAAACGGGATCC
Source organism: Acidobacteriota bacterium (assembly GCA_038530905.1). Classification (GTDB taxonomy): domain Bacteria; phylum Acidobacteriota; class Thermoanaerobaculia; order Multivoradales; family J023; genus JAUIJL01. The sequence continues at coordinate 4,074 of JBCBCF010000180.1, forward strand.
GAGCGTCTGCTCGAGATCCAGCAGAGTCGACGTGCCGAGACTCTTCTCGCGACGCCAGAACACCGACTGCCGAAAGCGGATCAGCGCCGATTCGTAGGGCAGCAGATAGGCGGTGTAGCGGCCGCGGACATAGGGATCCGACGGGAAGTCGAGCTTGATGCCGGCATCGAAATCAAAGCGGTTGCGCGCGCTGCGGTGCGGGCTGTACCCAAGACCGACCAGCCAATCCTGGTCGGTGGTCTCGCGAAAGCTCGAGGGCAAGCCGAAGGTCGAGTCTTCAGACGGCTGCTCGGTAATGAACTCTTCCTCGTCGAAGCGGCCGACGAAGGCATTCCAGCGGTCCTCAAGGCGCGGCAGCGACAGCTTGGCCTTGAATTTGGCCCGCACCTTGATCTCGTCGACCTCGTCGTAGAGGAGACGCAAGCCGAGCCGCCCGAAGGTCCGATCCTGATCGCGGAAGCTGCGATCGTCACCGAAGAACGTGTCGATCCAGCGCGCAGAACCGCAGACGCTGCGGTAGACGCCACGCTGCATGCGATCGATCCATTCGGCAGCATCGGCCGTCTGGCGGCAGGGGTCATCGAGGTCGAGAATGCTGCGCGCCGCTGCCGCCGCATCGTCTTCGGAGCCAACATCGACCGAAGCGTCGTTCGGCGCTCCAGCCATCGATCCGATCTGCGACGAAGCGGCTGTCGCTCCGGCCCCGGGCTCGTCGTTCGCCGGGCCCTGTGCATTCAGCGACGAGACGATCGCAAGCCAGGCACAGCAGGCGGCGGTCGGCGCTCGAGGCCTGCGATGTCGTCGATCGCCGCCGCGCCGTCGGCGGCCCGCCTGCCGTCGAGCCGGGCGCAGCACCTCGATCAGTTCGTCGCCGGTGGCTCGACGTCGAGCGTCAGGCCCATGGCCAGGAGAGTGAGCAGGAGCTCCTGCCGCCCACCGACCGTCGGCGCCTCGAGCAGGGCCTGCTTCTCGGCGGGGGCGAACGGCAGGGCCATCGCCACGCTGTTGAGCAGCGCCAGGCCCTCGACCTCGTTGAGCTGGTCCAGGTCGATGTCCAGCTGATGTTGCGTCCCGAACTCGACCAGCGCCGAGGCGATGGCGTCATGATCGACCTCGAAAGAGGCCTCTCGCCCGCCCTCGGCGTCGTCGAATTCCGAATAGTCGGGAGCGACCCGCCGATAGCCACGAAGCGGCTCGAGCTCCTGCGTAGCTCGGAAGCGCCAAACGCCCTTCATGAGCACGACATACCGACCGTCATCCAGACGCTCGTGATGCTCGACCAGACCTGCACAACCGACGGGATAGATCTCGGGCGCGGCGGGTTCAGCTTCGTCGCCGTCCGGGCCGCGATTGTCTGCCGGATCGGCGACCTTCGGCTGCACCAGGCCGAAATGACCGTCCGCCGCCAGGGCATCCTCGACCAGGCTGCGGTAGCGAGGCTCGAAGATATAGAGCGGCAGGCGGCCACCCGGCAGCAGCAGAACGCCCGTCAACGGAAAGATCGGCAGCGCTTCGCGCGGCAGGCCCAGCGACGAGCGATCGCTCATGCCTGAGTCTCACTGGCGGGCTCGACCTCGACCAGCCGATCCGGCGGCAGCGCTTCACGAAACGCCTGAGCGGCAGCCTCGACGCGTGCGAGATCGCGGCCGTCGAACGTCACCATCACCCGCACCCGGTCGTCGCCGACCCGCGGGTAGCTGCCGATCGCGACCTGTGGAAAGCGCGCATCGAGATCCGCCAACAGATCGGCGATCTCCAGCTCGTCGCTGGCCGCATGGACCGAGCGGCTGATGAACCCCGGGCCCGCTACGAGATGTTCGCGCAGGATCGGGATCTTCAGCGCGAAAATCTCGGGCAGGCCGGGGAGGACGAAGACGTTCTCGACTCGCACCACCGGCCACGGGCTCGTTGAGCCGACCACCAACTCGGTCCCCTCGGGCACGTCGGCCATGCGCAGGTGGGCCTCGCTGACCGAGCCGCCGAAATAGCCCCGCACCAGCGCCTCGAGGCGCCGCGAGCGGACGACCGGCCGGCCAAGGCAGCGCGCCACGGCGCGAATCGTCACGTCGTCATGCGTCGGCCCAACGCCACCGCTGGTGAAGACGATGTCGTGCTCCGCGCGCAGACTGTCGAGATCTGCGGCGATCCCTGCTTCATCGTCCAGGCAGATCACGGCGCGCTGCAGCGTGATGCCCAGCTCGAAGAGGAGTCGGCCGAGCACGGCGACATTGCGATCGCGAATCTTGCCGGTGAGCAGCTCGTTGCCGATGACCAGCGCGGCGGCGGTCCTGGTGGAGTCGTGCATGGCGCGCAGCGCGCGTGCCGGAGAAAGGCCGCGGGCGAACGGCACGATATCATCGCCAGCCTGAGCATCCGACCGGCCTTGACCTGGGTTGACGATGCTCACACGCGCGACGCTCAACTTCGGGCGACGAGGCTCAAACGGCGTGGCGCGACAGGATGAGCAAGGTCCGATCGTCGGCCTGCGGCGCCGTGTCGTCGAGCAGCTCCAGCTCGGCGAACACCACGTCCACCAACTCCTCCGCGCTGGCACCGCGTCGATGCCGGCGAATCAGCGCCAAGAGGCCGTCCAGACCCCATTCCTGATCGTCGGCGTCGCGCGTTTCGGTGATGCCGTCGGTGTACGCGACGAGAAGATCTCCGGGCTCCAGCCGCTCGAAGGCGCGTCGATGACCGAGCGAGAGCGCTGCCGGCACGCCGAGGACCGGCCCGGTTCCACGCAGCACCGTCACCGAGCCGTCGCGCCGCAGGACGACCGGCGGCACGTGGCCGGCGTTGACATAGACGAGCGTCCCATCGACGTCGATCTCGCAGCAGAAGACCGAGATGAAGCGCCCAGGCGGCCCCGACGAGGCCATCACGCGCGACAGGCAGTCGATCGTCTTGACCAGCTTGAAGCTTTGCTCGGCGCCCATGCGTAGGCCGACCACCAGATCGCGAGCCTGGAGCGCCGCCGGCAGGCCATGGCCACAGGCATCGCCGATCGAGACGCCGAGGGTGGCGGGCGAGATCGCCTGCAGATCGTAAACGTCGCCGCCGACGATCTCGGCCGGCCGCGACCGGAAGGCGACGTCGAAATGCTCCAGCTCCGGCGGCTGCTCGAGAAGCAGCGAGGTCTGGACGTCGCGCGCCTCGCCGAACGAGCGCATCAGCTCGCGATGGCGCAGCGCCATGTCGGCGATCGAGCCGAGCGACATCAAGGCGTAGCGCAGCTCGTCTTCGTCGACAGTCTCGCGCAGCGTCAGCGCCAGCAGATAGTCGCCGTCTTCGCCGAGGGCGACCGCGGCGAAGTTGTCGGCCGCGATCGGTGCTTCGATGGCGGGATCGAGCCGCGGATCGCCGGGTCGAACGACCGCCCAGCCGCTGCGCAGCAAGTCGTCGACAATCGGGTAGCCGTTGGGCAGCCGATACCCGAGCGGCACCTGCCCCGCTTCACCGCGCTTGGCGAGAAGGACGAAGCCGTCGTCCTGGCGGCGATACACGCGACCGCCGACGACCAGCGGCCCGGCCGAGGTCGAAACGGACACGACGGCAGCGAGAAAACGCTCGGCGACGGCATCTCGATCAAGACCGGGCTCGAGCGCCAGGAGATCCCGACGCAGGCGCCGGTACAGCTCGTAGATCGGCAGTGAGCGCGGATCGTAGCCGCTGGCGCTTGGCGTGCCGACGCCGAGCGGCGACGCGCCCGAGGCCATCGCGGTGAGGGGGCGCCGGCCGAGCGGGCGGCGGGCATCCGGTGTCGAGTTCGAGGTCGGCATGTCGGTCCCTCCGCCGGCAGTCTGGACGGCGCATGGAAAGGAATGATGAAGACCTCATGGCGCGACCACGCATACACTGCGGCCGCGCGATGACGTCCTCGAACTCTCTCGATCCATCCTCGGCAGCGGATCCTCGCGAGCCTTCGTGGCCGGAGATTCTCGCCGCCGGAGACCGCCTGCGCGATGCCGACGGCGGGCGCGGGCGGTGGGCGCCGACGCCGTCCGGCTGGATCCATCTCGGCAACGCGCGAACGGCCCTGGCGGCCTGGCTCATGACCCGGGCGGCAGGCGGTTCGTTTCTCTTCCGCCTCGAGGATCTCGACCGCCCGCGCACGGTCACCGAGGCGGTGCCGGCGGCGCAAGACGACCTGCGCTGGCTCGGGCTGGACTGGGATGAGGGGCCAGACACCGGCGGGCCGTCGCTCCCCTACGAGCAGTCCCGCCGCACGGCGGTCTATCGAGCGGCTCTCGATCATCTCGCGGCGGTGGAGCGACTCTTTCCCTGTCGACGCAGCCGGCGGGAGTTGCGCGATCTGGCCCGCGCTCCGCATGGTGCCTACACCGCCGATCACGTGCCGGCCTATCCGCGGCGCTGGCGCCCGCGCGAGGTTGCGCCCGACTGGTATCGAGCCGCTCTCGCCGCTGCCGATGCGGCCCTCCGCTTCCGGGTCGCCGACGGCGCCACGACGTTCGTCGACGGCTTGTTCGGCCCCCAACGCCAAGAGGTGACGCGCGAGGTCGGCGATTTCGTTCTGCGTCGGCGTGACGGCCTCATCGCCTATCAGCTGGCCGTGGTGGTCGATGATTTGGCCATGGGTGTCGGCCAGGTCGTGCGCGGCACCGATCTTCTCGATTCGACAGCGCGTCAGCTGCAGCTGATCGAGGCACTCGGCGGTCGCCCGCCGGCTCATCTTCACGTCCCGATGCTCCTCGACGCCGACGGGGAGAAGCTCTCCAAGCGCCATAGCGCCCTCGAGATCCGCGCGCTGCGGTCGCGCGGCGTCGCATCATCGGCTGTGATCGGCCTGCTAGCCTGGACCCTCGGCCTGATCGAAACCGCCCGCCCTGTCGCGCCCTCCGCGCTTGTCGAGGACTTCGCGCCGGACCGCCTGCGTCGCGACGACGTCCGCCTGACCGCACCGATGCTCCAACACCTCGACCCTTGATTGGCCGGGCCAGAGCCTTCTTCTCATGTCGCACTCGGCCATCCTCCACCGCCCTGCCCGCCGGTATGGGTGAGTGCCCGCACGCGTCGCCGAGCCGCCGCAAGCAGGCGGGCAGGGCGGTGGAGGATGGCCGAGTGCGACATGAGAAGAAG
>JBCBCF010000181.1:0-9078 GCA_038530905.1 Acidobacteriota bacterium
ACCCTGTCGCGTCGCACGCAGGAGACACAGGGCGCTTTCACGCTCGATCGAATGTTCAATGACGTCGGCAGGCTCGCGAGCCTCAAGTACCCGAGCACGCCCTCGCCGGTGGCGTACACCTACGACGCGGCGGATCGAGTGACGCAGATCGCCGGCCCGAGCACGGCGATCGGCTACACCTGGCGAGGCGGCCTGCCGACGCAGCGCACGGTCGACGCCCTCACGACGACTCAGACCTACGACGACGCGGAACGCCTCCTGCAGCTCGAGACCGCCAGCGGCTCAGAGCCGCATGTGGCCGAGCTTCTCGCCTGGGAAGACCGAGGCCTCAAGGCCACCAGCGCCCGTCTCGACCTGGGTGGTGCGACGCAGCGCTACACCTACGACGGCGCCGGCCGTCTGACGCGGGCTGAGTGGATCGACGGCGGCGAGAGTCTGCCCTCGACCCCCGAGGCCTGGAGCTACACCTACGACTCAGTCGAGAACCTGAAGCAGCGCCAGATCGAAGGCAGCCTCACGCTGTGCGGAAGCCCAAATACCGAGATGCTGGATGATGGCTCAGGGCGCCATCGTCCCAGCCAGGTCGGCGACACCGTGCTCGAATGGAACAAGCGAGGAAGCTTGGTCCGCAAAGGCGACCAGCGCTTCCGTTACGACGCGGAGAACCGCCTGATCGAAGTCCGCAATGCGACCGCCGACTCGCTCGTCGCACGCTACGCTTACGACGTGGAAGGCCGACGCATCCTGCGCGAAGTGAATGGAACGACGCTCGCCACCGTCTGGGACGGCTGGCAGGCGATCGAAGAGCACGACGTGACCGATGCTCAGAGTCCGTTCCTCACCAGCCGCCGAGTCTTCGGGGTCGGCCTCGACGAGATCGCTCAGCTCGAGCAGCGCCTCGGCGCGACGATGGAGGCGTACTACCCGATCTACGACTCGATCGGCAACGTCGTGGCGATCGCCGACGACTCAGGTGCCCTCGTTGAACGGTATTTGTACGACCCACACGGCAAGCGTTCGATCTGGCTCGACAACGAGCCACCCGAGATCCATCAGATCCGGGTCGAAGACGGCACGATCGTGCTCGAAGCCACCGAAGCGCTTCGAGCGATTGACGCGAGCCAGATCACACTGAGTCGCCCGAGCGACAGCATGATCTTTCCTGTGACCGTCACCCAGCCGGTGACGACCGGTCGGATAGCGCATCGCCGCGTCGAGATTGAGTTGTCAGGGGCGCAGCCCGCAGCGGGAGACACCCTCCAGCTCACGATCGCTGGCGCCGACCTCGTCGACCTGTGGGGCCACGAAGCCGCCGCGGGCCTCGATGAGTCGTGGACATGGCAGTCGGCGACCGATGCCGTCCTTGCCGACACCCAAGCACCGAAGATCGAAGAAGCGGTCGCAGAAGATGGCACTCTCCGCGTGGTCTTCAGCGAGCCGGTCGACACCACCCAGCTCGCGACTGCGCTCTCGGTCGACGGTGCTGTCGCGACCTGGACCGTGACGCCTGACGGTTATGGCGTCGAAACCGCGCTCGCCGATGGCGAGCACACTCTGACCGCCAGCTTGAGCGACAGCTTCGACCTCAATGGTCGGCCGCTGGACCATGCGAGTCCGACGATCGGCACATTCACGATCGCCAGCGCCGGTTGCGACGTCCTTCACGCCGAGCCCGAGAGCGACCTCCTCGTCGGGTCGACCGTCGGCAACGTGCACGGCTTCCACGGCCGGCCGCACGACGACGAGACGGGTTTCGTCTACATCCGCAACCGCTACTACGACCCCGCGATGGGGCGCTTCATCACAGCGGATCCCCTCGGATATGTCGACGGGCCCTCGGTCTATGCGTTTGCGATGAACTCGCCGGTGAACTACGGAGACCCGTTGGGGCTTCAGTGCATGGGTATCTTCGGGGGAGAGAACAACCTCTGTACAGACATTTTCCAGTATTGGGAACCTGGTGTGTTCCATCGCGAGCGGGTCGATTTGATCGCCCAGTCACGAGATCTCTCGCTCACTCAGGAGGAACGGAATCGGGCTGCCCTGAAGTCGAATGCTCAGATTCCTCTATTCTTCAGCGAATCGGGAATCCGCTTCCTCTGGAACAGCATCGTTCATGGCTGGGCTGTTGAATGGGACGAGTCCATTGCCGTTGAGAAACGCCACGCAGAGCTAATTGCAGCGTTCGATGGGCCTCTAGGGATGGCCTACTTAGGCACCATAAGGCAGTTGGAAGAGGAAGGCTACGATACTCGCTACCTGATCAAAGGCGGGATGCCGGGACCGCCGGCTGGTCGCATGGCGAAAGGACTAGGGAAGGAGCTGCGCCTCGCCAGCAGGGTCAAAGACAGTTCTTTTGCTGTCAGGCAGGCGCAGAGAATGAGTCAGGCGGCACAAAGAGATGTCGACAATCTACTGATGGCGTTGAGGAGAGGCAATGTCAATCCAGGAGTTGGCTCCAGGCCTCTGGGGAGAGGATTCATCGAACTTCGTGGCAGAAACGCGGGCAGGGTGATCGTGAGAAGAACTGGCGAAGACTCCTTCGATATCGTCGGGAAATTCCAGGCTCATGTCCGTGGAGATGACGCAAACTCAGCCATCATCACGAGGCTAATCGATGACTATCTCGAGTAGCAACAACAGCAAGCGAACGGTCCGCGAATTAGGTGGAGAGTTCTATTCCGAGATCTTCCATCGAATACCTGAGAACGCCGTGAACTGGAAAGAAAAAGAACTCCTGGTTGACATCTTCATGGGCGTTATGGCTCGCCACGCTGGAAAGGTCATTGAGAATGACAAGGACTTGCCGGTAGAGCCGCTAGATTCAATTGAACCTGTCTGAGCGGTGACCGAGTCGCACCTTCTCCTCGGCCTCCAAAGGGTCCGGGCAGGGCGAGCCCGAGTGACGCGACCGTCGCTGCTGACCTGGGGCAGCGGGGTCCGGTCCGCAGCGCCTACAAGCCGATCGGGCTGATTGAATGAGTGTTTTCGGAGATCATTCGAGACTTTAGTTGAGCAGAAGGCTTCCTCGATCTCAGTTTGAGTTCAGAAATTGCCTCAGAGAACTGGCCAATCGCGTCGTCGGTGAAGCGAAGACGCACCTCCCGAGCCAATCGAGCGGCTACGCCGTGGACAGTTCACCGCTTGACGTAGCCGACGAGCGTTCCCTCCCAGGCTGGAGACCAGCGCAGCCGGCTCCTGCCGCGTCTCGTGGGTGAATCACTCCAGACGTCCGCCGGCACGGAGCCGCCCAAGCTCGAGTGTGGACGCGCGTGGTTGTACCAAGCCCGAAACTCGTCCAGTCGAGCCTGTGTCAGGGGGGCATCGCTGACCTCTCGCCAGTTCTGAAATGATTGTTTGAGCGTGCCGAAAATGCGTTCGACGCGCCCGTTCTGCCACGGAGCGCACCTCTCAATGCGCTGATGCCGAATGCCGAGCAGGCGCGGGCAGAAGTGCATCCATCGAGAGCAGAAAACAGATTCATTGTCGGTTCGCACGCCGCGCGGCGTTCCGTACAGCTCGATCAGTGTGAGGAGGTGTCACAGAATGCGAATGGCTTTCTTCGTGGGTACCTCTCGAAGCCCAAGACAAGCGCGCGTGCCATGATCGACCACGCCAAGGATCGGCCGACGGTCGACAAACGTCAGATCGAGAGCCCATGTCCGGTTATTGGGAGCGGTGCAGGGTTTCCGCCGGCGGATCTGGCGACGCCTTTGGACGATCTCGTGCTGACTGTCTCGAATCACCTTGGCGACAAACGACTTACCAACCGTCATGTTGTGGTGATTTTCGTGGATCCGGGTGAAGGTGTCCGCAATGCAGCGGCATCCCGCGTCGGGCGCGAGCGCTTTCAGCCGGACCACTTCTCGACGAACCCACGCGGTCGGCTGGACGAGAGATCCGCTCGGCCGGGCGACCCAATCTCTGCTCGACAGTCAATTCACGCAGACGTCGACCTTCGACACGCTGTCGCGGCGCACGCAGGAGACGCAGGGCGCCTTCACGCTCGATCGAGTGTTCGATGACGTCGGCAGGCTCGCCAGCCTCGAGTACCCGAGCACGCCCTCGCCGGTGGCGTACACCTAAGACGCGGCGAGCCGCATCACCCAAATCGCCGGCCCCAACACTGCGATCGACTACACCTGACGAGGCGGCCTGCCGACGCAGCGCACGGTCGACGCCCTCACGACGATTCAGACCTACGACGACGCCCAACGCTTCGAGTCCTCGATGACGGCGGTTCTAGCCCTGTGAATGCGCCGATCTCGTCCTCTGAGATCATAGACAGCGACTCTTCTCCAGACTGAAGCCTAGATCTTTTGACAGATTGAGCTCACAGGGCTCTTTCGACTCATCGCCGGTGGTCAACTCGATTGAGCGCAACGCGCAATCGAGAAAGATGGCGTCGGACGTCTGGCTCAACAGACGGATTGGAGCCGGCGAGAGTAGGCGAAGAAAGCTTCGGAGGACGACAGATGGACAGTCGCGAGCTGACGGCGTCGTACAGCGACCAGGGTGGACGGTGCGCAAGCCGTGGGATGCGGGTGCCGTTCTTGGTGCACGGCACCTGCCGGGCCGGCGCCGATCCCGCGACCTCGGTGCTCGACGAGTTTTGCCGCAGCCACGAGGTGCCGAATCTCTTCGTCGTCGACCGCAGCTTCATGCCGACCTCGGGCGGAGTCGCGCCGACCTTGACCATCCTGGCGAACAGCTTCCGCACGGCGGATCACATCCTCGAGCAATCGCGACGCGGCGAAGTCTCCTAGCTCGCTCGAGCGGGGAACGTCGGCGGGGAGGCAGCCGATGAACAAGTCGAGCGATTCGGCGTAGGGTGGAGAGAAGCTTCCTGTCCATCGTCGCCGGAGAACCCGCATGCCTCTTTCGCCGCGTCTCGTGTCGTCGCTCGTCGTCTGTCTCATCGTCTGGTTCGCCGCGGCCGCGAGCGCCGAGCCGCCGGCCCTGTCGTCATTCGAGGGGCGCTGGGAAGGAGCGATCGCCGTTCCGACCGGCGCGCTGGAGATCGACCTCGACTTCGAAGCGCTCGACGATGGCCTGCGCGGCGACATCTCGATTCCGGTCCAGGGGCTGCGCGATCTCGAGTTGACCGAGGTCGAGCTGACGAGCGAGCGGCTGCTCTTCGCGATTCCCGGCATTCCTGGGGATCCCCGGTTTAGCGGCGTGCTGTCGGCCGACGGCTCGACGCTGGCCGGCGACTTCACGCAGGGTGGTGCCCTTCTGGCGTTCTCGGTCGAGCGTTCGGCGCCACCGGCGGACGCCGTCGCCGCGTCACTCGATGACCTCGACGCGGTGATCGACCGGGCGCTCGCCGACTTTCAGGTCCCGGGCCTCGGTCTGGCGATCGTGCGCGATGGCGACGTCGTTTTCGCCGAGGGCTTCGGCCGGCGCGATGTCGAGAACGACCTGCCGATGACCGCCGACACCCTCTTCGCCATCGGCTCCACGACGAAGGCGATGACCGCCACCGTTCTCGCCATGCAGGCCGAGGACGGTCTGCTCGACTGGGACGAACCGGTGGTGCGCTCGATGCCCAGCTTCCGTCTGGCGGATCCGCTGGTCACGCCGCGCATCTCGGCGCGCGACCTTGTGACCCATCGCTCGGGCATGCCGCGCCACGACGCCCTTTGGTACGGCCTCGACGACGGCTCGCGGGCCGAGATGATCGAGCGCCTGGCTCACCTCGAGCTGACGGCCGACCTGCGCGAGACCTTCCAGTACAACAATCTGATGTTCCTCGTCGCCGGCTACCTGTCCGGCCGCCTGGACGAGGCGACCTGGGAAGACGCCATGCGTCGGCGACTCTTCGAGCCGCTGGGCATGGAGCGCACGAATTTTTCTGTCGACGTCTCCCAAACCGACGCCGATCACGCGCTGCCGTATGGCCTCGACGACGAGAGCGACGCTCTCGAGCGCATCCCGTTTCGCAACATCGACCTCGTCGGGCCGGCCGGTTCGGTCAACTCGAGCGTGCGGGAGATGGCCGCCTGGCTGCTCTTCAATCTCGCGGGTGGCGAGCACGACGGCGATCGGCTGATCGAACGCGCCAACCTGCACGAGCTGCATTTGCCGCAGATGTCGCTGCCGAGCGCGCCACCGCCGAGCGCTCGCGTGACGCAGAGCGCCTACGGGATGGGCTGGGGCGTCGAGGTCTACCGCGGCCATCGGCGCGTTGGCCACGGCGGCGGCATCGACGGCTTCACGACGTCGGTCATGTTCTTCCCCGACGATGATCTCGGCTTGGTCAGCTTTACCAATCGCCCGAGCGGCCTGCCGAAGCTGTTGAACCAGCTCGCCGCCGATCGCATCCTCGGCCTCGAGCCGGTGGACTGGCTTAGCGAGGGTCTGCGCGAGATGACGGCGGCGGAGGAGGCCGGCGAAGCGGGAGCCGAGCGGCTCGAGACGACGCGGGTCGAGGGCACCGAGCCGGCGCACGAACTGTCAGCCTACGCCGGCACCTACCGTGATGCCGGCTACGGCGATCTGACGGTGACGGTCGACGGCGAGCGGCTGCGGGTGGGATTCAACGACATGTCGGCGCCGTTCGAACATTGGCATTACGAGGTCTGGCGCGGTCTCGACGACGGCGACGAAGCCGCGCTCGAGGGCACCAGGCTGCAGTTTCGTCGCGACTTCGATGGCCACGTCGCCGAGGCCGTCGTGCCGATGGAGATGACCGCGTCGCCGATCGTCTTCACCCGGCAGGCGGATCCGCGATGGTCCGACCCGGAAATCCTCGCTCGCTATGTCGGCGCCTACGTGGGGGAGACCGGTCAGCGCGGCGAGATCCGTCTCGTCGGCGATCGTCTGACCGTGCATCTGCCGGGTCAGCCCGTCTACACCTTGGTGCCGCAGGCCTCCGGTCGTCTCGCCATCGAGGGCCTCGAGGGGTTCTCGCTCGTCTTCGAAGAGGACGAAGAGGGGCGCGTGACGGCGGCCCATTTCCACCAGCCGAACGGCATCTTCACGTCGCGCCGAATCGACGAGTAGGGCCTTCGAGCGAGGTCGAAGAGTCCGACCTCGAGGACGAAAGCCGGCACCGCCAGTCGGCGAGCGGGCCGCGCATGCGGCGCCGACGACCGAAACCGTTTAGCATCTAGCGGACGGCGCGCTCGAGCGACTGTCGCATGATTGATCACGGAGGCTGAGATGTCGTCGATGCCCGCGGAATCCTCGTCGAAGTTGAGTCCGGAAGCGCGCGCCGGTCTGCTGCTGCTGGCGTCCGCCGCGCTGGCGCTCATCGCCGCCAACGGTCCGCTGGCCTCGCTCTACCGGGGACTGCTGGAGGTTCCGTTCTCGGTGTCCATCGGCGACCTGGCGCTGTCGAAGCCGATTTTGCTGTGGATCAACGACGGCCTCATGGCGATCTTCTTCTTGATGATCGGGCTCGAGGTCAAGCGCGAGATGACCGATGGCTCGCTCGCCACCTGGAAGCAGCGGGCTCTGCCATTCGCCGCGGCGGTCGGCGGCATGGTCGGCCCGGCGGCGATCTTTGTGGCGCTCAATTGGAACGATCCGGTGGCTCTTGACGGCTGGGCGGTGCCCGTAGCGACCGACATCGCGTTCGCGCTTGGTGTCCTGGCGCTCGCCGGCAGTCGCGTGCCGTCGAGCCTGAAGATCTTCCTCCTGGCCCTGGCGATCTTCGACGATCTCGGGGCGATTCTGATCATCGCGCTGTTCTACACGCGCGATCTGTCGTTGATCTCGTTGGGCCTGGCGGCGGTGACGGTGACGGCCCTCATCGTGCTGAACCGGGCCGGTGTCCAGACGCTGGTTCCGTACATCCTGGTCGGCATCCTCCTCTGGCTCTTCGTGCTCAACTCGGGAGTGCACGCGACGCTCGCGGGCGTTGTGCTGGCCTTCGCCATGCCGTACCACGGCCGAGGCAGCCTGGCGTACCAGCTTGAGAAGTCACTGCACATCTGGGTGTCTTTCCTGATCCTGCCGATCTTCGCCTTCGCCAACGCCGGCGTGAATTTCGAGGGCTTGAGCTTCGCGGACCTCGGCCACCCCGTGACGCTCGGTGTCATTCTCGGGCTTCTGGTCGGCAAGCAGGTCGGCATCTTCGCCTTCACCTGGCTCGCCCAGGTCACGGGCCTGGCGAAGCGGCCGGCGGGCGCGTCTTGGCTGCAGATTTACGGCATCGCGGCCCTCTGCGGCCTCGGCTTCACCATGAGTCTCTTCATCGGCTCGCTCGCGTTCGAGCATTCGCCGCAGCCTGAGCTGCTGACGGCCAACCGCCTCGGCATCTTGGTCGGTTCGGCGATCGCCGGCCTGATCGGGTTCTTCGTTCTGCGATTCTCGTCGCGCGGAACACCGTCGACCGAGGCGTCGGCCTAAGACCGCCGCCCGGGACGCCGTCGACTCATTTGGCGAGCGTCCTCTCACATCAGGAGGCATTCGATGCGTCTCATGTCCGTCAGCCGTCCCCTGGGCGGCTTGATCTGGCTGGCCCTTCTGGGCTCCGCCGCGCCGCTGGTCGCTCAAACGGCAGCTCTGGTCGCGCCGTCGGTGGCGGTCGTCGGCAGTCAGGTCGAGGTCAGCTGGACCGGCCCCGGCGGCGATCGCGACTTCCTGTCGATCGACCCTGAGGGGTCGGACGAAGCGTTCTACGGCGACTACGTCTACACCCGGAAGGGCTCTCCGCTGCGTCTCCAGGTGCCATCGACGCCGGGCCGCTACCTGATCCGCTACCACTCGGGCGAGAGCGGCTATCCGGTGCTCGGCCAGACGCCGCTCGAGGTCGTGGACACGACGGCCCAGCTTCAGTCGCCGACGACATCGCCCGCCGGCAGCACGATTTCGGTGGGATGGACCGGCCCGGGCAACGCGCGCGACTTCATCTCGATCGACCCGGCCGGTGCCGACGATCGGCGCTACGGGCCGTACGCCTACACGCGCGACCAGCCGGTCTCCCTGGACGTCCCGGACGCGCCGGGCGACTACGAGATCCGGTACCACCTGGCGAAGGACTATCGCGTGATCGGCCGGGTGCCTCTCGAGGTCACCGGGGTCGAGGCAACGATCGACGTTCCGGCATCGGTCGCGGCCGGCTCTGAACTC
>JBCBCF010000182.1:0-9067 GCA_038530905.1 Acidobacteriota bacterium
GCTGGATCGGCAGATTCGTCGTCGGCAGCTCCCAATAGCGCAGGCCGAGAGTTTCCGGCTTGTGGTACGTGATCTCGGAGAGCACGGTCGGCAGCTCCTTGTCGAAGCTGTAGACGAACGGCGGTGCCAGCGATTCCCACTCGACGACGTAGTGAACGTCGAGGATCGAGCCGACACGCGCGCCCGGCATGGCGATCTTGGTCACCACGTCGTCGAGTGTCTTCGAAACCTGCTCGCGAAAGATCGCGTCGTCGCCGACTTCGACGATTGTGCCGTCTGGCTGGACGACCCGCGCTTCGAGCGTGCGCAGTCGGGTGTCGCGATCGTGCGGCACGACGAGCTGGGCGTAGGTGAGCCCCTCTTCGTTCAGCACTTTGACGCGTTCCCAGACCTCGAGCGTGGAAACTCGATCGCGTGTCGAGTCGCGAAATCTCACTTCCGCTTTTTGGAACAGCACGACCGCCGGCGCGGTGGTTTCGGCCGACGACAAGGCTTTTTCGGCATCGGTGATCTTTGGAAAACCGGCGAGCACCGGGCTTGCGCCGGCGATCAACGCCCCGATCGCAAGGGCGTGAACCCAGTGATCTGAGAGACAAGGCCTTTCAAGCGGTTCAGGTTGAAGCGGCCGAAGAGCCGCTCGAAGGGCATTGAAGACGATGCTCATCAGGAAAACCTCTCGAAATGGAGCGATCACCCTACAGTCCGGACAGGCCCTGGGCAAGCGATCGAACCGAGGCGGCCCGCCGAGGCGGAAACGCGGCGTGAATGGAAAGGTTTGGAGTGTGAAGAAGAAGGCTGGGGACAGATGTGGAGAATTTGGGAGGAAAATGGAGTAGGATGGTTGGAAGTGGTCGGAAGGAGGAAAAGGCGTCCCTGATCCACCCGGTGACGGAGCGCCAGGCTCACGCTCTCAGCACAGGACCCCAGAAGGACGACGATGTTTCGCGGCAGCTCCCCAGCAAAGATCGACGATCGCGGTCGGCTCAAGATGCCGAACGACGTGCGTCGTCAGCTTGAGGAGGAGCATGGGGACGACGATCTCGAGATCTTCGTGACCTCAGTCGAGGGTGCCTCGGCGCTGGTGTACCCGATGCCGGTTTGGCGCCGCATCGAGCGCAAGCTGGCTGACGTGCCGTCCTCGAACCGAGCCAAGAAGAAATACCTCGAGCGAGTCAACTACTACGGCCAGCAGCTCCGCCTCGACGCCCAGGGGCGAGTCGTCATCCCGCAGATTCTTCGCGAGTCGGCGCAGATTGTCGGCGACGTGGTCGTGAGCGGTCGCCTCGATCACCTCGAAGTGTGGAATCGCGAGCGCTTCGATCAGCGTCTCGCCGCGGAGCCTTTCACCGACGACGATTTCTCCAGTCTCGCCGAGCACGGGATTTGAGCGGGGATGCGATCGATGGCCGCGAAGCGCACGTGCCGGTCCTGCTCGACACCACGATCGAGTTGCTCGCTCCGGCGCTCGCGACCGGTGGCTGGGTGGCCGACTGCACGGTGGGTCTGGGAGGTCACGCCGAAGCTCTGCTCGAGCGCTGCCCCGAGGCTCGCCTACTGGCGATCGATCGCGACATCGAAGCTCTGGTCCTGGCTCGCGATCGTCTCGATCGCTTCGGCGATCGCGTCCGCTTCGCGAGCGGGCCGTTCTCGCTCCTTCGCGAGCACGTCGAGACGGCGACGGCGCAGCCACTGCGCGGCGTGCTCGCCGACCTCGGCGTGTCGTCGATGCAGCTGGACGAGGCGCATCGCGGGTTCGCCTTTCGATTCGACGGCCCGCTCGACATGCGGATGGGCACGACCGACACCGATCTGACGGCCGCCGAGGTCGTCAACACCTACTCGGAGGACGCGTTGGCAACGATCTTCGAACAATACGGCGAAGAGCGGCGGTCGCGGCGCATTGCGCGCGGCATCGTCGACGCTCGCCGCCAGGAGCCGCTCTCGACCACCGGTCAGCTGGCGCGGCTGATCGAAGAGCTGAAGCCGGCGCCGCGGCCGCGCCGTCGGGCCGGCGATCGCAAAGGTGGTCGGCCGGGACGCGCGATCCATCCGGCGACCCAGGCGTTTCAAGCGCTGCGCATCGAGGTCAACCAGGAGCTCGAGGAGCTGCGCCAGCTTCTCGAGCATTCGATCGAGCTGCTCGAGAAGGACGGTCGACTGGCGGTGATCTCTTACCACAGCCTCGAAGACCGCATCGTCAAGCATGGTCTGCGCGACCTCGCGCGCGGCGAGATCGAGCCGGTCACCGGGCGTCCGCGTGCCGAGACCCAGCTGATCGAGGTGCTGACCCGCCGGCCGGTGCGGCCGACCGAGGCCGAGATCGAGCGCAACCCGCGCGCTCGCTCTGCGCGCCTGCGCGCCGCTCGGCGCTTGTAGAGCCGCCGAGCGCTCGATCGGAGCCCCCACCGTGCACAGCCCCTACGCACTTCACCGGCCGGTCGCGAACGAGTTTCTGCGGCGCGACCGCGATCACCAGCGCCGTCGCGAGCTGCTGGCGGTGACGGCTGCGGTCTTGGTGGCCGGTGGCGCTCTGCTGGGCTACGTCTCGATCCATCTCGAGACGACGCAGGTCGGCTATCGCATCGACGCGCTCGAGCGCGGACTGCATACGCTGCAGGAGGAACAGCGGCGCCTCGAGATTGCTCTCGAGCGAGCGACCCATCCTCGTCGGGTCGAGGCGCGGGCGGGCGCCGAGCTCGGGATGCGGCCGCCACGGCTCGGCGAAACATTCTTCTACGACGCGTTGCGCGCGGAGGTCCCGCTCGTGGCGTCGGTCGGCGCCGAGCGCTCCGACGGGCCACCCGCAGTCCAGGCGGGAGGAGGATCGTGAGCGCGTCGGGACCCACCGGCATCGTGCCGCCGCCGCCGAAGCTCGGCCGGCGCCGCCTGTTCGACCATGGTCGCCTGGCGTTCGTCGTGTTTCTTGCCGGGACCTGGATGGCCCTCGCTCTCGGGCGTTTGTGGTCGCTGCAAGTCGATCGCCACGAGCACTACGCTGAGGCGGCACAGCGGCAGCAGCAGCGAGTGGTCGAGCTGTCGGCGCCGCGCGGGACTGTCTATGACGCCCGCGGGCGGACCCTGGCGGCATCGGTCGAGGTTGCATCGCTCGGCGCCGATCCATCTCTCATCGACGATCCGGCAGGGGCCGCCGAACTCCTGGCCCCGCTGCTCGGCCTCGACGCTGTCGGCCTCGCTGCTCGTCTCGACGCGCCATCGCGCTTCGTCTGGCTGCAGCGCAAGCTCGATCCGGACGTCGAGGCGCAGCTGCGGGCGCTGCGCGAGGAGCACGCGCTGCGCGGCCTCGTGTTCCTCACCGAAAGCCTGCGCAGCTATCCCTTCGGCAGTCTCGCGGCGCAGGTGCTCGGGCATGTCAACGTCGACAACCGGGGCTCGTCGGGGCTCGAGCAGCAGTATGACGAGATCGTCGCGTCGCGCAGCGGTCGCCGGACCGTGCTCCGCGACGGATTGCGCGGCACCTTTCTCGACCCGGCGCGCCCCGGCGAAGAGGCCGACGCCGGCGGCGATCTTCATCTGACGCTCGACGCGGCCATCCAGAACATCGCCGAGCGCGAGCTGGAAGCTGCGATGGCGGAGCACGGCTCGCGTGCCGGCAAAGTCGTCATGCTCGACCCGCACACCGGTGCGGTGCTCGCCATGGTGTCGAAGCCGGACTTCGACCCGAACCGTTTCTTCGAGGCGGACCGTCGGGTGCTGCACAGCAATCCGGCCGTCGCCGCGGCGTTCGAGCCCGGGTCGACGCTCAAGATGGTGACGTTGGCGGCGGCGCTCGAGACGGGCGCGGTCGATCCGCTGCGCACCTACGACTGCAACAACGGCTCGATCGTTCTGGGCCGCGGGACGCGCATCCGCGACCACAAGCCGTTCGGGGTGCTGACGGTTGGCCAGGTGATCGCGAAGTCATCCAATATCGGCGCCATTCGCCTGGGCCAGGCGGCGGGCCAGCGCAAGCTCGACGCGACGCTGCGCGGCTTCGGCTTCGGCCAGGCGACCGGCATCGATCTGCCGGGCGAAGGACGCGGATTGGCGACGCCGGTGGATCGCTGGACCCGCCATCAGTGGGCCTACGTCTCGTTCGGGCAGGCGATTGGCGTCACCGCGCTGCAGCTCACCAACGCCTTCGCGGCGGTGGCCAACCGTGGGTATCTGCTGCGTCCGTACGTCGTGTCCGCAATCGGCGATCGCGAGGTGGCGAGCCGGCGGCTGACCGGCGTGCCGATTTCGCCGTCGACCGTTCGCCAGGTGCGCACCATGCTCGAGACCGTGGTGCAGGAAGGCACAGCGAAGGCGGCAGCGGTCGAGGGCTATCGGGTTGCGGGCAAGACGGGGACGGCGCAGAAGGCGCGCGAGGACGGCCGCGGCTATGCGCCCGACCGCTACATCGCCAGCTTTGTCGGCTTTGCACCGGTGTCGGATCCGCGCCTCGTGATGGCGGTGGTGATCGACGAGCCGTGGCCACGCTACAACGGCGGCGAGGTCGCCGCGCCGGTGTGGAGCGCCATCGCCGAGCAGACGCTCCTCTATCTCGGCGTTGAGCCGGACGCTCCGCATGAGGCGCCGTCGCCGTCGCCGCGGTGGACGCCCCCCGCGCCGATCGAGTCGCCCCCGGCGATGCGGCTGGCCGGCTTCGAAGTCGACGCCGCGGCCGCGGCCGAGGTGGCGGAACTGCGTCCGCACGGCGAGGTCGATGTGCCGACGCCGAGCTTTCTCGGTCTGACGCTGCGTGACGCGCTGCGCGAGGCAGGAGCTCGGGGTCTGGCGCCCGCCGTGGTCGGTCATGGACGCGTCGTCGAACAGCGGCCGGCCGTCGGCGAGCCGATCGATCTTCACGGCCGGCGCCTTCTGCTCGTGCTGCGTCCTGAGATCGCGCCGCTCGGCTCGCTGACGGCGGCCGCACCGGCCGCGGCGGTCAACGGGTCGCGGGTCGCGTCGGCGGAGGGGTCGTGATGCTGGCAGTCGGCGCCGTGCGTCTGGTCGACGCTCTCGACGGCTTGGTCCAGCCGCAGACCTCAGCCGTCCTGCCGCCGGCCCTGGCGATCTCGGGAGTTGCCCACGACTCACGTCAGGTCGAGCCGGGCGACCTGTTCGTGGCGCTCGTCGGCGACCGTTTCGACGGCCGCACCTTCGCCGCCGACGCCGCGGCGCGCGGCGCCGTCGCGGTGCTCGGTCCCGGGCCGCCGCCGGAGGGTCTGGAGCTGCCATGGGTTGAGCATTCGGAGCCGCGCGCGATCCTCGGCGAGCTGTCGGCGCGGGTCTTCGGCCATCCGCAGAACGCGATGACCATGATCGGCGTCACCGGCACCAACGGCAAGAGCACCACCGTTGCCCTTGTTGCCGCGGCGCTCGAGGCGAGCGGCCGGCCGACGGCGGTCTTCGGCACGCTGGGATTCCGCCTTCGCGATCAGGAGCTGACGTCATCGAGCAGTCGCACGACGCCAGAGGCCCCGGAGCTGTTCCGCGCGCTGCGCGCGGCCCACCGCGCCGGCGCGGCGGCCGTTGCGATGGAAGTGTCTTCGCACGCCCTGGCTCAGGGCCGGGTTGACGGCCTGCGCTTCGACGTCGGCGTCTTCACCAACCTCAGCCACGATCACCTCGACTTCCACGGCAGCGTCGAAAGCTATTTCGCCGCCAAGCGCTCTCTCTTCGAGCGTCTGCGGCCCGGCGGCCGCGCGGTGCTCGGCATCGACGACGGACGCCTGGCGATCCTCGCCGACGAGCTCCGCGGTCGGGGGACGGACGTCCTCACCTTCGCCTCCGGGACCGCGAGTGCCGACGTCCGGGCGCTCGATGCGTCGTACTCACTCGACGGTGTCGATGGAGCTCTCGTGACGCCGCGCGGCAAGCATCCGCTGCGCTCGGCGCTGCGCGGGCCGTTCAACCTGCGCAACCTGTTGGCTGCAGCCGCCGTGCTGGAGGCCCTCGACGCCGGGCCGCAGGCCTTCTCCGCCCTCGCCTCGGTCGCGCCGCTGCCGGGGCGCCTGCAGCCGGTCGGTCCGGGCGAGCCGCCGGCGTTCGTCGACTACGCGCACACGCCGGCGGCGCTCGAGGCGCTGCTCTCGGCGGCGCGCGCGATGAGCGACCGCAAGATCGCCATCGTCTTCGGCTGCGGCGGCGAGCGCGACCGCGAGAAGCGGCCGGCGATGGGCGAGATCGCTGGCCGGCTGGCCGACCTGGCGGTGGCGACGTCCGACAACCCGCGCGGCGAGGACCCGCTCGCCATCCTCAGCGCGGTCGAGCAGGGCCTGCGGCGCAGCGGCAATCCGACCTGGCGGTTGATCGCCGATCGCCGCGAGGCCATTCGCGGCGCCGTCCAGGCGGCGCTCCTGGGCGGCGCGCGCGGCGAGCGATGGTTGATTCTGGTCGCGGGCAAGGGCCACGAGGCGGTCCAGGATTTCGGCGACCGGCAGGTCCCGTTCGACGACCGCCGGGAGGTCGAAGCGGCGTTTGCAGTGGCGACCGAGCGGGTGGGAGGCGGCCGTGGCTGACGGGCTGGCGACCGAGCTGTTGGCGGCCACCGGTGGCTCCTGGGTCGCCGACCGATCGGCGGATGCCGTGGCGTGGACCGGGGGCGCTATCGACACGCGAAGGATCACCGGCGGCGAGGTGTTCTTCGCTCTTCCCGGAGAGCGGGTCGACGGCCACGACTACGTGCAGTCGGCGTTCGCCGCGGGTGCGTCGCTAGCCGTCGTTCATCGTGAGGTCGAGGCGGCCGGCCCGCTGCTGCGCGTCGCCGACACCTACACGGCGCTGCACGACGTGACGCGGGCGGTGCGCCGTCGCGTGCCGCAGAAGCTGGTTGCCATCACCGGCTCTGTCGGCAAGACGACGACCAAGGAGCTGCTGGCCGAGATCTTGGCTCGGCGCGTGTCGGTCGCCCGCAGCCCCGGCAACTTCAACAACCTCTATGGCTTTCCGGTAGCTCTGCTCGGCGTGCCCGACGACACCGAATGGATGGTCGCCGAGATGGGCATGTCGACGCCCGGCGAGCTCGGGGAAGTCAGTCGCCTGGGTCGGCCTGATGCGGCGGTTTATACGAACGTCCGCTCGGCGCACCTGGAGCGTTTCGGCACGCGTCGGGCGATCGCCGAGGCGAAGGCGGAGCTCCTCACCGGCCTCGCCGAAGGGGGTCTGCTGGTCGCCAACGCGGACGACGACGAGGTGATGCGCATCGCACAGCGTCACGCGCGGGAGCATGCGGTCGAGCTGGTGACCTACGGCGTGACGTCGCCGGCAGCGGATTTACGAGCTGAGCAGGTGCGCCCGGAGGTGGCCACGATCGACGATCGAGTGATCGACGGCTCGCGCTCGATCCTGGTGCACGGCGGCGCTCGGCGGGAGGTCTTGCTCGCCGCTCACGGCCTGTACAACGTGGAGAATCTGCTCGCCGCTGCTGCCTGCGCCCTGTCGCTCGGACTCTCGCTCGACGACGTCGCAGACGCCGCCCAGTCGTTCCGCCCGGCCGCGATGCGCGGCGAGGTGCATCGCAGCGAGGACGGGCCGACGATCATCGACGACAGCTACAACTCCAATCCCGAGGCGGCCGTGGCGGCGATCGCCAGCGCCGCCGAGGTGCCGGCGCGCCGTCGGCTGGCGGTTCTCGGCGACATGCTGGAGCTTGGCCCGACCGCGCCAGAGCTGCATCGCGGAGTCGGCCGGGCGGCCGGCGCGCGGGGCTTCGAGATCGTGCTCGGCGTCGGCGAGCTGGCGCGTCACGTGGTCGACGCGGCGCGCGACGCCGGCGTCGCCGACGCGTCGTGGTCGCCTGACGCAGCGTCAGCGGCCGAGCGGCTTCGCCAGTGGCACCTGAGCGCGGGAGATCTGGTTCTGGTGAAGGGCTCGCGCGGGATCGGGCTCGATCTCGTGGTCCGCGAGCTGCTGAGCGACGGCGGGAACGGAGGCGGGTGCTGATGCTGTACCACCTGCTCTTTCCGCTCGCCGACGAGTGGTCGATCCTCAACGTCTTCCGCTACGTGACGTTTCGCGCGGCCGGCGCTGTGGTGACCGCGCTCGTGCTGTCGCTGATCTTCGGTCCGTGGTTCATCCGGATGCTCCGCCGGCTGTCGGTGGGTCAGAACATCCGCGAAGTCGGTCCGGAATCGCATCAGGTCAAGGCTGGCACGCCCACCATGGGCGGCCTGCTGGTGCTCTTCGCGCTCGTCGTTTCGACGCTGCTGTGGGCGCGCCTTGGCGTCCACGTGTGGCTGGCGATCGCGGTCACGCTCGGGTTCGGGGCGATTGGCTTTCTCGACGACTACACCAAGGTGGCAAAGGGGCGAAACCTTGGCCTGTCGGCGCGCGCCAAATTCGTCCTTCAATGCCTGATCGGCGGCGGCGCTGCCGTGATCTTGATGCGCCTGCCGGCAGGGCTCGGGCTCGATCCGGTGCTGAATCTGCCGTTTTTCAAGAGCGTGTCGATCGACCTCGGCTGGTGGTGGGTGCCGTTCGTCGCCCTCGTGCTGGTCGGCGCGTCGAATGCGGTCAACCTGACCGACGGGCTCGACGGTCTGGCGATCGGATCGACGCTGGTGGCGGCCTCGACTTACGCGGTGTTCGCCTATATCGCCGGCAATCGCGTCATCGCCGAATACCTGCAGATCGCGCCGATTGCCGGCGCGGCCGAAGTGACGATCTTCTGCGCCGCGCTCGCCGGCGCCAGCCTCGGCTTCCTGTGGTTCAACGCCTACCCGGCCGAAGTCTTCATGGGCGATGTCGGTTCGCTGGCCCTTGGTGGAGCAATCGGCATGGTCGCCGTGCTCACCAAGCAGGAGCTGCTGCTGGTCCTGGTGGGCGGGCTCTTTGTCATGGAGACGGTGTCGGTGATTCTGCAGGTCGGCTCCTACAAGCTGACCGGCAAGCGCATCTTCCGCATGGCGCCCCTGCATCACCACTTCGAGCTGAAGGGCTGGTCCGAGCCCAAGGTGATCGTGCGCTTCTGGATCCTCGCCATCCTCTTCGCCCTCGTCAGCCTGGCGACGCTCAAGCTGCGGTGATGCGACGATGATCTCCACCGAGTCTCGATCGATCGACCGCACTGTGCCCGCCGCCGGAC
>JBCBCF010000183.1:0-9061 GCA_038530905.1 Acidobacteriota bacterium
TACTTCGAAACCGGCGTCGAGAAAGTCGACGGCGGCGGTCGCCGCCTCGCTGACCAGGCGCTCGAAGCGGCGCTCATCGCGACGACTCTCGAGCGGCCCGACGGCGTTGTCGAGCACGATCATCAGCCGCCGACTCTCTTCGATCTGGCGCTCCTGGAAGATCAGTCGGCGTTGGCGTGCCGACTGTTTCCAGTGGATCGAGCGAGGGTCATCGCCCTGCTGATAGGCGCGCAGGCCATAAAGGTCGTGGCCGGCACCGCGACGCGGCGAGGTTTCTTCGCCCAGCCGGCCTGAGCGTGTCGGCCGGCTCGACGAGCCGGAGTAGATCTCCGGATAGATCAGGAGCTCGGTGTCGACCGCGATCCGGCGACCCTTGCGGAAGATGCCAAGAGGGAAGAGGCTCGACACCCGCATGATCGAAATCGTTTGCCGGCCTCGCCGCCGCGGCAGCACATCGAGCGTCGTGTCGAAGCTCTCGCCGGGAGTCAGCCGCGAGACGAGCCGCGGCGTGGCGCGCCGCAGGCGGTGAGCGGTCGGCACCAGATCGTGTGGATCCGACTCCAGAACGATCCACCAGGCGGGCAGGCGGCGGCGCGGGTTGGCCACCCGCATCGGCAAATGGGTCAGGCGCTGGGCGAAGAACTCGCCTTCGGGCAGCAGCTCGACCTCCAGTCCGCGGACGTTGGCCACGCCGAGGAGGTGAGCGAGGACCCAACTCGCGAGCAGCGCCGAGGCGGCGAGAAAGAGGCCGTTGTTGCCGGTGTTGATGGCGGCGAGAAGCGCAATGCCGGTGGCGACGCCGAACCAGAGGCCCGGTCTGGTCAGGCGAAGCCCATCGGATCGGTCGCGCTTGCGAGTGTGCGAGACCGGCGGGCCGGCGTCGATCGCGGTCGAAGTCGACCCCACCGCGACTCCCTCAGACAGGGACGGCGATCGACTGCACGACCCGGCGCACGGCGGCGCGCGTGGCGGTGAGTGATCCGTCTCCGCGGCGCAGGGTCAGGCGGTGACCAAGCACCGGCTCCGCCAGGCGCTGAACGTCGCTCGGGACGGCATAGTCGCGGCCTTCGCACAGCGCGAGCGCCTGCACGGCGCGATGCAGTCCTTGGACCGCGCGGGTCGACACGCCGAGGGCGATTTCGGGGTCGTCGCGTGTCGCCTGAGCGAGATCGAGCATGTAGTCGACCAACTTCTCGACGACCGCGACCTTGCGTGCGGCGGTCTGGAGCGCCTCGAGCTCGTGCGGGTGCACGGCCGCCTCGACCGTCTCGACCAGATGATCGACGCCGCCGCCGAGCAGCAGTCGACGCTCCTCGTCGCGCGGCGGATAGCCCATCGACAGCGTCATGAGGAAGCGGTCGAGCTGCGACTCGGGAAGCGGAAACGTGCCGATCGTCTCCAGCGGATTCTGAGTCGCCAGCACCAGGAAGGGATGCGGCAGCTTGTAGCGCTTGCGCTCGACCGACACGCGCTCCTCGCTCATCGCTTCGAGCAGGGCAGACTGCGTCTTCGGCGTCGCGCGATTGATCTCGTCGGCGAGGATGACGTTGGCGAAGAGCGGCCCCGGAACGAACTCGAATTCCTGCTCGGCCTGGCGGTAGATCGAGACACCGATGATGTCCGACGGCAGCAGGTCGCTGGTGAACTGAATGCGCTGGAACGACAGGCCGAGGACCCGCGCCAGCGTCTGCGCCAGGGTCGTCTTGCCGACGCCTGGGACGTCCTCGATCAGGACGTGGCCGCCGGCGATCAGCGAGACGACGGCCAGGCGAATGACATCGTCCTTGCCGCGGATGATGCGACCGACAGCGGTCTCGATGCGCTCGACCGCCGGAGGAGCGCCAGCATGAGGCGGAGACGGTTGAACGGCGGTGGATGTCATCGTGCCAACGTTCGTCCGCCGGGCGTCGGTGGATGGCCGAGGCGCAGTGTCACTGTCGGGCCCCGGCGGTCTGAGCGGATTATCGGGTCTGTGCTCGGGTCAGCCGGCCGGCAGCTCGGGGAACTCTCCGCTCTCACCCTCGCCGACGCGCGGGACCGACACCGAGAAGGCGTCGCCTTCGGCCAGGTCGACGTCTTCGACTTCGATGGTGACCTGGCGGGTCTCGGCGTTGGCCATCTGGCCCAGCTCGAGATATTCACGATAGGTCGCCTTCTCGTTCTGCGCCGCGTCGACGTGCTCGACCTCGACGGTCAGTCCTTCGAGCGAGGCGTAACCGTTGTAGATCACGACGAGGTCGAGGACCACCGTCGGGCTGGTCGGCTCGGCCGGCGCGGGTGCCGGTTCGGGGGTCTCGCCCTCGAACTCCGCGAGCGGCTCTTCGATCGCAGGCTCAGGGGATTCAGCGTCCGTGCCCTCGGTCGGTTCGGCTGTCTGTTCAGCGACCGGCTCGGTCGCCGGCTCGGTCATCGGCTCGACTCGTTTCTCGAACCAGCTCGACAGCCGCACGTCGTAGTTCTGACGCTCGGCGATCGCAGCCGTCATTGGATCCTGCGGCCCACAGGCGACAAGCGCCGAGGTAATCAAGAGGAACACGGCAAGAACGGGGAAGCGCAGGGTTTTCGGCACGAGAAGACTCCTCGGAGCGTGGTCGGACGCGGAATCGCCCGCCGGTCTCCGTGCGGGCGTGCAGCTAAGGCTTCGGTGGGGACGGCGGAAGCGGACGCGAAAAAGCCGCGGCGTCAAGGGCCGAGATTATAGCGAAGGATGGCCCAGATGGCTCCGAAGCCGTCGCGCCAGCCGATCTTCTTGCCCTCGGCGTAGGTGCGGCCGTGGTACGAGATCGGCACCTCGTAGATGCGGGCTCGCTGCTTCGCGACCTTGGCCGTCAGCTCGGGCTCGATCCCGAAGCGGTCCGACTCGAGGTCCATGTCGCGCAGCACTTCGCTGCGAAAGACCTTGTAGCAGGTCTCCATGTCCGACAGGTTCAGATCGGTGAACATATTGGACAGCGTCGTGAGCGCGCGGTTGCCGAGGTAGTGCCAGAAGAAGAGCACGCGGTGCGGCCCGCCGAGGAACCGCGAGCCGTAGACGACGTCGGCTCGGCCGTCGAGAATCGGCTGCAGCAGGTTCGGATATTCGATCGGGTCGTATTCGAGATCGGCGTCTTGGACCAGCACGAAATCGCCGCGTGCGTGGGAAAAGCCGGTGCGCACGGCGGCGCCTTTGCCGCGATTGGCCGGGTGCTCGATCAGGCGGAACGGCGGATCGGAAGCGACCTCCAGCTCGCGCAGCAGCTCGCGGGTGCCGTCGGTCGAGCCGTCGTCGACGACAACCATCTCCACCTCGACGCCGTCAGGCAGCGGGGCCTCGGCGACGCGGCGCAGCAGGGTCTCGACGGTGGGGCGCTCGTTGTAGGCCGGGATGACGACGGTCAGAAGCGACACGGAACACCTCTTGGCAGGCGGTATCGGGCGGGATCCGAGGCGAGTTTCTAGAGAACTTACGCCTCTTGACTGCCTCTGTGCATTCTCGTAGGGTCAGGCGTCCGCATCACACGGCAGCCGCTGCATGTCGCCGCTCGGAGTTCATCGGCCTCGTCTCAACACC
This sequence comes from Acidobacteriota bacterium, assembly GCA_038530905.1. GTDB lineage: Bacteria > Acidobacteriota > Thermoanaerobaculia > Multivoradales > J023 > JAUIJL01. Next base: position 3,551 of record JBCBCF010000183.1, read on the forward strand.
GAAACGAGCTCGCATCGAGTGGTCCAGGCTGTGATCGGTCGCAGCGCACGGGCGGCGAGAGTATAGCTGCGGGCCGACCGCCCGCCGCCTCCTCAGATGTCGCCCGCCTCGCCGGTCCGATCGATTCTGCAAGATCCTAGGGAGCCTTTCGAGCATGGCAAAAGCCCGCGCCTCGGTACCTCAAGATAAGTCGCAAGCGCTGTCGAGCGCCGTCGGTCAGATCGAACGGCAGTTCGGCAAGGGCGCGATCATGCGCCTCGGCCAGCAAGAGTCGCTCGGCATCGCCTCAATCTCGACCGGCTCCCTGGCGGTCGATGCGGCGATCGGCGTCGGCGGCTTCCCCCGCGGACGGGTCGTCGAGGTCTATGGCCCCGAGTCGTCGGGTAAGACCACCCTGGCCCTGTCCGTCGTCGCGCAGGCGCAGATCGCCGGTGGGTCAGCAGCCTTCATCGACGCCGAGCATGCGCTCGACGCCGAGTACGCGCAGAAGCTCGGCGTCGACATCGACAATCTGCTCGTCTCGCAGCCCGATAGCGGTGAGCAGGCGCTCGAGATCGCCGAGGTTCTCGTGCGTTCGAACGCTCTCGACGTGGTTGTGGTCGACTCGGTGGCGGCGCTCGTGCCGCGCGCCGAGCTCGAAGGCGAGATGGGAGATTCCCACGTCGGCCTGCACGCGCGTCTCATGTCGCAGGCCCTGCGGAAGCTGACGGCGATCACCGCCAAGTCCAAGACCTGCTTGGTCTTCATCAATCAGATCCGCGAGAAGATCGGCGTCATGTTCGGCAGTCCGGAAACGACCACCGGCGGCCGAGCGCTCAAGTTCTATTCGTCGGTCCGCATTGACATCCGCCGCATCGCGTCACTCAAGGATGGCGATCAGGTCGTCGGCAGCCGGGTGAAGATCAAGGTGGTCAAGAACAAGACCGCAGCACCGTTTCGCCAGGCCGAATTCGACATCGACTACAACGAGGGCATCTCACGCAGCGGTGAGTTGGTTGATCTTGGCGTCGAACATCGCATGGTCGTGAAGAGCGGCTCGTGGTACGCCTACGGAGACGTGCGCCTGGGACAGGGGCGAGAGAACGCCAAACGATTCCTGCGCGAGAACCCGGATCTGGCCGACGAGCTCGAGGTCAAGCTGCGAGAGGCGATGGGCATGAAGCCGCGCGAGATCGCCGCGAGCGAAGACGGCGACGCCTGACCGATGGTTCCCGGCCGCCGCGCTCTCCACCTCTTCCTTCTTCTCTCGTTCTTTCTTCTTGTCGGCGGCGCTGGGGCAGTGGCCGGCGCTTCCGCGCCGGCTGAGATCGGTGGGGTGAACGCCGCGGTCGAGGCCTCCGGTGCCGACGTCGCGCCGGGGTCGACCGCTGTTGCCGGCGAGGCGGCTGGCCAGGCAGAGGAGCCGGCGCCGGACTATGGCTGGCGATCGCTCGTTCCTCCCCTCCTAGCGATCTTTCTCGCGCTCCTCTTCCGCGACGTCGTGGTGGCGATCTACCTCGGCATCTTTTCGGGTGCGCTGATCGTCGCGCAATGGGACGTCTTCGCTGCCTTCGGTCGATCGGTCGACGCCTATCTCGTGCCGGCCATCGCCGACGGCGATCACGCCGCGATTCTGATGTTCACGACCTTGCTCGGGGCAATGATCGGTCTCGTCTCGCGCAGCGGCGGCACTCGGGGCATCGTCGAGGCTCTCCGGCCGTGGGCCACCTCGCCGCGACGCGGGCAGACGGCGACGGTCGCGATGGGCACGACCGTCTTTTTCGACGACTACGCCAACACCCTGATCGTCGGCCCGACGATGCGGCCGATCACGGATCGCCTGCGGGTGTCGCGCGAGAAGCTGGCCTACTTGGTCGACTCGACGGCGGCACCTGTGGTCTGCCTGGTGCCGATCTCGACCTGGGTCGGCTTCGAGCTCGGCCTGATCGGCGACGCCCTGGAACGCCTTGAGCTGCCGTTTGAAGCGTACGGGCTCTTCCTGCAGACGATTCCCTATCGCTTCTACCCGCTGCTGGCGCTGGTCTTGGTGGCGACGATCGCGCTGTCCGGCAGGGACCGGGGACCGATGTTGGCGGCCGAGCGGCGGGCTCGGCGCACCGGCAAAGTCCTGGCCGATGACGCTCGACCGATCGCCGACTACGGTGCGTCCGAGCTGGAGCCTCCACCGGAGGCTCCAAAGCGGGCGCTCAACGCTCTGGTGCCGATCGCCACGGTGGTTCTCGTCACACTCTTGGGTCTGTGGCGGACCGGCACGACCGGTCTTGCCGAGTCGGGAACTGACGCCAGCGGGCTGCGGGCGATCTTCCTCTACGCCGATAGCTACAAGGCTCTGCTGTGGGCCAGCCTGGCGGGCACTGCCGTCGCCCTTGTTCTGCCGGTCCTGCAGCGCATTCTGACCCTTGGTGAGGCGGTGGCGGGAGCGATCGCGGGCATGAAGTCGATGTTCATGGCGCTTCTGGTCCTGACCCTCGCCTGGTCGCTCTCGGCGGTTTGCTCGGATCTTGGAACCGCTGCTTATCTGGTCGAGATCGGCAGCCAGGCGGTGGCGCCGCAGCTGCTGCCGGCGCTGACCTTCGTGCTGGCCGCCGTGATCGCCTTCGCCACCGGCAGCTCTTGGGGCACGATGGGCATCCTCGAGCCGTTGATCGTGCCGTTCGCTCACACGCTCTTGCTTCAGTCAGGGCACGCGATTGGCGACTCGACCTATATGGCGGTTCTCCTGGGCAGCGTCGCGTCGGTGCTTGCGGGCGCCGTCTGGGGAGACCACTGCTCGCCGATCTCAGACACGACCGTGTTGTCGAGCATGGCCAGTGGATGCGATCACATCGCACACGTTCGCACCCAATTGCCTTACGCCCTCTCGGTCGGACTTGCGGCGATCGTGATCTGTTCCGTACCGGCTGGCTACGGCGCCTCGCCCTGGCTCCTCCTGCTCGTCGCGGCGTCTCTGCTGGTCGGCGGGGCCCTGTGGCTTGGCCGACGCGCCGATGACGCGCCGGCGGCAGCCGAGCCGCCTGGCGGATCGGCCAGCTCGGCCGCGGAGGCTGTCACGCCGCGGTGATGAAGGCGACGCCGGAGACGGCGACCGCCGTGCCCAGCAGGCCGCGAGCGGTGATCGGATTCCCGAAGAAGCGAGCGTCGAGGAAGAGCGAGAAGATCGGCGGCGTCGCGATCAATACCGCTGCCACCGACGCTGGCGCCCAGGCAACACCCGCCATCATGACGATGAAGCCGAGGTAGGTGCCGATCAACGTCGGGCCGCCGATGCGCCGAAGGGCTTCTCGGTCGGCAAGAGCCTGGACGGCGGCGCGCAGCCGGCCTCCCGGAACCATGACCAGCGCCAGGCCAAGCGATGCGACGGTCAGCCGGACCAGGCTGCCTGGCAGAACCGGAAGCGCCTCGAGACCTGATTTCGCCAGCACGACGCCGGAGCCCTGGCCAGCGGCCGAGACCAAGCCGAGCACGGCTCCTCCGACGGTCCAGGACGCCGACGAGCCGTCCGCGGGCCGACCAACCACCAGGGCGACGCCGCCGAGAACGAGAACGGAACCAACGGCCTGCATTGGTCCGAGACGCTCGTCGAAGGCGAGATGTGCCAGGCCAGCGGCCACGACCGGACCAAAGGTCTGAAGTAGCAGCGCTCGATGGACGCCGAGGCGCGACACCGCTGCGAAGAGGGCCGTGTCGCCGATCGTTAGGCCGACGATGCCCGCGGCGGCAAGAGAGGCGAGAGCCGCGATCGGCGCGTCCGCGATCAAGGCCATCTGGCCGACCAGAAGCGTCGTCGCCGCCAGGAGCAAGGTCGCGAGGACGTTTTTCGCGAGGTTGACCGACCACGCGCCGTAGCGCTCGATGGCCCCGTGGAACCAGGCGACGGCGATCGCCCAGAGCAGCGCAGAGAGGAGGCAGGCCACCTCGCCCCAATAGCTGCTGCCGAAATCCGTCGGGGCGCCGTCGAGCGTCATGAGGCCAGGGAATCCCAGGGCAAAAAAAACGCCCTCCGGCCGGCCCAAGACCAGAGGGGTTCGGAGAGGAGGACCTGCATCCGGAAGTCACAAAAGTGCCGAGACCGAGCCCGGCGTGTGCCCTCCAGAGCAGTGATCCTTATATTGACATGTCTCGATCTCCGCGACAAGCCCTCGGCTCGACGAAACGACGCGCCGCCGCCGTGAGCGAGTCGGCTGGACATCGGATTCGCCCGTCAGAGGTCAGGGCGACCGGGTGTCGAACTCAGCCGGGATCTGGAAGAGCTCATCGGCAAGGGCTCCGCTGTCGACCGACACAACCTCGGTCGACGTCTCGATCGAGAACTTCTTCAGCATGCGGGCGACGAAGCCGCTGCCATCGAAGCTCACGTCCAGATCGCTGCGATACGCCATGCCTTTGCCAGCGATTTCGCTGTACAGCTTTGTGAAGCCGCGCTCTTTGCCGGGTTGTGCCTCGGCCGACTCAGGAGGTCCAAAGAAGAGGCCTCGTTCCGCCATCTCAATGTAGAAACGACGATAGTCCTCGCTTCCCTCGACGTCGTTCACCAGGCACATTGTGCCATCGAGCAGCATGTCGAAGCCGAGCGCCTGCGTCTGTTCGCCGGTTGCATCGGCGGCGATGCGAACGTCGACGTCGTGAATCTCGCAGGATTCGCCAGCGACGGTGTCCGTCGTGCCGGTCGGTGTCACCGAGACCTCGACCGCGTCGGTCGACATGCCGGTTTGCTGCTCCGCCAGCTGGCCCAGATCGACGATCTCGGCGCGCTCCTTGCGGAGATTCAGCGTGATGAGCTGACGCGCTTCGAGGTCGAGGATGGTGGCGGTCTTGGACTCCGGGTCGTCGACCCGCATCTTCAGGCCCTTGATGTAGGTCGTCTGGCGGCCGTCCTGCCGCACGCCGGGTCCTTTCGTTTCGATCTCTGAAACGACGGTGAGATCGGCGCCGACCGGCCCGCAGAGAAGAGCGGCTCCGAGGGCAATGCCGAGGGAACGATAGATAAGAGGCAGGCAGCTCACGGGGACTCCTTTTCGATTAGAAATCGATCGTGACGGGGAGACCCGGCGGCCGATCGTCGTCCGCCCTCGCGCCGTCACGCTGGCGGAGAGTACAGGACATCGCTACCCTCTCTCGAGCCCTTTGGCCACGAGTCGTGGGGCAACAGAAAGATTTGTGTGAGCTACCGAACGTTCAGAATTGTGAACGGCAAATCGGACCGCTCACGAACAATTCGATCATCGGTCTGATAGGTTCGTCCGCGGCCGAAGACGAATCGCCTTCTCAGTCTCACTTCGGAGCCGTCGCGTCGGCGACTTCGACGAAACGACTTGGAAAGCGGTCATCTCGTCGTCGGTTCGAAGACCGGATTCTCTCGCAGGGGTTTGAGGGCTGCGAGGCCTGTTTTTTTCGCGAGGTTTCGGTCAGGAAGCGACTGGTCGTCATCGGGCGGCTGGTCGTCATCGAGGTCGCGCAGGTAGCCGGCGCGGAAAGCAGAGCGAGCAGGGCAACGATGGCGAAGAACGAACG
>JBCBCF010000184.1:0-9052 GCA_038530905.1 Acidobacteriota bacterium
CGGCTATCTCGGGTTCGCGGTCGGCCGCACCAACTTCAAGCAGCCGCTGCTCGACTATCTCGCCGCCCCGAGCGACGAGTCAGCTCAGCGCGCGATCGAACAGATCGGCGACAACTTCAAAGGTTGCGTCGACGTGTGGAACGAGGCGCGCTCGGCCTCGTGACGACCGAGTCCGATTCCATGGCCATCGATTCTGCGTTCCCGCCGGTGGCGGCTGGTCCAGTTGAGCTGGGCGACCTCCGGCTGCGCCTGGTGTCGGACGGCGGCTTTCGGCTGGACGGTGGCGCAATGTTCGGCGTCGTGCCCAAGACACTGTGGCAGTGCGCCAAAGTGGCCGACGCCGAGAACCGCATTCCGATGCAGACGAACTGTCTGCTGATCGAGCGAGGCGACGCGCTCGTGCTGGTCGATACCGGGATCGGCGATCATCACGACGCGAAGTTTCGCTCGATTTTCGGTCTCGAGGAGGGTGCGCGGCGCCTGCCTCAGGCGATCGAAGCAGCCGGTTTCGCGCTCGGCGACGTCGACCACGTCGTCCTGACGCATCTGCATTTCGACCACTGCGGCTGGAACTGCGCCGAACGCGACGGCGTGCTTCGCCCGACGTTCCCGAACGCTCGCTATTGGCTGTCGCGCGGCGAGGTCGAGCATGCTCGGGCGCCGACGGTGCGGGACCGTGCCAGCTACGATCCGCGCAACTGGGAGCCGCTCTTCGAGGCCGGCGTCGTCGAGCTCTTCGACGGGGAGGCCGAGCCGGTCGACGGCGTGCGGGCCATCGAGGTCCCAGGCCACAATGCGCACATGGCCATCGTTCGCCTCGACGGCGGGGCGGACGACGCTCAGGGCGTGTATTGGGCCGACCTCGTGCCGACCGCCGCCCACGTGCCGTTTCCTTGGATCATGGGCTACGACCTCTACCCGCTCGAGACCCTTCGCCACAAGCAGGACTGGATCCCGCGCGCCGCCGCGGGGAAGTGGCTGTCGATCTTCGAGCATGAGCATGCCGAGCCCTGGGCACGGCTGGTCGAGACGAAACCCGGCCGCTATGCGGCCGAGCCGCTCGCCGTCGGCTGAGCATTCCGCCCGAGCCAGGACCGCCGTCGGGCGAGACGCCACCGCACCTCACGCGGGATTCACTTGGGGAGACCTTCTGTGGAAGCACACGACTTTGATTTCGACCTGATCGTCCTCGGCAGCGGCCCGGGAGGCTACGTGGCGGCGATCCGCGCGGCGCAGCTCGGCCTGAGCGTCGCGGTGGTGGAGAAGGACCCCAAGTTCGGCGGCACCTGTCTGCATCGCGGCTGCATTCCGACCAAGGCGTTGCTGCACACGGCCGGTCTGCTCGACGAGATGCGGGAGGCGGAGGCGGTTGGCATCGAGGTCACCGACGCGCGCCTCGACATCGCCAAGGCGCACGCCTACAAAGATCGGGTCGTCGACAAGAACGCGCGGGGCATCGAGTTCCTCTTCAAGAAGAACAAGATCACCGGCGTTCATGGACGCGGGCGGCTGGCGGATCCACATCGGGTGGTCGTGACGCGCGGCGGGGAGACGAGCGAGCACACCGCGCGCTTCGTCTTGATCGCCACCGGCTCGGTGCCGCGGCATCTGCCGTTTGCGCCGATCGACGGCGAGCGCATCCTGGACTCCGATCAGCTGCTGGCGCTCGAGCGCGTGCCGCGCTCGCTGGCGGTGCTCGGCGCTGGCGCCGTCGGCACCGAGTTCGCTTCGGTGCACCGGAGCTTCGGCGCCGAGGTGACGATTCTGGAGATGCTGCCGCGCCTGCTGCCGATCGAAGACGAGGATGCCTCCGCCGAGCTGGCGAAGAGCTTCCGCCGGCGCGGCATCGCGATGAAGACGTCGACGCGCCTGGCGGCGGTGGAGGCGATCGACGCCGGCGTGCGGCTGTCGCTCGAACCGGAGAACGGGGAGCCGGAGACCCTCGAGGTTGAGATGCTCCTCGTCGCTGTCGGCCGGGCGCCGGTGAGTCGCGATCTCGGCCTCGAGGAGCTGGGCGTCTCCTTCGATGGCGAGTACGTCGGCGTCGACGCGTGGATGCAGACGAGCGTGCCGTCGATCTACGCCATCGGGGACGTCGTCAACACGCCATGGCTTGCCCACGTCGCCTCGGCCGAGGGGATCCTCGCCGTCGAGCACATGGCCGGCCACGACGGGGCGCGTCCGATCGACTACCGGCTGGTCCCGTCGTGCACGTACTGCCAGCCCGAGGTGGCGAGCGTCGGCTTGACCGAGGCGGCGGCGCGTGCCGAAGGGCATGCGGTCGAGGTCGGCAAGTTCCCGTTCTCGGCGCTGGGCAAGGCGGCGATTCTGCAGACCACCGAAGGTTTCGTGAAGGTTGTGCGGGAAACGACCTACGACGAAGTCCTCGGCGTCCACATCGTCGGTCCGCACGCCACAGATCTGATCGCCGAAGCGTGCGTCGCGCTGCAGCTCGAGACCACCAACGAAGAGCTCTTCCGCACCATGCACGCCCATCCGACCCTCTCCGAGGGAGTGATGGAGGCGGCGCATGCGGCGACCGGCCACGCCATCCACTTCTGAGCTTCACCATCCCTGACCGCCCCGACCGCGCAGCGCGCCGGGCACGAGGACACCATGGCGACTGAGATCCTGATGCCGCAGATGGGCGAGTCGATCGCCGAAGGCACCATCACCCGCTGGCTGGCGAAGGTCGGCGACACGATCGAGCGCGATGCACCGCTGCTCGAGATCTCGACGGACAAGGTCGACAGCGAGATTCCGTCGCCCGCGTCGGGGGTGCTGCTCGAGATCCGCCACCAGGAGGACGAAACGGTCGAGGTCGGCGAGGTGCTCGGTCGGATCGGCGCCGAAGGCGAGTCCGTCGGTCAGGCGACCGCCGCGTCAGCGCCGGCTACCGAGCTGCCGGCCGCCACCGATGCTCCGCCGGCCGGCGCCGGAGGGGCCGGCGAGGCCGTCGTCGATCGTGGCGACATGGATCTCGGTGAACGGCTGCGTCGATTCTCAAGCCCGCTGGTGCGCAAGATCGCTGCCGAGGAAAACGTCGACATCACGGCGATCGAGGGTAGCGGCATCCACGGCCGCGTGACGAAGAAAGACATCCTCGCCTACCTCGACCGCCGCGCAGCGGGGGAGGTGGTTGCTGCTGCGGCGCCGTCGGCGCCGCCGCCGCGCCCCGCCGCGGCCGCCGCTCCGGCGTCCGGCGGTCGACCGGTGCCGTCGGGATTCTCGGTGCCCGCCTACGGGGCCAGCGAGAATGTCGTCGTCGAGCCGATGGATCGGATCCGCCAGCGCACGGCGGACCACATGGTCTATTCGAAGGCGACCTCGGCCCACGTGACGACGGTCTTCCATGTCGACATGTCGAAGGTGGCTCGCCTGCGCCAGCGCGTCAAGAGCGCCTTCCAGCGAGATGTCGGCACCAAGCTGACCTATATGCCGTTCATCTTCCGCGCGGTCTGCGACGGGATCCGACAGCATCCGCAGATGAACGCGGCGATCGATGGTCGCAACATCGTGTTCAAGAAAGACGTGCACCTCGGTATGGCGGTGGCGCTGGACGGAGGCGGCCTGATCGTCCCTGTTCTGCGGCATGCCGATGAGAAGAACGTCATCGGCCTTGCCCGCACCGCCAACGACCTGGCAGATCGCGCGCGCTCGAAGAAGCTCAAACCCGACGAAGCGGTCGGTGGCACGTTCACGATCACTAACCCGGGCGTCTTCGGCAGCCTCTTCGGCACGCCGATCATCAATCAGCCGCAGGTCGCCATTCTCGGCATCGGCACGATCGAAAAGCGTGCGATCGTGGTCACCGATGAAGACGGGATTGATGCCCTGGCCATCCGCACGATGGCCTACTTTGCTCTGACCTTCGATCATCGGTTGATCGACGGCGCCGACGCTGACGCGTTCATGAACGTCGTGAAGTCGACGCTCGAGGCCGGGGACTTCAGCGAGCTCTCGTCCTACCTCTGAGGCGCCGAGGGTGCGCCAGGCGGCGTGGCTTCGGCGCAGGCGTCTCGCGGCGCGGCGAGGCGCTCGACCAGGCCGGGTGACCAGCGGGGGAGCGTTGGATCGGCGGCCGCCGTCTCGTTGTAGAGCTCCAAGAAGGCCGTCGGGCGGCGCATCGAATCGACCAGCGCGGCGCGCCCGTGCTTGCGTTCGACCGCCACCGCCATGACCCAGCCGACGGTGTACCAGGGACCCTGCACGCCGAAGAACTCCATCGCGCGCTCGCGGATGGCCTTGCCCTCGAGGCGCCGGTCGAGGACGGCGCGGAAAAAGGCATCGAGTGCGGCGAGGTCGCGCTCGGCGTGCGCGACGTCGCGATCCCAGCGTGCCCTCGTCTCGGGCGGGCTGGTCGCGTGCGGATGGATGTCGGGCCCGCCCGCGGCCGCGAGCATCGCCAGGCCCTCGCCGAACGCTCCGAGCCATCGCAGAGCTTCGGTGCGCGCGGCGTCCCCTTCTGGACCGTCGTCCAGCGATTCGCAGTCGGGCGAACGCACCGCGTCTTCGACTGCAGGGAGGCTGGCGAATCCGATGTGGTGCAGCTCGTGCGCGACGATGTTCTCAAACTCGGCGGCCGACATCTTGGGGTTGAGATACAGGAAGACCGCCGGGTCGCCATCCAGGCCAAACACGAAGCTATTTGTCCGAGGCTTGATCATCGGGTAGATCGAGGCGCGGAGGCAGGCATCGGGTGGCAGGTAGGTCAGGATGCGCCGGCCGCTAGCCTCGAGGTCGAGCTGGCGCCAGTCGTCGAGCGTGCGGCGCAAGGATGCGGCGCGCTGAGCCAGCTCCTCGGACTCGATGAACGCGCGGAAGCTGGCGTCCGTAAAGGAGCGTCCGAGCGCGGCCTCGCGCTCGTGGAGACGCCGATACGGCGTCGTATCCAGCAGATCCTGCCAGCCTCGGTCGGCTGCCGCGCCGCCTTCGAGCATGCTGAGGACCGCCTCGGCGGCGCTCGCGTCCAGCGTCAGCTCAATCTGCGGATGACACGGTTCAGACGCAGAGGACGCAGAGCGCGCGGTCGCCGGAAGAGCGGCGACTGCCCACAGACTCAGAACGACGACGGCTTGCAGGACGGTCGATCGGTCTCGCATGGCACCTCAGAGTTTGGCAGCAGGAACTCTCGCGTTGGACGCTCGCTTCCCTCAACGCCCGAGCGAGGCGTCGGTTCCGAAGATCGCTCGTTTGACTTGTCGATCCGCCTGGCCGTGCCTTAAACTAAGGCCCCAAGAACCGCTGTCGATGTCGAGGGCGGATCTCGTGGGAACTTTCTTTTTTCTTGACCTTCGACGCTGGCGATCGTGCGGCGGCGTCTCGCTGGGAGGATGACCATGGCTGAGGCCACTTGGAACGGACACACAATCGCACATAGCGACGAAACAGTCGTCGTCGAAGGCAATCACTACTTCCCATCGGACTCCGTCGACGCGTCGGTGCTCCGGCCGTCCGAGCATACGAGCGTCTGTCCATGGAAGGGCACTGCCAGCTACCACCATCTCGAGGTCGACGGAGTCGTCAACGAGAACGCCGCCTGGTTCTATCCGGAACCGAGGCCCGCGGCGGCGGAAATCCGAAATCACATCGCCTTCTGGAAGGGCGTCGTCGTCTCCACCTGACGTCGTCGGAGCGCGCTCCGACCTGACGTCGGCATCGCAGGACGTCCTCGCAGATCCTCTTCGACACCTCACGTGAGACGATCGAGGCACGACCGATTCGGTCGCGCTTCGTCGTCTCGCGCCGGTGAGCGCCCGTCGACGCGGCATGTCGCCACGCCGATGCGTGCCATGGCGCTCGAACGCCCGGCTTGCTCGCAGCTTCAGGAGATCGTCATGTCCGAGACGTCCGACCCGCGCGTCGCCACGGCTTCCGCCGACGCGACGGAGGCCGCCAGTCCCCGGCGGCACGACCTGCTCGCACGCTATCGCGCTGTCCGCGCGTGGAGCGACGCACTCTGCGAGCCGCTAGAGATCGAAGACTACGTCGTCCAGGCGATGCCGGACGCCAGCCCAACGAAGTGGCACCTCGCGCACACCACCTGGTTCTTCGAGACTCTGGTCGTGCAGCCGCATCTCAGGGACTATGCCGCGGTCGACACGCGCTACGCGTATCTCTTCAACTCGTACTACAACTCGTTGGGCGAGCTGTTCACCCGCGCCGATCGCGGCCTCGTTTCGCGGCCAACAGTCGCCGAGGTGCAGGCCTATCGAGCGCACGTCGACGCCGCCGTCGAGCGGCTGATCGAACAGGCCGACGTCAAGACCTTGGACGCCCTCGCTCCGACCTTCGAGGTCGGTCTGCATCACGAGCAGCAGCACCAAGAGCTGATGCTCACCGATCTCAAATACATGCTGTCGCGCAATCCGCTGGCGCCGATCTACCGCGAAGCATCGTCGCCGGTCGGTGAGGCGCCGGCACCCACGCGCTGGCTGTCGTTCGAGGAGGATCTGCACGAGATCGGTCACGCGGGCGGCGGCTTCGCCTATGACAACGAGGGCCCGCGCCATCGCGTCTTTCTCGAGTCGTTTCGCATCGCCTCGCGCCTGGTGACCTCGGGTGAGTATCTCGACTTCGTGCGCGATGGTGGGTACGAGCGCGCTGAGCTGTGGCTGTCGGACGGCTGGACGGCGGTGCAGCAGGAGGGCTGGAAGGCGCCGCTCTATTGGGTCGAGGCCGATGGTGCCTGGCGCCAGTTCACGCTCACCGGGCTGCGCGGGGTCGAGCCTGCCGAGCCGGTCTGTCACCTCAGCTTCTACGAGGCCGACGCCTACGCCCGCTGGGTCGCGTCGCACACGTCTGGGGTCCGCTTGCCGTCCGAGGCTGAGTGGGAGATCGCGGCTCGGCGCGAGGAGGGCGCAAGCATCGCGGCAGGGAACTTCGTCGACGACGGGCTCCTGCATCCTCGCCCGCTCGCCGTCGACGGCAACGGGCTGCATCAGGCGCATGGAGACGTGTGGGAGTGGACGCGATCGCCGTATACGGCCTATCCCAACTATCAACCGCCGGACGGAGCTCTCGGCGAGTACAACGCCAAATTCATGAGCAACCAGCTCGTGTTGCGCGGCGGCTCGTGCGCCACCCCTCGCTCGCATATCCGTTCGACCTATCGCAACTTCTTTCCGGCGCACGTGCGCTGGCAATTCGCCGGCCTACGTCTGGCTCGCGACGGGGCCGACGGATGACCGCCTTCGCAGCAGCGGAAGCACAGGACCGGCAGGAGGAGGCCGCCGACTCTGCGCGCGAAGAAATCCTCGCCGGACTGCGGTCGGTTCCCAAGACGATCCACTGCAAGTTTCTCTACGACGAGCGGGGGTCGCAGCTCTTCGACGCCATCACCGAGCTGCCCGAGTACTACCCGACGCGCACGGAGCTGGCGATCATGGAGGAGCACGTCGAGGAGATGGCTCGTTCCCTTGGGCCGCACGTGCTCCTCGTGGAGCTGGGGAGCGGCTCGAGCACCAAGACGCCGATGCTCCTCGAGCGGCTCGACGAGCCAGTGGCCTATGTTCCGGTCGATATCTCGAGCGAGCATCTGCACGCTGCCGCCGAGCGCCTTCGTGAGCGTTTCCCAAGGCTTGACATCCAGCCGATCGCCGCCGACTACACGGCGGACTATCGACTGCCGGAGGTCGAAGCGCGACGGACGGTCGTCTACTTCCCGGGCTCGACCATCGGCAACTTTCCTCCCGGCGCCATCGAAGACTTTCTGCGCCACATCGCCGAGCTCTGTGGCCCGGGTGGTGCGCTGCTGATCGGCGTCGACCTACGGAAGGATCGGGAGACGCTCGAGCGCGCCTACGACGACGCTGAGGGCGTCACCGCGGCCTTCAATCTCAACCTGCTGCGCCGGTTCAACCGCGAGCTCGGGGCCGACTTCGACCTCGACGCGTTCGCCCATCGAGCGATCTGGAACGAGGTCGACGGGCGCATCGAGATGTCCCTCGTCAGCCGCCGAGATCAGACGGTCTCCGTCGGTGAAGAGCAGCTGCAATTCGCGGCGGGCGAGGCGATCCTCACCGAGCACTCTCACAAATTCACCGTCGAGCAATTCGCCGAGATCGCAGCGGCCGCAGGATTTCGCGTCGATCGCGTCTGGGCCGACTCCGACAACCGCTTTAGCGTGCAGTTCTTGACCGTCGCCTGAGATCACGCGCCCGGGCGCGTCGTGCTAGGTTCATGGAGGATTCTCTCGATGGTCGACGACGACGCCTCGCTTTGATCTCCACTCGCGATCTCTCCGAGCTGCCCGACCTCGACGCTCTGCGCCGACTGAACTGCGCGCAGGCGGCGCTCGACGCGATCCTCTGCCCTGAGTGGGAATTTCGCTATTTCTCCTTTCATCCGCAATGGGGTGAGAATCAGCAGCTGGCGTTGATGCGCAACGGCGAAGGCGATGATGTCCTCGTGGTGCATCATCCTGCGGGGGCCTTGCTCAAGGGATTTGCGCATGAGGCGCCCATGGCGGCGCAGCGCCCTTGGCCCGGACTCTTTGCTGATCTTCCGGCGCCGTTGCGGGATCTGTTGGAGGACGAGGCGCTGTCGACAGATGCGACCACCTTCTGCTGCTGGCGCCTGCGCGACGCCGCGACCTGGCAAACAGCGACGGTCGAGACCCCGCCAGGGGACGATCCCGACGGGTCTCGCGGGCTACTGGTGCTGTTCGACGGCAGGCCCGAGACGTATCGGCGGTGGGCCGACAACTACTACGGTCGGCCGCTCGACGCCGAGGCGGTGGCGGCGGTCTATGCCCACCGGCCACTCGATTCGGCGCTTGTGCGGCGGCTGCATCCCGGGGTCGACGTCGAGGAGGTGCGCCGCGAGGTCGCCGAGATCGGCTATCCCGTCAGCTGAGCGTCGGCCGCCGCCAGAAGGCCAACGCTGGAACCCTTTTTGCTTGTGGAAGGCCCGTCCTCTCGGTCCGATCCCCCTCGCCGTCCCTGCCGGAAAACCCTGAATGCCGCGAATTTCGCAGCTTGCTGAGCGCCGCGCCGCCCGTTCAGGCATTGATCATCCTCCATGCGGGAGGGCACGGCACAGCGGATGATCA
>JBCBCF010000185.1:0-9046 GCA_038530905.1 Acidobacteriota bacterium
GCTGCAGAGGCGCCCAGTCGATCTCGATCGGTTCGCCGTCGTCGGCGGCCGGGTCGTGGGAATCGGTCATGAGGTTCCTTTCGTCGGACGGATCGTTCAGGAGAGCGAAAGGGGCGGCTGGCCGAGCGCATGAGCGATCCGGCCGCCCAGCGCATAGGTTGCAAAGGCCCAGACCAGGCCGATGCATGCTGCAAGACCGGCTCCCAGCCACGGCGCGCCGGCTCCGGCCTGCTCCACCCACAGCAGAAGATCGTCGCTGCGCAATGCGTTGGCCTGCGCATCCCAGGGTGGCAACTGGGTCACCGCCAGCGTTCCGATTTCGAACGCGTCGCCGGTCGCCGACAGGAAGGGAGAAAGGGCCCACGGCAGCCAGAATCCGAACGCCACTGCGGTCCAGCGGCCGCCGCGGCGCGCGGCGCGGCGCAGCGCCCAGACTCCGGGGAACCAGCAGAGCACGAATGGCGCGAGGTCGGTTGCCAAGTAGATCCAATCGTTGCCGTGGGTGTCGAAGCCGACCAAACGTCCGGCGTAGTCGCCGCCGGCGACAACGAACGGAAAGATCTCGGCCAAGAGAGCGCCACCGTAGATCGCCTGGATCTCGAGTCTGGTGACCTCACCGCCCGTTGCCAGACAGCCGAACGCATGCAGCAATTCATGCAGCGGAACGTAGATCCACCAGCCGACGCCCAGACCAAGAAAGACCAACACCAGCGCGACAAAGCCGGAGCGTCTGTCTGGGGAGGTGTGATCGTCGTCCGGAGCGGGCGACGCAACCCCGAGGGCACGATCGAGACCGCCGAGCAAATCGTCGAGCGGAAGCCGCAGCCAGGCCAAGACACGACGGCTCCAGCTCGGCCGTTCGACGGCCTCGGCAGACTCAGCCGCCATCGTTGGTCGGCGCGTCGGCGAACGAACCGCCGCTCCAACGCGCCGGTCCCAGCTCGTGGGTGCTGCCGTCGGGAAGCAAGAAGCGAGCGAAGACCTCGAACGATGGCTCGCGGCGGCCAACCACCTCGACATCGCCGGTCGAGATCCGCTGATCGCCCTCGAGCATCGGCACGTGAAGGCGGACCACGCCGGCGTCGCGGAACGTCTTCTTCAGCTCGCCGCCGCGCTCCCGATAGAGCTCGAAGCGATAGAAGTCACCGAGCGACAGGTTCGAGCCGCTGAATCTGCCGTCGAGAGCGCGAACTTGAAGGAAGTTGTTGTCGATCATCGCCAGCTCGGTGAACTCGCCGTTGCCGTTGGCGATCGCGAAGCGCACCAGCCAGCCGCGGCCGGTGCGCCGCTGCAGCGCCACCTCGAGCTTGAGGTCCGGCTGGACCGGACGGTCGGGATCGAGCGCCGCCATCAAGCTCTCGGCTGAGGTCGAGAGCGTCTCGCCCTCGCCGGCCAGCCGATAGAACACCTGCCCGCGATAGTTCGGCAGATCCCACACCTCGAGCAACCGCTGCAGCTCTTCGAGGTCGGCGCTCGCCATGCGGACCACCCGGACCGTCCCGTCGCGCGGAATCGGTGTGTCGCCGAGTTGGCTCGGTCGCTCCGCTCCGAGCGCGTAGACCCGCCGATTCACCCCGTCGAGTGTGAACCCCGGGCGCAGCTTCAGATCGCGGTTCCACAGAATGTCCTGCATCGCAGCACGGGTCGTCGCCTGGATCTCGGCGCCGCGCGCATCTGAAATCTTGGCGCTGCCCACGGTGACGATGCCGAGCTGATATGGCACGCGCAAGGCCTCGAGATCCTCAAGCCGCTGCTCGAGAACGAGAAAGTCCCAGGCGTCGGCGTCCTCGGCCTCGTCGAGGCGCTGCCCATAGAAGAAAGCAATCAGTGAATCGACCGCGTCGGCAACGCCCCGCGCGCCGTCGCGGCGCTCCCATCCGCGTTGGAACGACGCCGTGACGAGCAGCTCGTCATCGTCGAGACGATCGTGGAAGCTCTCGAGAAAGGCGGCGTACGCGTCGAGATCGGCAACCTCGACGAAATCCAGGCAGATGCCGGACACCAGAAGGCCGCGGCCTTCGAGATCGAGCCGGATCTGACGCGCTGCTTCGGACACGCGCTCGGCCGCCGTCTCCGCCGCATCAGCCGAGCGCGCCGACAGTCGGCCACCGATCGCCATGTGCAGCGGTCGGCCGGTCGGCAGATCTGGAGGATCGTGGCGCACCAGGGAATCGCCGTCGAACGTCGCGACCGTGAGCAGGATCTCTTCGACGCCGACCGCCTCGAGCCGCGATGCGAGGCTCGGCGTCAGCTCGGCGGAGTCCGGCGCGATCCAAATCGCCTTCGCCGGGGTCCGCTCTGGTCCGCCTCCGCCAAGCCAGCCATCGACCGCGCCGCAGCCGGCGATCGCCCAGACCGCCAGCAGGAGCGTGGCGTCGCGGATGAGCCTCGGCCCGAGCGCCGCCACCGGGCGCTCGGGGAGTCGCGGCCGCGCGCGGCGTCGCGATGCGGTGGAAAACGAGAAGGAAGAGATCATGAGGGCTCGGCGGGCTCAGCGCTGGCGACTGATTCGGTGAGGCGAAGGTGTCGCGGCATTCTAATGACCACCGACAGACCGCCGCCAGGGCGATTGCGGGCCGCGACCGTCCCGCCATGTTGATCGACAACCCGCTGAACGATTGCCAGCCCAAGCCCGGTGCCGGTTTCGTAGGTTGAGAAATAGGGTTCGAAGATGCGCTCGAGCTTCTGCGGATCGACGCCCGGGCCGGTATCGAGGACTTCGATCGCTACCTGTTCGCCCTCGGCGCGCACCGCCAGCGTCACGCTGCCGCCGACGCCGCCAGCGGCGCGCAATGAGTTCTCGAGCAGATTGCGAACCGCGCGGCCGATCAGCTTGGCGTCGAATCGGGCGTCGATCGGCGCGGCCGGACCGTCGAACGAGAGAGGCACGCCGTGCTCCGCTGCTTCGCGGTAGGCGTCGGCTAGGTCGCGCAGCTCGGCGACTAAGTCGCCGACGCGCAGCTCAGCCAGCGGAATCCGGCTGTAGATCGAGAACTCGGACGCCAGCTCTCGCAGCTCCTCGACGTGCAGCAGCACGTTCTCGGTGCAGCGTTCGACCACCTCTCCGAGACGCTCCGGCGCTTGACGCCAGACCTGCAACAAATGCTCGGTCGACAGCCGGATCGGGGTTAGAGGATTCTTGATCTCATGGGCGATGATGCGCGCCATCTCCGCCCACGCTTCCAGCCGCTGACCGCGTAGAGTCTCGGTCACGTCGTCGACGATCAGCAGCTCGGTCGGCTCGCTTTCACCGGGGAGCGGTAGCCAGACGACCGCCCATTCGAGCACCTCGAGACGATCATCGTCCGGCCGGAGCTTGACCTGACGGACGAGCTGATCGTTGCCGAGACGCGCCCCCTTGACCAGCTCGGCGATCGGCGCCAGCCAGCTCCGCTCCTCGAGGCGATCGAGAAGCACATCGCCCTCGGCTGTGCCAAGCATCTGAGCGGCAACGCGATTCTGAATCCGCACGCGCCCATCGGTGTCGAGAGACGCCACGGCGGACGTGATGTTGGCGACCACCCGCTCGACAAAGGCCTTCTCCGCCGTGAGCCGGCGGCGGCTTTCCGCGACCCTCTGAGCCATGCTGTCGATCGCTGACGCGAGGGCCGAGAGCTCTCGATCGCGCGGGGCGGCGCGAGCGCGAGGCGCTCCGGCGGCGATCCGGCGCGTGTCCTCGATCAGCTCGAGAATCGGCCGCGTGAAGGACCGCGTCAGCCAGCCGGCGACCGCCATGAGGACCAGAAAGAGCGTCGCGCTGACGAGGAGGGCACGCCGCCGCAGAACCGCCAGCTCGGCCGCTGCGTCTTCCTCTTGTGCCAAGAGCGGCACCGACACGAACAGACGCTGCTGCGCCGCGGCGACGCCGGCGACCTCGAGGGGCGTGTAGATCTCGAAGTACGGGACGCCCTGGACCCGGCGCGATCGCAGCTCGACATCGCTGCCCTCCAGCGCCAGGGAGGCATAGACGTCGCCGGGAGAGCGCGACGGCAGCAGATGCGAAGTGAACAGCTCTTGCTGGCTCGACGCGTAGATCGAGGATCCCCAATAGAAGTTGACCTGGTGCCCGACCAATCCCGAGATCCACTCCAGCAGCTCGCGGTTGACGGCGGTTTCGAAAGAGAACCCGGGCTCGAGACCGCGCAGGTAGTCGAGTAGCAGAGTGCGTGCAGAGCCGACGGCGCGTCGAGCGTCCGCCAGCTGCGCGTCGCGGAGCTGCTGCGCGAGGCTTTCCAAGAGCACCAGGTTGAGCGCCACCAGCGGCAGCAGCAGAAGCACCGTGTACACCAAGATCAGGCGCCGCGAGTATGAGCGCAGGATTCGACGCCCAACGTCGACGAACGATTGCTCTCGACGGGCCCAGGGCGCAGCCAGCAGAGCGAGAAGGACGAAGATACCGAGCGACGGCAGCACGTGGGACGCCAGCCTCTCGACCCCTTTGCGCGCGCCGAGCCGCGAGATGTACAGGACCGTCGTGCCGTCGACGTCGCGGCGCGCCCAGGCCCACGACGGACCCATCACCGTGTCGATCGCGCCGGAGACCGCCGCTCCGCGCGGCGCCTCGGCGGCCAGGCGCTCGCGCCACTCTGCCGGCAGCGGCCGGGCGCCCGGCCAGGGAGGGCTGAGCACCTCGCCGCTCTCTCCGTAGAGTCCATAGCGCACGGAGCGCGGCAAGCTGTCGCCGGCTGCGCGGAGCGGCCCACCGCGAATCAGGCTGGCGGCCAGCCCGCGCGAGTCCGCACCGGGTAGGCGGAAGCCGGGTCGCGGCTGCAGCCAGAACCGCGCCCTTCCCCACGGCTGATCCCCGATCAGGATGGATGTCTCGCCCTGCACCAGCGCCTCGTTCCATGGCCCCACCGGCGGAATCGGCCACTCCAGCGCGTCGCCGGCCACGGGCTCGCGATCCGCGTCGAAGCGGAGGCCGAAGGTGAACACCGCCGGCTCGCTCGCGTTCTGATCAGGATCCGGTTCGAGCACAAGGGCCGACAGCATGTCGCGATGCGAGAGCGGTGACTGCTGCCACAGCAGATAGGCCAGATCGTCGATGGCGACCGGCGCGTCGATCGGCGGCGGCAGCCGCGGCGCCAGATCGAGGCGATCGAAGAAACCGTACGCCTCGTCGAGCAGCGCGTTGATCTCTTCGAAGTCGGGCGGCGCCATGACTGGCAGCATCGCCGCGACCTGCTGGCGCGCGGCCTGGCGCAGCGGGATCTGCCAGCCTAGGGCGCCGACCGTGGCGCCGAGGACGACGACGCCGGCCACCGACATGGCCCGTCGCTTCGGGTCGACGCCCCGCCACCAGCGAGCCGCCGCCAGCGCCCCGGCGACCGCAGCAACTGCGGCGAGCGGTGCCGTGTCGAGGGTCGTCCCACCGATCACCAAGAATCCGAGAGCGATCCACGCCCAGCGATCACCGGCCGGCTCCACGTCGGCTCTCCGGTGCTGCCGGCCGAGAGCCAGGAGAGAGGCAGCCAGGAGACACACCGCCGCGTCGCGCAGCAGGGCGTCAGGACCGCGCCGGCTGAGCTCGACGCTGAGCACGTGAGACCATCCCCAGCTCAGCGAGGCGAGAACTCCCGACGCCGCCAACCCGGCCAACGACGCAGGCAACAGGCCGCGGCCGCTGATCCAGATCCGGCGCGCGGCGAAGACCGCCGCCGCGAGCGAGGCGCCGACAAGCGCGATCGTCGGCGCCGACGTTCCGATCGCACCGGCAACCAGCGCGCCACCGACGCCGGCGGCTGGAATCGATGCCGTGCCGCTCGGGCCGGGCTCGGCGCGTTCTCGAACGTCGACAGCCCGGCCGAGGCCCCACAGCAGCAGGCCCAAGCCGCCGAGGCCGATTGCCCACGCGGCCCATGAAGACGGAGCGCGGCGCAGGTCGTCCGGCAGCTCGAGGTAGAGAGACGGCACCGCTGCCAGGCGCTCCGCCCGCGGACGGACCTCGAGAACCGGCTGCGGCGTCGAGCGCTCCGGACGCTCGAGTGACCAGCGCACCGCCTCGCGCAGCGGTCGGTTCAAGAAAGGAAACGGCGCCCGCGGAAGAGCCCGACCGACAACCAGGACCCAATCGTCGCGCGGCGACGAGAGCGGTCGCACCCAAAGCATCGACGAGGCGGCGACCCCTCGCCGCCACAAAGGCCCTGATTCCGGCAGCTCCCACGACCCTGGCTCATACGGCACACCGGCGCCGCGCCAGGCGCGCAGCTCGCCGTCGGAGTCGTAGAGCGAGGCAACCACACCCGCTTCGAGCGGCGGCCGGCCGAGCGCCCGGATCAGGTCCGCGTCATCGACCGTTTCAGCCGCAAGAACCGGCAGCTCGGCCAGCGTGTCGGCCGCTTTGATCAGCAGGAACCACGACGCTTCGTAGCCCTCGGCCGACTCCTCGAGGAGCGTCGCCGTGCTCGGCGCATGGATCTGATCGACGCCCAGGGCGAACAATCCACCGACGAGGAGGAGCAGCGGCGCCCAGAGCCACCGCCGCCGCCGGCGCTCGAAGGTTCGCTCGGAGACCTGTCTCTGGACCGAGGCCCAAGTCGGATCGAGTTCCAGGGTCTGCTCGAGTTCCAGGGTCTGCTCGAGTTCCAGGGTCTGATCGAGTTCCAGGGTCTGCTCGAGATTGAGCGTCGGCTCGAGGTCCGACGACCCGTTGCGGGCCGGTGCCGGGTCGCGCGCGCCCTCGGTCTTCGCGCTGCGGCGAGCGATCACGCCTCCAGGCCGAGGCGGCGCATCTTCATCGCCAGGCCATTGCGCGACAGACCGAGCTGACGCGCTGCCTCTGACTTGTTGCGGGCCGCACGTCGAAGCGCCTCGCGGATCACCGCTCGCTCGGTGTCGGCGACCAGCGGCTCCAGGTGGAGATCCGACCCGAGTCTTGGTTTGAGACCTTCGAGGCTTGAGCGGCGGATCTCGTCCGGCAGAAGGCGCTCGTCGATCGGCCGCTGAGCCGGGCAAAGATAGACCAGCCGCCGGACGATCGCCTGCAGCTCGTCGAGATTGCCGGGGTAGTCGTGCGCCGTCAGCGCTTCCATCGCCTTGACCGTAATGCCCTGGACCCGCTTGCCGGTCTCATGGCAGCAGCGGTTCACCGCCGCCTGGATCAGCAGCGGAAGATCGCCCCGCCGTTCTCGCAGGGCGGGCACGTCGAGCGCAAGCTGCGACAAGCGCCAGGCCAAATCGAGCCGAAACTGATCTCGCGACGCCGCCGCGTCGAGGGACTCCCGGGCGCTCGCGATCAATCGGACGTCGAGGATGATCGACCCGTGGCCGTCAGCGGCCTCGATTTCGGCCGAGCGCAGGAACCGCATCAGCCGACCCTGAAGTGCGAGCGGCAGGTGATCAACATCTTCGAGATAGAGCGTGCCGCCATCAGACTCGGCCAGACGTCCGTCGCGCACCGCGCGCCCGACCCGGCCGCCGAAGAGCTCAGCCTCGAGCGCATCGCCTGCGCTATCGCAGCGCACCACCGAAAACGGCCGCTCGGCGCGCGCTCCCGACGCGTGCAGCGAGCGCGCGAGCAGCTCTTTCGAGACGCCCGCCTCACCGCGCAGCAGCACCGGCTCCTCGAGGTCGACCGCCGAGCGCAGCTCGTCGAGCACCCGCTTCATCGCCGGCGATTCACCGACGATCAAACCCTCGACCAACGTCAGCTCGCGGGTGCGCTCGCGTCCGAAGAGCAGCGGTTCGTACTCGCCGACATGGTGGACGAGGCCGAGGATGAGCTGGTCGGAGAGCGTGGCGAAACCGGCGAGCGGAGAAAAGTCGTCAGGGACGAATCGTGGCAGGGCGATGGCGACCAGATAGTCGCGCTCCAGAGCGCGAAACGCCCGCCAGGCGATCCAGCAAGGCGCGCCGTCAAGGCGCCCGTCGAGCCCCGCGGCCGCCGGACCAGGGGGTGGCAGCCTGCCGTCGACGGTCAACTGATCGAGGATCTCGGATCCCGCACCGAGCCAGGCGGGATCGGTCGAGGCGACGAAGCGCACCCCTGGCTCAGAGACGCCGTCGCTCACGGCCTCGGCACTCGATTCTTCGCCGGCGACATGGAAGAGGTAAAGGACGCCGCCGCCGAAGTCCTCGAGCAGAGCGACGACGCGCGATTCGAGGGTGACTCCGGCCGAGGGATCGCCGAGCACCCAGCGGGAGACCGCCGCAAGGTGTTCGAGCAGCCGCGCCGGTGTCGCGACCACGTCGAGTGGCGGCGGCGGCGTGTCGTCCCGTCGCTCGGGCGCGGGAGGCGCGACCTCCTCGAGCAGGAGCGCGATCGAGCCGAGGCGCACCTCATCGAGCTCTTCGAGCGGCGCCGCATCGACCCGGCGGCCGTTGACCAAGACGCCGCGCCGGCTCGTCCCGAGATCGCGAATTTCGAGACCGACGCCGTCGTCCACCAGCAGCGCGTGGCGTTCGCCGACGCCGGAGAACGGCAGATGAACCTCGCAGCTTTCGGCGCTGCCGAGGGTCATTCGACGACGATCGACCGCGAACCGGCGAACCCCATCGGGAGCGTAGGCGACCAGGCGATGCACGAGGCGGGAGTGTAGCGCAGGGCCCGATCCCCGATGGGCGCGGGTTCAGGACAGCCGGCGAACGATCAGGAGGGTCGTGTCGTCGTCGAAGCGTTCGCCGCCGCCGAAGTCGTGCAGCGCTTCATGGACGCGCTCGACCCACTCGTCGGCCGAGCCATCCGGGCCGCTGCGCAGGAGGGCAGAGAGTCGATCGGTGCCAAACTCTTCTTGCTCCTCGTTCATCAGCTCGGTGACGCCGTCCGTGTAGAGGACCAGCACCGAACCCGGTGGCATCTCGACTTCGCGGCTCTCGAATTCTGCCTTTGGCACCAAACCGACAATCGGGCCGGTGGAGTTCAGCTCGATGACTTCCCCATCGACGCGGAGAAGCGACGGATTGTGGCCGCCGGAGACATAGCGCAGGCGGTGGGTCTGCGGATCCAGCTCGGCGTAGAAGAGCGTGGCGAATTTGTTGCTGGGAGAACTCTCGACCAGCACGCGGTTGAGCCGGCGCACCAGCTCCGCCGGCTCATCGGCGCTCTGCA
>JBCBCF010000186.1:0-8992 GCA_038530905.1 Acidobacteriota bacterium
ACGCGACCGGACCTCGCTCGGCGGTTGTCCGTCTCGATCCGGACGGCGGCGATCGACGTCTTGTCGCCTGGCCCGATCAGACCGTCCACTCGCTGCTGTGGCGTGGGAACGCTTTGTGGATCGCCACCGGTGAGCAAGGTCGTCTCTACCGCTGGGCCGACGATCTGTTGAGCCGCCAGGCGACCCTCTCCGAGCGCCAGATCGTGCGGCTGGTCGACGGTCCGGCCGGCGCGGCAGCGATCACCACAGACGGCGGCGCGG
This sequence comes from Acidobacteriota bacterium, assembly GCA_038530905.1. Taxonomy (GTDB): domain Bacteria; phylum Acidobacteriota; class Thermoanaerobaculia; order Multivoradales; family J023; genus JAUIJL01. Next base: position 262 of record JBCBCF010000186.1, read on the forward strand.
CCTATCGACTGGCCGACGAGGTTGTCGAGACCGGGACCTACACGAGCGCCGTGCTCGACGCCGAACGGCCGGCACGGTTCGGCGCCGTGCGATGGCGTGGAACTTCCGCGGACGGCGCCGGCGTGTCGATCGAAGCGCGTTCCGGCGCCAGTTCCGAGCCCGACAGCACATGGAGCGCCTGGACCCAGGCGGAGCGGGGCACCGGGCAGACCTACGCGCTCGAGGGGCTGCCGGCGAATCGCTTTCTGCAGTGGCGGGCGTCACTCGAGCAGGCCGGGGGAACGTCGGTCGAAGAGCCGGGGACGCGGATCGTCGAGGTGACGGTGTCGTATCGCCAGATCAATCTGGCGCCGACTGTCGATTCCTTCGAGGCACTCGATCCGGGCGAAATTCTGGTGCCCTCGAGCTTCAACGCCGACACCACCACGTTCGAGCCGTGGAGCCCGAACCGCGACGGCATCTTCACCACCTTGCGCACAGCGGGCGCGTCTGACGATGGGCGCACGAAGACGCTCTACAAGAAGGGCTGGCGGACGCTGCGCTGGTCGGCCACCGATCCCAATGCCGACACGCTGCACTACGCGCTCGCCGCTCGGCGGGCGGACCACGAAGAGACCAACGTGGCGGCCGGCAAGGCGACAGTCGAGGACACCCCGTCCGACTGGCTGTCGATGGTCGATGCGCTCGACACGGCTTGGTACAGCTTCGACTCGACGGTGTTGCCCGAGGGCGTCTGGCGCTTCCGCCTGACCGCCACCGACGCCGACGGGCGCCCGGCCGAAGAGGCGCTCGAGGCCGAGCGGATCGGAGAGCCGGTGATCGTCGATCATTCTCCGCCGCGTCTGGTCGCGCAGCGCGCCGCCGACGGTCGCAAGACGATCGACCTGCGCGATGCGCACAGCCCAATCCGCTCGGTGGAAGTGTCGATCGACGCCGGTGCCTGGCGGCCCGTGGTCGCTGCCGACGGGCTGCTCGACGGTCAGCGGGAAACCGTCTCGGTCGCGGTGGATCCGGCGGCGCGGACGGTCCTCCTGCGCGTCATGGACGCCGCGTTCAACGTGGTAACGTTCGATCTCTCAACGGATTGAACGAAGTCCGCGGCAGCGGTTTGGCAGTGCGCTTGATTCGTCGCTGATCCGCCTGCGGAGCAGAGTGTTCACGCGACTCGCCTCGAGCCCTCGATGAATCGGATCGGCGTCTACCCTGGGTCTTTCGACCCGCTGCACAACGGCCATCTCGACATCATTCGCCGCTGCCGGCCTCTCTTTGACGAGGTCGTGGTCGCGGTGCTGCTCAACACCTCGAAACGCAATCCGCTGTGGTCGGTCGAGGAACGGGTGAGCGTGATCGAAGAGGTGGTCGCGTCCCTCGACGGCTGTCGGGTCGCGACGTTTTCCGGTCTGCTCGTCGACTTCATGGATCAGCTCGGCGCTCGCACCATCGTTCGCGGACTGCGGGCCATGTCGGACTTCGAGACCGAGTTTCAGATGGCGTTAATGAACCGACGCCTCGACGCGCGGATCGAGACGGTCTTCTTGACGCCGAAGGAAGAGTACAGCTACGTGTCGAGCCGGCTGGTCAAGGAGGTCTACCTGCTCGGTGGCGACTGCTCGCAGCTTTTGCCGCCGCAGGTCTTGCGGCGCCTGCCGCCGCGTCGGCGCGAGGCGACCGCTCGTGATGCCGGCGCTTGACACGACGGCGCGCGACTGCCTCTACCTCAACTGGGCCGTGCCGGCTGCAGCCCTCCCCGAGCCGCCATCGCCGCTGCGCTACGAACTGCACGCGGGCGAGGGCGTCGATCAGGTCTTCGTCACCGCCCTGCTCTTCCGCCTCTCGAAGCTCCGGCCGCGCGGTCTGCCGGTGGCGCGACTGTCGTATCCGCAGATGAGCCTGCGCCTCTACGTGCTCGATGGCGACGGCGTGCCGTCGGTGCTCTTTCGGCGACTGATCGTTCCGCCGTGGGTGGTGCCCGTGTCGCGCTGGCTCGGCCGCCAGCCGGCGCGCGCCGGCCTCTTTTCATTTCCGCGTCCGTCCCGCAGCGCGCTGCGCGATGGCGACGGCTGGCGATGGGTGCTGCGTTGTCGCGGCACGCTGCAGGTGGAGGCTCAGCTGGCATCGCCCCAGATTGGCCCCGGGCCGGATCTCGGCGACTGGCGCAGCACCCTGCTGCATTTTCGAAGCCGTCAGCGCGCCTACGTGCATCGCGACGGTGCTGTGCGTCGGCTCGATCGCACGCAGCCGCCGGGCGATGTCTGGCCCGTGCGAGCGCACGTCCAATCCGCAGCGCCGATTGTCGAGGCGCTGCCCGGCGTCGCGGCGCATCGATGGTCCGCGCCGCACTCGGCATGGCTCTGTCCCGAGATCGCCCTGCGTTTCGCCCTGCGCGGCGCGCCTCTCGCCGCGCTGCGACGCAACGTTGCCGCGGTTCCAGACGGCGCTTAGGCTGCTCTTCATCGGCCCGTGGAGCGCCTCGGCGGGCCGTTCCTGCATGGTAATCTGATGAGATGTCGGCCGAGGAATCCACCGGCGCCACGCGGTCGCTGCGCGTTGCTGTCTTGGCCGGAGACGGGGTAGGGCCGGAGGTCACCGCCGAAGCGCTGAAGGTGCTTTGGGCCGCCGCACGCCGCTTCGCGTTCGAGCTCGACGTGGTCGAGTTTCCGTGGAGCGCTGACCACTATCTGGCGACCGGCGAAACGCTGCCGGACGGCGCGCTCGAGCGCCTGCGCGACGACTTCGACGCGATCTTCGTCGGCGCCTTTGGCGACCCTCGCGTGCCCGACAACCGTCACGCCGCGGACATCCTTCTCGGTCTGCGCTTCGGTCTCGACCTTTACATCAACCGCCGGCCGGTGAAGCTCTACGATGCCCGCCTGTGTCCGCTCGCTGATCGCGGTCCGGACGACGTCGACATGGTCTTTTTCCGCGAGAACACCGAGGGCGCGTACGTCGGCGCCGGCGGGGTGGTGCGTCGCGGGACTCCGCACGAGGTGGCGATTCAGGAGGAGATCCACACTCGGCGCGGAGTGGAGCGGATCGTGCGGGCGGCATTCGAGTGGGCGCGCGCCCACGGGCGGAGCAAGGTCACGCTCTGCGACAAGTCGAACGTTCTGCGTCACGCACACGACCTCTGGCAGCGCGTGTTCGCCGAAGTCGCCGGCGCGTTCGACGATCTCCACACCGACCACTATTTCGTCGATGCGCTGGCGATGCAGATGGTGCGCGATCCGGCGACGATCGATGTCGTCGTGACCAACAACATGTTCGGCGACATCCTCACCGACCTAGGCGCCGCGCTGCAGGGGGGCCTCGGCCTGGCCGCCTCGGCCAACGTGCACCCCGGGCGCACGTCGCTCTTCGAGTCGGTGCACGGCTCGGCGCCACCACTCGCCGGCCGCGACGAGGCGAATCCGATCGCCGCCGTTCTCTCGATGGCGCTGCTGCTCGAGGAGATGGGGCGCCAAGAGGCCGCGGACGCGATCGAGGCGGCCGTCGTGGCTGCCCTGCACAGCGGCCGCACGACGCGCGATCTCGGCGGCGACCTGGGCACGGCGGCTGCAGGGGACGTGCTGGCCGCAGCGGTGGAGACCGCAGCATGAACGAGAACGATCTGATCCACGACTGGAACGGCACGCCGGACATCGATCCTCGCGTGCGCCGCATCGAGCTCGACGACGAGACTCTGCGCGACGGACTGCAGTCGCCGTCGGTGCACACGCCGACGATCGAGGAAAAGCTCGAGCTGTTGCACCTGATGAACGACCTGGGCATCGATGGCGCCGACATCGGCTTGCCCGCAGCCGGCCGCCAGGTGTTTGATGACGTGCTGCGCCTGGCGCGCGAGATCGTCGATCAGAAGCTGTCGATCGTCCCGAACGCGGCGGCGCGCACGGTCGTCTCCGACATCGAGCCGATCGTCGAACTGTCGCAGCGCGCCGGCATCGCTCTCGAGGTGGCCGCCTTCATCGGCTCGAGTCCGATCCGCCAGTTCTCGCAGGCTTGGCACCTCGATCGGCTGGTCGAGCTGACCGAAGAGGCGGTCGGCTATGCGACCCGCCATGGTCTGCCGGTGATGTACGTGACCGAGGACACGACACGCGCCCGTCCGGACGACCTGAGGCGTTTGTACACGGCCGCGGTTGAAGCCGGAGCGCGTCGAGTCTGTGTTGCCGACACGGTCGGGCACGCGACGCCAGAAGGGGCCGCTGCCGTCACCCGCTTCGTCCGCGAGGTCGTTCGCGCCACCGGTGAGGACGTCAAAGTCGATTGGCACGGTCATCGCGATCGGGATCTGTCGGTGGCCAATGCGCTGGCTGCCGCCGCGGCCGGCGCCGATCGCCTTCACGGCACGGGGCTCGGCGTCGGTGAGCGGGTCGGCAACACGCCGATGGACCTGCTTCTGGTCAACCTCGAGCTTCTCGGCTGGAGCGATCGCGACCTGGCCCGCCTCTCGACCTATTGTCGCCGCGTCCACGAAACGACCGGTGTTCCCTTCCCTGACAACTACCCGGTGCTCGGCCGCGATGCGTTTCGCACCCAGACCGGCGTCCACGCGTCGGCGATCATCAAGGCGCGGGAGAAGGGCGCCGACTGGCTGGCCGACCGCGTCTATTCAAGCGTTCCAGCAGCCCTCGTCGGCTGCCGTCAGATCATCGAGATCGGGCCGATGAGCGGCGTGTCGAACGTCGTCTATTGGCTGGAGCAGCGCGGTGTCGAGCCGCGCGACCCGCTCGTGCGCGAGATCTTCGAGCGGGCCAAGGTTGCGGACAGCGTTCTCGGCGACGACGAGCTGCGGGCCATTTGCGCGCGGCATGGCGAGGTACCGGCCGGCGGGTCGGTCTCGACTCCCTCGCCGGCCGAGGCAGTCACCTCCGCCTGATCTTGGGAGACCGCATGTCGGCCGCGCCCGGCTCCGTGCCCTGGCAGCGCGAGGTCGACCTCTTCCTCGATGTCCTGAGAGTGGAGCGCGGCCTGTCGCCGCATACGGTCGCCGCCTACGGCCGCGACGTCCGCAAGCTCGGGACCGAGCTTGCCGCCGCCGGCCGCGATCTGCGCACCGCGACACGAAGCGATCTCCAGGGGCACCTGCGGGAGCTGCGTCGGAGTGGCCTGGCGCCGCGCTCGGTCCGTCGCGCCGCGGCGTCGCTGCGCGCCTTCTATCGCCACCTGGTCGAAGACCACCGTCGTGCCGATGACCCTTCGGCACACCTCGTGGCGCCAAAGCCGCTCGCGCGGCTGCCCAAGGTGGTGTCGCAGGAGCAGGTTGAGGCGCTGCTCGAAGTGCCCGACGCGACAAACGATCTTGGTCTGCGCGATCAGGCGATGATCGAGCTGCTCTACGCCACCGGCCTGCGGGTTAGCGAGCTGGTCGGCCTACAGCGCGCGCAGCTGCGTCTCGACCATGGCTTCTTGGTGACCCTCGGCAAAGGGTCGAAAGAGCGCGTGGTGCCGATCGGCGAGCGGGCGATCGGCTGGACGACGCGGTACCTCGACGAGGTCCGGCCGCGCCTCGTTGACAGGCGGCACGACATCGTCTTCGTAAATCATCGCGGTGGTGGCTTGACCCGTCAGGGATTCTGGAAGATTCTCAAAGCGTACGGCGTGAGCGTCGGAATCACCGATCTGTCGCCTCATGTTCTACGGCACAGCTTCGCCACCCACCTGCTTGAGCACGGTGCCGATCTGCGCGTCGTTCAGACGCTCCTCGGCCACTCGGAGCTCTCCACCACACAGATCTACACGCATATCCACCAGCATCGTCTCCAGAGTCTCTATGAGCGGTTCCATCCCAGAAGCTGAGTCCGGCCGCCGACGCTTCGGTCGGCGCGGCGGCCGCGGTCGACGGGTGCCGGCGCTCGGGCGGATGCTGACGTTCGTCGGCGGCCTTGCGGCGATGACGCTGGGCACACCGGCGTTGGCGGAGCTGGTGCTCTTCCGCGGCGGCGAGTTCCTGCGCGTCGAGTCGGTCGAGGTTCAGGATGAAAAGGTTCGGCTCGGCCTGCCCGGCGGCGGTCTCCTGGCGGTGCCGCTCCAACGGGTCGAGCGGATCCTCGACGATCGGGTGAGCGCGGAGCCGGCGCCCGAAGCGCCGGCCGATTTCGCGCTCCACTTCGCCGGTCAGCAGGCGCCCGCGGTGCCGTACGGTGATCTCATGCTCGCCGCCGGAGAACGCCACGGCATCAACCCCGAGCTGCTCGCCGCCGTCGCCCGCGCCGAGTCGGCCTATCGCCCCGACGCGGTGTCGCCGAAGGGGGCTCGAGGGCTGATGCAGCTCATGCCGGCGACGGCCGAGCGCTTCGGCATGCGGCCAGAGCAGGCGTTCGACCCGCGGCTCGCCCTCGATGCTGGCGCTCGCTACCTCAAATGGCTCGCGCGTCGATTCGACGACGACCTGACGCACGTTCTCGCGGCCTACAATGCCGGCGAGGGCACCGTCGACCGCTACCGCGGTGTCCCGCCGTATCGCGAGACGCGCAACTACATCCGTCGCATCTTCGCCCACCTTGGTCTCGATCCGGCGCCGGCCCTCGCCAACGACGGCGCCGCCGCTCCGAGCTGATCGCCCCGCCATGACCGAGGAGATCCGCGCCGACGCGGATCGGCAGCGAGGCGGCGCCGTGCCGCGGCGCGGCCGGTGGAAGCGCTGGGCGCCGTTGGCCGCCAATCTGGCGCTGGCGGCGCTGGCTACCGGACTGACCCTCGCGGCCGCCGAGATCGCGTTCCGGGTGGCTCTGTTTCAATTCGAAGGTGAGGCGTTCTTCGCCACCCAGCGCAAGCCAGGGCTCTATGCCGACTACAGCTCCCACGACGCCTATTGGAAGCTGCAATATCGCTGGCAGAAGCGCTATCCGCCGCCGGACGATCCGCATCCGCTCCTCGGCTGGGCGGCAGGCTTCGATCGCACGACCTATCTGCACGACGAGGCCCACGCCCTCGCCGGCCGCCGTCCGGTGCTGCTCTACGGCGATTCATTCGCCCAGGGCGTGCCGGGCGTTCCTCGATTCCAGGAGATCCTTGGCGCGCGGTCGAGCTTCGCTCACGAGCATCAGCTCCTGAACTACGGCGTCGGTGGCTACGGGCTCGACCAGATTGTCTTGCTGATGGAGCAGTCGCTCGATCTCTACGACGATCCGTTCGTGGTGCTGAGCTTCATGCTCTACGACCTCGATCGCTCGGTGCTGTCCGTGCGGACCGGTCAGAAACCGTATTTCGATCTGGTGGATGGCGAGCTGGAGCTGCGCAACGTTCCGATTCCGCCTGACCCACACCGCTTCTTCGCCGAGAATTCGCCGCGGATCGCGTCGTATCTGTGGCGTCGCTTCCTGTATCGGACGCACCAGCCGCCGAATCTGGTGATCGCTCGCCTGCGCGGGGAGAAGCCAAAGCGGCGGCACAAGGAACGTCTCAACGGAGCGATTCTCGAGCGCGCGCTGGTGGCGATCGAGGCGCGCGATCTCGACGCAGCGATCGTCGTCTTTCATCCGCAGGCTTTCTTGGCCGGCTATCCGGACTGGCGCGACGGCTGGCTGCGTGCCCGGCTCGCCGACGTCGAGATCCCGGTGCTGTGGTCGAACGAGGTGCTGCGGCGCGGCGCTCCAGAGGCCGAGCTCTTCGATCTTGTGATCAAAGGCAACGGCCACCCGACGGCGCTGTCGAACCGCCTGATCGCTGACGAGATCGAGCGCTGGGTCGCGGCGTCGCGATCGTCCGAGCGTCAGCCCGCGCCGGCGGAGCGCAGCACGAAGAAGATGACCACGCCGGTCACCGACACATAGAGCCAGATCGGCAGAGTCCAGCGGGCGATCGATTTGTGGCGCACGAATTGGCCGCGCAGCGAGAAGGTCAGCGTGGTCAAGATCATCGGCAGCATCGCCACCGACAGCACGATGTGGCTGATCAAGATGGCGAAATAGACGGGCCGGATCCAGCCCTCGCCGCCGAATGGCGTGTCGCCATGGTAGTGGTGGTAGAGCAGATAGCTGACCAAGAAGAGCGCCGAAAATCCGACCGCAGTGAGCATCAGGCGCTTGTGCCATTCGATCCGTCGCTGTCGGATCGCCAGAAAGGCGCCGATCATCGACAACGCGGCGATGGTGTTGAAGGTGGCGTTGGCGGCGGGCAGCAGCGCGACCCAGCCGGCATCGGTTGCTGCGGTGGTCTTGAAGTAGACCCACCAGACGAGGAATCCGGCAACCGCGCCGGAGACGACGAGCGCCGTGATCCAGGTGGCGAGGGTCGAAGAGGCGTCGGTCGGTGGAGTGTGGTCGGTGCCCATGGTTCGCAGGAGGTTGGGGAGCAGGGGGACAGGTCGTTGGCGCGTCAGTCGGCGTCCGGCGTCGCGCCGTGGCCGTCCCAGGACAGCACGACGACGGTCAGATCGTCATCGAGCGAGCCGCCGTCAGCAGTGTGCGAGACGACGGCCTCGAGCAGGGCGCGCTTGGCCTCTTCGGGCGAAGGTGGGCCGCCGAGCTGGGCCGCCTCGAGGGTGGCCCGAACGCGCTGGAAGCCGAAGACCTCGCCGCGGCGGTCGACCGCCTCGATCAACCCGTCCGAGAGCCAGAGCAGGACGTCGTTGGGTTCGAGGGCAAGGCGACGGCTCGGGAATCGGTGGCCGAGCGTGCCGAGCGGTGGGCTCGGCATCTCGATCTCTTGCACCTGACCGCTTCGCAGCAGGTAGGTCGGCGGATGCCCGGCATTGGCGATCTCGACCTGGCCCGACGCCGGATCGACGGCG
>JBCBCF010000187.1:0-8907 GCA_038530905.1 Acidobacteriota bacterium
CGCGAGCAGACAGAGAGCGACCAAGAAGACCGTCAGACTGGCGTCCTGGTAGGTCTCGAGCCGCCTCTCCAGGCGACGGATCAGCGGCTTCGGATCCTCGTTCATGGTTCACCTCCGCTCAGCCGGCCCGGCAGCTGATGTCCGCTTGCTGAGGTCTCGTCACGCTCGGTCCCGACCGGCGAGCGTGCGCGATTCTTGGGTCGTCCTCGGTGTCTGTGTCTGCAGCTCCGGACGGCCGTCGGCCCGCAGAGGTCGACGCTCTCCTCGCGTCAGCCAGTGGCTCGCGGGCCGGCTCAGGCGGCGTCTTCGTACCTGAACTGCCGATACTGCAGGCGGAAGAACAGGGTGTAAAGGATCGGGACGACGCCGAGGGTGAGGAGGGTAGCGAAGATCAGACCGAACATGATCGCCGCCGCCATCGATTCGAAGAGAGGCCCGCCGCCGAGGTAGAGCGGGATCATGCCGCCGAGCGTGGTGAAGGTCGTCAACAGGATCGGCCGCAGGCGACGCTGAGCCGACTCGATCACCGCCCGCTCCGGGCTGTGGCCGTTCTCGATCTCGACGCCGATCCGATCGATCAGCACGATCGCGTTGTTGATCACGATCCCGGCCAGCGAGATGATTCCCAACAAGGTCATGAAGCCGAACGTGCCGCGCAAGACGATCAGGCCGATCACGACGCCGATCAGACCGAGTGGGATCGTCAGCAGGATGATCGCCGGCCGCCGGAACGAGTTGAACTGAGCCACCAGGAGCAAGACGATCAGGAGGCCTGAGATCGGCAGCTTGACGCCGATCGACTCATTGGCCTCGCGCGACGCCTCGTCCTCGCCGCCGATCTCGTAGCTGTAGCCGAGCGGCCAGCCGACGCTCTGCTCGTCGAGCCAGGCTTCGATGTCCGGCAGCAGGACGTTGGACGCATATCCCGGCAGCAGCTCGGCGTCGACGGTGACCGTCTGCAGCCGATCGCGTCGTTGGATGTTGGCCGGCTGCCACGCCACCTCGGCATCCGCCACCTGCTCGATCGGCACCGACTGGCCGGTTGACTGGGAGAAGACGTTGATGCTGCCGAAGCGATCGATGCGGGTGCCTCGGGCCTGGTTCGACCGCAGAAGCACCGGGATGACCTTGTCGCCTTCGCGGTAGGTGGTGGCGTCGTAGCCCGACAGCAGCGACTTGAGGGAGAGCGCCACGTCTTCGTTGGTGACGCCGGCGCGTTGAGCCCGGTCGTCGTCGACGTTGACCAAGAACTTCTTCGAGCGAGCGCCCCAATTGTCGTTGATGTCGATCGGCCCTTCGATCGAGGCGAGGTAGGCCTTGAATTGATCGACGAGGTCGAAGACTTCCTCGTATTCGCGCCCGGAGATGCGCACGGCGATCGGCTTGCCCCCGGGTGGGCCGGTGGCCAGCGGCTCGATGGTCGCCTGCACCGACGGAATCTCCGCGGCCTTCGCCCGCAGCTTGTCGACCACCCAATCGGTCGACCGGCGGGTGGTGGTGTTGATCATCATCAGCGCGTAGGCCGGGCTCGACTGCTCGGGATCGTGCCCGAGATAGAAGCGCGGTCCGCCGTTGCCGAGAAACGTCGTGTAGTCGGTCACGCCGTTCGGCTGCTCGTCGCTCAGCCCCAGCAGGCGACCCAGCCACGCCAGCACTCCACCCGAGGGCGGCAGCGGCTCGGCCTGACCGACCAGCAGGTCCGTGGCGATATAGGTTTCGATCTGCTCGATGACCTCTTCGGTGGCGGCGAGGGGCGTCCCGTAGGGCAGCTTGATCTGTGCCGTCAGCGTCGGGCGGTCATCGTCGGGAAAGAAGATGACGGGCACGAAGCGGAACAGCATCAGACTGCCGTAGAAGACCAGGAAGACGCACGCCAGGCTGATCAGCGGCCTGCGAAGCAACTGCAGCAGCAACTTCCGATAGATCCGATAGAACTTCGAGTCGTAGGCGCTGCCGCCCTCCTGCTTCTTGACCTTGAGAAACATGTAGCAAAGCAACGGGATCATCGTCATGGCGAGCACCCACGACGACAGCAAGGTGATCGTGACCACTTTGAACAAGGCGCCGGTGTATTCGCCGACCGCCGATTCGGCCAGGTAAATCGGCAGGAAGGCGGCCGCTGTCGTCAACGACGAGATCAGGAGCGAGGTCGACAGCTCGTTGGCCGAGCCGACGGCGGCTTCCAGCGGCGGCTGGCCCTCGCGCATGCGCACGAGGATCGACTCGGACATGACAATCGCGTTGTCGACGAGCAGTCCGAGCGCGATGATCAGGGCGGCGAGCGACATCTGATCAATGCCGACGTCCCACATCGGCATGAAGATGAACGCCATGATGATCGCCATCGGGATCAGCGTGGCGACCACCAGGCCCGTGCGCAGCCCGAGCGACAGCAGCATGACGAGCATGACGATGCCGACCGACTGCAGCAGATTGCTGACGAAGCTCTGCACTTTGACGTCGACGATCTCGCCGCCGTCCTGCAGGATCGACAGATCGATTCCGTGGGGCAGTCGACCGGTCAGGCGATCGATCGTGATGCGGATCTCGTCGCCGAGCTCGACGACGTTGCCGCCTTCGCGCATCGAGATGCCGAGCAGGATGCCGGCCTCGCCGTCGACGCGGACCTTGCTCCGCGGTGGGTCGATGTAGTCGCGCGTGACGCTCGCGATATCGCGGAGCGGCAGGAGATCGCCTTGAGGCATCGGAATCAGCGCCCGGCGGAGATCTTCGACCGAAGAAAAGTCCCCGGACGGCTCGAGCACGATCTGCTCGCTGGCGGTTCGCAGATCGCCGCCGGAATCGATGATGTTGCGCGCCGAGAGAATGCCGCGCAGCTGCTGTGGCGACAGACCGAGCTCGGCGAGGCGGGCGTTGGTGTACTCGACGAAGATGCGCTCGTCTTGCACCCCGTAGACGTCAACCTTGGCGACGTCGTCGATCAGCAGCAGCTCGTCGCGGACCTGCTTGGAGACGTCTTCGAGCTCGGCGTACGAGTAGCCGTCGCCGACGAGAGTGACGAGCGTCGAGAAGACGTCGCCGAACTCGTCGTCGACGCGCGGCGTTGCCGCGCCCTGCGGCAGGTCGTTCGCCGCCCGCTCGACCTTGCGCCGCAGATTGTCGAAGATCGGGCGCATGTCGGTGTAGCGCTCTTGGAAGTTGACCGTGATGATCGAAATGCCGGGCTTCGATTGACTCACGATCGTGTCCAGCTCGGGGATCTCCTGGATGACCTTCTCGAGCTTGTCGGTCACGAGCTGCTCGACGCGTGCCGGGCTGGCGCCCGGGAACTCGGTCATCACCAGGGCGGCGCGAATGGTGAACCCCGGATCCTGCGCCTGAGGCATGCCGCGGTAGCTCGACAGGCCGGCAAAGACCAGGACCACCAGCAGGGTGAAGGTGATGCGATTGTTGTTGATCGCCGCGCGCGTCAGGTTCACGGAGCGTCTCCCGCGTCGACGCTCTTCACCTTCATGCCGTCCGACAGGCGACGCACGCCCGCGGTGACCACCGTTTCGCCAGCTTCGAGGCCGGAGACGACGTGCAGGCCGAGCGATCCCATGTCGCCGACCTCGACCGGCCGGCGGCGGACGGTGGCGGTGCCGTCCGAGCCGTCCTCGACGACATAGACGAAGCGGCCGTTCTGATCTTCGCCAACCGACACGATCGGAACGAAGATCACGTTCTCGCCCAGCTCGATGTCGCCTGCCTGCACCTGCAGCCGGACCTCGGCGGCCATGCCCGAACGGAGCGCGCCGCTGTCGTCGTCGATGCGCAGCGTCACCGGGAAGGTCGACGAGCCACCCGAGGTCACGCCGACTTCGGTGATGGTGCCGTGGAAGGTCCGGCCCGGGATCGCGTCGAACGCAACCTGTGCTTTCTGCCCGCGTTGGATCTGCAGGATCAGGACTTCAGGAACGCGGATCTCGACTTCCAGATCGGAGTCGGCCGTGAGCTGAAAGAGAGCCTGGCCGCTGGTCACGTTTTCGTTGACCTCGACGTCGACGCTGCCGACCGCGCCGCTCATTGGCGAGGTCAGGCGCGTGTACGCGAGCCGCTGGCGGGCCTGCGCCAGCTCTTTCTGCGCTGCCTCGACCTGCGCGGTCGCCGATTCGGAGCCTGCTCGGCTGGCATCCAGCTCGGCCTTCGAGGCGTTGTTGTTCTCGTACAGAGCTCGGGTGCGGTCGTAGTCGGCTTCCGCCTGACGCAGGCTGGCCCGTGCCTGCGCCAGACCGGCCTCCGCCTGCTCGACCGACAGCTCGAAGTCGGTCGGATCGAGCACCGCCATGGTGGTACCCGGCCGCACTCGGTCTCCGACGTTGACCGCCACCTGTTCGACCGTGCCGCTGACGCGGAAGCTCAGGCGCGATTCGATCCCCGCTTTGGCGACGCCGGCGAAGGCGGCGACGTCACCGCCGCCGGTGGTCTCGACGGTGTGCGTTCGCACCGGGCGAATCACCGGCTCAGGAGCCGCGACCTCTTCGGCGCAGGACCAGGCGAGCAGGCACGCCGTGGCGAGACCGACGGCGTGCGCCAGACGATGGGTCGTTCCGAGCATGCTCAGTCTCCTCTGGAATCTTCAGGCCACGGCGCCACGCCGCGATCGTCGAAGTAGCGCACCAAGCGCGAGAACCAGGCGCCGCGTGCGGCCGGGCTGGTGAAGAAGTCGAATTGGTTGGCTGCCCGCTGCAGCTCCATCAGGTTGATCAGGAAGTCGTACACGGCGTTGGTGGCCGCCTGATCCGCGGCTAGCGCCGAGTTCTGCGCGTCGAGCAGGTTGATGATCGAGACCGCGCCGCGGCTGTAGGAATCGGCGACCAGGTCGAGATTGCGCTGTGACGCTTCGGCCGCTTCGCGCGTCAGATCGATGCCGGTGAACGAGGCGCGCGCCGACACCATCGCAGCGCGAATGCGCTGCTCGAGACGATCCGAGGTCGCGTCGAGCTCGAAGCCGAGCTGGGACAGCGTCTCCTCGGCCTGGATGCGCTCGGCGCGCCGCGAGCCGCCGGTGAAGAGCGGCAGAGAAGCGCCGAGCGACAGCGACCAACTCGAATCGTCGGGCAGACCCGGCGCGCTCAGATCCGCGCCTTCGCCCTCGTCGGCGAGGACTTCGTCGAACAGCCCCTGGAGAGTCACCTGCGGCAGGTAGAACGCGCGCTGGGCCGAGGTGACGAGGCGCTCCTGGGCCGCGATGTTGGCTCGCACGGCGGCGAGCTCAGGAGCACTGGCCAGACCTTCCTCGACCGTGAAATCGCTGAATGTTTGAAAGTGCACCGGCGTGTCCAGGTAGCCGTCGAGACGTTCTTTGCCGGTGATGAGCAGCGGATCGTCGAGATCGACTTCTGCCGCGCGATAGCGGGTATCCAGCGCTCGATCAAGCAGCTGGCTCAGCACGATTTCGGCGCGGGCGATCGACGCCATCGCGTCGATCAGCGAGCGGCGATCGTTGGCGATTTGGCTTTCCCAGCGAAAGACCTCGGCCGGGTTGGCGGCGCCCACCGAGCGCCGGATCTCGGCGCGCTCGAGGTTGGAGCGGGTCAGCTCGAGGTTCGAGCGCTGCACTTCGGCGAGCGAGACCGCGCGCAGGAGGTTCAGATAGGCGGTCGCCGTGTCGAGCGCGATGTCGAGGCGCAGAATGTCGAAGTCAGCTTCACGGGCGATCTGCACTTGATCCTGAACGACCACGTTGGCGCGCGCTGCATCGTCGTAGATCAGCTGCGTCAGCGCCAGACGACCGGTGAGCGTGCGCTCGGCCTGGCCAGCGCCGGCGCGATCGTCGTCGATGCCGACGCCGGTCGCCGACACGGTCAGGTCGGGTCGCAGCACGGCACGCGCTCGCTCGACTTCCTGGGCTCCCGCCGCAACAGAGCGCTCTCGAGCCTGCAGATCGAGATTGGCCTCGACCGCCTCGTACACCGCCTCGTCGAAGCTGACGGGCTCGAAGCCCTCGAGCCGATCGACGCCGACGAGGTCCGCCTCGATCAGCATGTCCCACCTGGGCGACACGCCGATCGCCTCGGCGGTGGCGAGGTTGAGGGTCAGCCGGCCGCGAACCGAGAGGTCCACCGGCAGGCTGCCGGCGGGCTCACCGAGCGCGATGCGCTGGAGGTTGAGGGCCACCCGGCGGGCCAGTCGCGGAAAGAAGCTCTCCTCGGCCATCGACGCCAGCATGCCGAACTCGAAGGAGTCGTCGGCGAGGGCCGAGAACGTCGGCAGACGGCGCGCGTTGAGGCCGTCCACCAGGCGCTTCGCCTCGGCCAGCGGCAGCTGCGACAGGGGCCAAACGTAGACCGCGTCGGTACCCTCCGGAATCTCGGCAAGCACGCGATCGACGGCGTCGGCGTCACGATCGACCGGCACGTACGACGACGTGAGGCCGAGATCGGACAGCAAGAGCTGCGTGCGCATCGCCATCTCGGGAATCGCCTCGAGAATCCCTTGGGGAGCCAGGAAGACGATCCGCTGGAACGGCACGATCTCGCGGAAGATCTGGAGCTCGTTGGCCGTGTTGTCCGGGAAAGCGACGTAGCTCAGATTCGGGACGCCGCTGGTCCCTTCGGAGTACGGGATGTTCTGAAGATCGACGTCGAGGATCACCGGCGCGATCACCGGCTTCGGAGGCGCGGCGAGGCAGCACAGCGCGTTCGACGCGAGGACGCCCCAGGTGATCACCAGATCGACTTCAGGATCCTCGAGCAGCGCCATCACGGCGTCGCTAGAGGTGTCGTAGCTCCAGTCGCCAACCCGTAGGCTCGCCTCGGGGAATCGAACGTCGATCTCGCCGGCCATGAGCGTTTCGACCTCGGCGATGGTCAGCGCGCGAACCTCTTCGTTGGCCGGACCCGGGCCGTCGAAGACCATGCCGACACGAAGAACCGGCAGCTCCTCGGCGAGCGCCGACGCACAGCACAAACAGAGTCCAAGCGCGGCGGTGGCGGCACGCAGCCATCGGCGATCTCTCATCGCATGGTTTCTCCAGCTCAAACGGGCGGGTTCGATCTCACGATCGGTCGACAAGGAAAGATAGAGGCTGCTCGATTCGAGCTCAACCGAACTCGGTTCGATCGTCCGAGTTCAACCGGTCGACAACAAGCGCATGGTGTCGTGGAGAGGAAGAAGCTAGTTGGCTTGGCCCCGCGACTCTATCGCGCGGGGGAGGCTTCGTCGGCGGAGTCCGCCGGGCCGTTCGTGGCGGCCTACGGTTCGTGAAAGGGATTGAACCTCAGAGTTGATAGCATGGGTGAGGCTCATCATGATGACGTCTGATGGAGTCGATGTCGGTCGAGGCCCGAGTCCGTCTGGACGACAGACCGACCGTTCAGCTCGATCGAGTGTTTCGGAAAATGCGCCGGATCGCTTCCCATGAAACGAGAAAACCCGCCGTGGAGGCGGGTTCTGTGCCTTTCTGCGGGGGCGAGCCGATCACAAGAATTGAATCGACAACGCGCTCCGTCCGATGGTTTTTTCCATGCATTGCTTCCTGTTGCACCGGGCATTCGGGGGCATTGACATCGTCGTGCTGTTTGTTGAGGCCAGTCGATGTGCGGTGCGCTTTGGATCGTGATGAGGTTTCCCGGCCTCGCGCTCCGGCGGTCCGATTCCGTGCTCATGGACTTCGGATGGGGCGTGCGGAGACCGAGCCGAGACCCGTGGGTCGATCCGGCAGGCGTGCCGCGAGAGGCAGTCGCGGAGGCGCCCTGCCACAGGATGGCTCACCGCGAAACCACCAACAGGTTCACCGCGAGCTTCTGGCCGACGGATGACGGTTGGGCGCGCCGGCCGCTCGGTGATCAGCTGTTTTTTTGGTGCCGGCTGACTGACGGCGCGCTGAAGGCCGTCGCGCGAGAACCGCGATTCTGCGCAAGACGCGCACTCATCGTCACGGATCGACATCTCTCGAGGACGGTTGGGCATGCCGGCCCCGCGGCCGCCCCTGGGCAGATTCGAGGCGTGACTCGAGGGGGTCTGGCAGCGTCTTGACCATCAGCTGAAAGATCGACGCCGTGCTGGCGCCGAAGAGTAGGAGCCCTGACATCGCTTCGAAGACGGCGAGCAGTCGCCAACTCTCGGACAGGGTGATGTCCCCATATCCAAGGGAGGTCGCGGTCACGACCGAGAAGTAGAGAGCGGTCTGGAATCCGTCGAACTCGCCGACCCAGCAGTAGTACAGCGCCCAGATCCCGGCGCCGAGGAGGTGAAGGAGAATCAATAGAAGCACAGCCACGCTCAGGAAGGCTGATCGGTGCCAGAGACTCCGGGTGAGGAGCCGGGGCGACACCATGATGCCGAGAAGCTGGCCGAGATGGACCAGGCCCATGATGTGGATGGCCACGGTCAAGAGCGTCAGGAGGACGCCGCCGACGAACGGCTCGATCATGCCTCGGCTGGGCCTGGTTCTTCCTGAGTCGGCCGCCGTTGAGCCTCTGTGCGATAGAGCACCGAATACAGCACGGGCACCAGAAGCAGGGTGATGACGGTGGCGAAGAGCAGGCCGAAGAGGATCGCCACGGCCATCGTCTCGAACATCGGCCCACCGCCAAGCCACAGAGGGATCATGCCGCCAATGGTCGTCGCCGTGGTGAGAAGAATGGGCCGAGCGCGCTGCTGGCTCGCTTCGATGATGGCGGCGCTCGGTTCGAGCCCGTTCTCCTCGATCTCGAGCTTGATGCGGTCGAGCAGGACGATGGCGTTGTTGATGACGATGCCTGCCAGCGAGATGAGGCCCAAGAAGGTGAAGAAGCCGAAGCTTGAGCCGGTAATCAAGAGTCCGGCAACGATGCCGATCAGGCCCAGCGGAATCGTGATGAGCACGATGCTCGACTTGCGGATCGAGTTGAATTGGAGGATCAGGAGCATCACGATGGCCACCGCTGCGAACGGCAAGGCAGCGACCACGGAGACGGCGGC
>JBCBCF010000188.1:0-8728 GCA_038530905.1 Acidobacteriota bacterium
GAGATCCTTGACCTCCTGCGTGAAACGCTGCGCGAAGGCGGCCTGGCGCTCGAGGCGCCAACGCGAAATCGAGAGCGTTGCCAGCATGCCGAGGGCGGCGAGCGCCAGCCCGGCGGCGATGATCCAGCGGCGCCGTCGCCGCAGTGGCCCCTCGTCGATTCGACGCAGCGCCTCGGCGGTCGCCTCGGCATCTGGCCGCCCTTTGGGTTCGGGAGCGAGCAGGCCGTCGATCAATCGGCGCAGCGGCGGCGCGAGATCGTCATCGAGGTCGGTCTCGGCTCGCTGCGCCGTGTCCAGGCTCGCCGCCAGGCCGTGGCCCTCTGGGCGGGCCGAGCGGCCGGTGAACAGCTCGTGAAGCAGCAGGCCGAAGCTGTAGAGATCGCTCGCGGGCGTCGGCGTCTCGCCGCGCGCCTGCTCCGGGCTCATGTAGCGCGGCGTGCCGATCACTGCTCCCGCGTCGGCCTCGAGGCCGATCGCGACGTCCTCGGCCTCGAACGGCTGCGAGATGCCAAAGTCGAGGACCTTGGCTCGGCCCTCCTCGGTGATCATGACGTTCGCCGGCTTCAGATCGCGATGCACGACCCGCCGCTCGTGCGCGGCGATGAGCGCCGCCGCGACATCGCGGCCGATGCGCAGCCGCTCGCCTCGATCGAGGGTCGAAAGATCGAGTTCAGACAGCGGCGTGCCTTCGATCAGCTCGAGGACCAGGAACTCGCGACCGGCGAATCGCTGCAGGCCATAGATCCGGCAGACGTTCGGGTGGTCGAGGCGTGACAACAGCCGCGCTTCGCTGCGGAAACGCTCGAGAGCATCCTCGCGCCGGCCGAACCGATCGTGGAGGGTCTTGACCGCGACTGGACGCTCAAGCCACGTGTCAAAGCCCCGGTAGACGGCGCCCATGCCGCCGCGGCCGAGCACTCCCTCGATGCGCACGGGCCCGATCTCTTCGCCGACCAGCGCGGCGTGGCCCTCGGGCTCGTCGGCGATTTCGGCCGCCAGGCGGTCCCACAGATCGCCTTCGAGCCCGCCACCGCCGGTGACGAGCAGGCGATCGATCGAGTCGAGGCGGGCGGGCTCTGCGCCAGCCTCGACGGTCTCACCGCGCGCCACGAGGTCGGTCAGGGTCGGCTCATCCAGGCGCTCGAGCACACTCCGGCGCGAGGCGTCGGGCAGGCGATCAAGCTGGCAAAGGAGATCGACGGGCCTCATGAAGTTCTCGGGACGATCGACGAGGGCGTTGGGATTCTACGAAGCACCGGAGCTGTCAGGGGATAGAACGGAGACTTCGTTCGATCGGCTCGCGCAGCGGCCACCGGGCCGAGAGAAGAAGGCAGGTCGGGAGCCAGCAATCAAGAGCGAGAACAGGCCAGGAGTGGATCAAGACTCAAGCATTGTGCAGAGAATTAAAATATGAAGGGGATCTGATCCTTCTAAGTTCTTTATCGACCAGACGTACCGTTCGATATGGTCGGCTCGTCAACAGTCGACCTTCGACCTAAACCCGCAGGTTGCAACCTGCAGTGATGGCCTCTCGAGAGGCCAAGGAGCCCCCCGCAAGAAGAACGTCTTGAACGCGCCTTTCGCTTTCTTTTCGACCGTCGCTGTGGCGCTCAGCATCGCGTTGATGTTGCCTGCAGCGGCGTCAGCCGAAAGCGCCTTTCAGAATGAGGCCGACTTCCTGGCCCGCGTCGGTGCCGAGTGGACCTCCATCGCTGAGGGCGTCTACCAGCGGCAGCTTGCCGATGGTCAGACCATCGAGCATGGCTTTGGGCGAGCCGGGATGATGTATCTACTCGAATCCACCCGCGATCAAAAAGCTGCTCTGTTGGAGCGGGCAGAGAAGAGTCACTCGGCGAGCGTCCAGCACGCGTTGGCTGAGCTCGACCGAACTCTCGCGGGCCTCGAGGCAGCGCTCGCCGCGGCTGGCGACGAGGCCGATCGAGCCGAGACGAAGTCGAGCTGTCCGCCGGTGACCATCAGCGCCCAGGTCAGCTGCAGCCCGACCACCGGCTTCGGCTCGTCGTCCGTTTTCTTCGCCGACTTCGGTCCCTGCAACCAAGCGGTTGGCAGCGTCCAGGCATTTGGCTCGCCGGGCACTCAGGATTATTGGTCCGGTTCCATCTTCTGCTATTCGCCGAAGAGCGCGTCGGCGACCTGCACCGTTGGACAGGAAGGCTGCTTCATCTACGCCTTCGCTGAGATCGACTTCACGAGCTGCAGCGACTATCAATTCCGTCGTGCGACCCAATACTGCGAGGGCGCTGGTTTCGGCCTGTGACCTGTTCCGCAGGCTCGGGACCTCCTGTGCGTGACGAAGACGTCTGGTGGATCGCCTGAGCTTCAGAGCTTGAGGCTCCCGGCCGTTCATTTCATTGGACGGCCGGGGCCGATGAGGGCGCCGGCTTGAGCTTGCGGCCTTCGCGCCCTCGCTTCAGAGAAACCCGTCGACCAGGAAGAGGTCGCTCTGCGTCGTCGAGCGTTCGAAGACGACCTGCGACCCGTCCGGGGAGATCGCCGGATATCGAAGGTAGCCCGAGACGTCGTCTGGACGATAGAGGATCTGCTCGTCGCCCCCGTCGATCGCGATCGACCTCAGACTCCACTGACCACCCCGCCGCGCGGCGATCAAGACCCGTTCGCCGTCGGGCGTGAAGCTGTAGGGCCAGCTCTGTCCGGAGGCGAAGGTCAGGCGTCGACTCTGGCCGGTGCCGAGGTCGAAGAGCCAGGCGTCCGAGCCTTCGTCCCGATGCACCTGATACGCGAGCCTCTCGCCGTCCGGCGCCCAGACTGGATAGCCTGCCGGGAGCTCATGTGCGGTCCGCGCCGTCGGCGGCTGCTCGGGCCCGCCGATCCAAATCTGCGACGGGCCGCCGTCGGGCGAGGTGTGGAAGGCGTAGCGCCCGCCACCGGACGCGACCGTCGCCCAGCTGACGTCGGGCGGCAGGGTGGCAAGGGGATCGAGAGTCGCCCCGTCCAGGTCGACGACGCGCAGCTCGCCCTCCGGCCCGCGTCGGCTGCCCATGTACGCTAGGCGCTGGGCGTCCAGCCAGCTTGCCTGAGAATTGGTCCCCGCGCCGCTGGTCAGGTGAGTCTTGACGCCGGTGGCCAGCTCCATCGTCACGATCTGGATCGGCACGCCAATCTGCCAGCGGTCGTAGGCCAGGTGGCGGCCATCGGCCGAGAACGCTGGACGGCTCATGCGGCCTTGCTCTTCGACCAGTGCCCGCGGCGGGCCATTCGGCGCTCCTTCGACGTCGAGCGGCAGCTGCCACAGGGCCGAGCGAGTGGCCAAAGCCGCGTAGACGAGGCGCCCGTTGGCCGACAGAGTGGGTCGCCGGATCGACGAGATTCCAAGACCGGCGACCGGCCGAGGCGCGCCGCGCATTTCCAGCGTCCGGGGTTCGAGATCGACCGCCCACAGACCTTTGATTTCTCGATGGCGCGCCGTGAAGTAAAGGCGCTCCCCGTCGGGAGAGAAGGCGGGATCGTAGGCGCCGTCTGTATCGAGAATGAGGGGTTTGGGCGCGCCACCCGCCGCCGGCACAAGCCAAATGCGAGATGCCGCGCGCTCGGAGGCTGAGAATGCGATCCATCGCCCGTCCGGACTCCAGGTGGGTGCGCCGTGGCCGCCGGGCGGCTGGCCTGCGGCGGTCAGCTCCGCGGTTTCTCCCGTGTCGAGATCGAGAATCGACAACGACGAAGGCGGCAGGGCAGGCGGCGTCGAGTCGGCAAGAACCGGCGACGGGACGGTCTGGAAGGCGACACGCCGCCCGTCCGGAGAGACGGCGGGGTGCGATCCACGGGCGGTCAAGCGCCTTGGCGCGCCTCCGTCGAGGTCGACCTGCCAGACGCCGCCCAGGCGGCGCGAGTGATAGACGACACCGTCGCCATGGGGCAAGAACGCCGGCTCGAAGGCATCTTCTGTGGCCGAGACCAGCTGGCGGGTTTCGTCGGTCGCGAGATCGCGCAACATCAGGGCGAAGCCGCCCTCACGATCTTCTGAGGCATACACCAGAAGCCGACCGTCTCGCGAGAGCACGGGATCGAGCTCGAGAGTGTTCTCGGCGGTCAGCCGGCGGGGGTCAAACGCCCGTTCACGCTGCGTTGGGGCAGGATCGGGCCGCAGCGTCAGGAAGGCCACGAGGACGACCGCGGCGAGTGCGGCGACAGTCCAAGCGACCGGCGCGAAGCTGCGGGCCGGTCGGTGGGAGGCTGACGGAGCCGGTGCCTGGGGGTCGCTGCCAACGGACGCCTCCGCGCGGACCTCTGCCGTTTCCTGATCGTTATGAAGCAAGGCGCCGACAGCGTCTTCGGCCGCAGTCCGCCTCGCCGAGGCGTCAGCGAGCATGGCGTAGACGGCCGCTGCGGTGTGTGGACGATCCTTCGGCTCGCGCTCCATGCAGGCAAGAATCGCGTCTTCCCAACGCTGCGACAGCTCGGCGCGCAGATCTCGCGGATGGACCGGCGGCTCGCGCAGCCGCTTGACCAGGATCTGCATCGGGTTCTTGCCGGGATATGGCTTGCCGCCGGTGACCATCTCGAAGAGCACGACGCCCAGCGAGTAGAGATCGCTCGCCGGCGTCACTTCGAGCCCTTGAATCTGCTCGGGCGACATGTAGTCGGCCGTACCGACGATCGTCTCCGCAAGGGTGAGCGGCGACTGGTCGCCTTCGCGCGGTCGGGTCGAGCGGGCGAGTCCGAAATCGGTCACGACCAGCCGCTCGCCGGTCGCGTCCGGCACCAGCATGACGTTGTTCGACTTGAAGTCGCGATGGACGATGCCGGCGCGATGCGCCGCGTCGAGCGCCGAGCACATCTGCCGCGCCAGGGTCTGGGCCACCGGCTCCTCGAGGCGGCCGCCGTTCTGCAGGCGCTCTTCGAGGGTGTCGCCCTCCAGCAGCTCCATGGTGACGAAAAGGACTGTCACCGAACGGCCGAGGGAGTCTTCGAGATCCTGCTCGTAAACGTCGTAGAGGCGGCAGACGTTGGGGTGCGTGACCTTGCGGGCGAGCTGGATCTCGCGCCGGAAGCGGCGCACCATGGTCGGATCGCTGGCGACCTTCTCGCTGAGGAATTTGATCGCGATCGACTCATCGAGAATGTCGTCGCGCGCAGCGTAGACACTCCCCATGCCGCCTTCGGCGATGAAGCGCTCAATGACGAAGCGGCCGGCGATCCGACGGCCGGGACGGAGGCGCATAGATGCTTTGTGGCGACCGCCGAACGCTTCAGCGGCCTGGGCTGGCAGCCGGCGCCGAGGCGTCGGCGCGGGCCGTCGAAGCACGCAGATCGTAGGCCATCAGCGCGTCGCCGTGGCGCACGATCAGGGAGCCGTCGACGATCACCGGATGCGCCCAATGCTGGCCGTCACCCTTCTCGACCTCGAACGACGAGACGACGGTCAGGGCGGACGGCGTGGGATCGACCAGCTTGATCTCGCCCTTCTCGTTGTAGCCGATCAGGTGGCCGTCGGCCCAAATCACGGTGCCTTTGCCGAAGCGCCGGATGGTCGACAGCTCCTTGCCGGTCGCCAGGTCGAGAGCGAAGAGTGTGCCGTTCGAGGCGATGCCGTAGACCACGCCGTCGTGCAGCACGCCGCCGCCGTGGTGAATGTCGAGGGGTTGCTTCTTCCAGACCTGCTCGACGCTGCGTCCGTCCTTCGCCAGCCGGAAGACAGCCGAGCCCTGGCCGTAGCCGTCCGAGACGAAGATCAAATCGTCGGAGAAAAGCGGGCTGACGGCATGGATGTCGTAGGTCGCGGGATAGTCGGCAGTCCAGAGCACCGAGCCGTCTGCCAGATCGACGCCGACCATGGTCGCGCTGAGAAGAGTGACGAGCTGCCGATGGCCGCCGTGCTCCATGATGCGCGGATTGCAGTAGGCGGCCTTGTCCGTGAGCTCCTCGGTCTGCCAGACGGATTCGCCGGTGGCGACGTTGAGCGCGACGATCGATCCTTTCTTGCCGCCCGGCGTGTAGATCACCCGGTCGCCATCGACAAGCGGTGACTCAGAGATGCCGAAATAGAGGTTCGGCCCGCCGAAGGTCTTGAGGATGTCGACGGACCACAGGATGTCGCCGCTGGCGGCGTCGAGGGCGACGGCCAAGCCTTCCGAGGACAGCAGGAAGAGCCGGCCGTCGGCGTAGGTCGGTGTGGTTCGCGTGCCCGGGTAGCCGTTGCCGCTGTGCACCGAGCCGTAGTCGGTCGACCAGACCTTCGCCCCGGTGGCGCGATCGAACGCCATGGCGTGCCCACGCCCGTCCTTCTTGCCGGTCGTGAAGATCCGGTCGGCGGTCACCGAAATCGAGGCGTAGCCGTCGCCCAAGCCTGAGGTCGCCCACAACATCGGCGGGCCGTCGGCGGGCCAGCTCTCGAGCAGGCCGTCAGCGGGGAAGACGCCATCGCGCTCGAGGCCACGGAACTGTGGGCTGGTGGCGAGATCGGCGGCGGCGGCGGGGAGGCAGACGAGGGCGGCGCAAAGCGCCAGGCGCAACGACAGTCGAAGCGAATGATCAAGCGACATCGAAGTCTCCGAGCGGTCGATTCACGGCGGTGAAAGCAGTCCTCAGCAGAAGCAATGGTACCAGAGCGCCGGCGCCGCACCGGCTCCTGAGAGCAGCCGTCGATCGAGCGGCGGAGCGCTCGACGCGTGAAGAAATCGCTCGCTGGTCAGCCGCCGAGCGAGGACGTCGCGCCAGCGAGCTGGTGACCGATCAGTCGTTGCGCATCGTCACATGGGCGACCCGTGTCGCCACGCTGCGCGGAACCAGTCGGGTGGAAAAGGCGCCGATGCGGTTGCCGATCCCCGGGACGACGCTGCGTCGTTGCGCCAACAGCGCGCGCAGGCCGATCTTGGCGACTCGGGCGCTCGACATCATGAGGAGCCGCTGGTAAAGCGTCCTTCGCTGCTGGCCGGCTACGTCGAAGAACTCGGTGCGGGTGACCCCGGGGGAGAGAACCGTCGACGACACGCCATGCGGCTCCAACTCGACGCTCACGGCCTCGCTGAAGTCGCGCACGAACGCTTTGGCGGCGCCGTAGACCGAATAGGTCGGGACCGGCTGGTAGCTGGCGATCGACGCGACCTGCAGAATCCGTCCCCAGCCACGCTCGACCATCGGCGCGGCGAAGACCTTCGTCAAATGCGCCACGGCCATGATGTCGAGCTGGATCATCTGCCGCTCGCGTTCCCATGGAATCGTCAGATAGTCGCCGTAGACGCCGAAGCCGGCGTTGTTGATCAGAAGATCGACCGCCAAGCCGTCGCCTTCGGTGCGGCCGAGAAGGATGTCGGGAGCGTCGGGAGTGGCGAGGTCGAGCGCCTCGACCCGCGCGTCGATCCCCTCGCGCTCGCTCAGCTCGGCGGCCAGGGTCTCGAGGCGATCGCGCCGGCGCGCGACGAGGACGAGATCGGCCCCGGCGGCGGCCAGCTGACGGGCGAATTCAACGCCCAGGCCACTCGACGCGCCGGTGACAAGCGCGCGGCGGCCGCGAAGATCATGGCTCACGGTGTCTCCTCGGAGTGCGTTCGGCGTTCGATCAGCCTCGGGACCAGCGCTGGGCGCGGTGCGATCAGATCATTACGTGGCCCGAGTCGCGCAGCTTCCAGAAGAGAAGGAAGGCGTCGACTTTCGGCACCTGCGTCATGCGAAGCAGCGTCCGCAGATCGGTGGTGCCGTCCAGGCGGCTGAGCAGGAATCCTTCTTGCGGCGAGATGTTGAGCTTCATCAGCTCTGAGATGTCGCCGCGCAATTTCGGTGCGCTCGACAGTCCGATGCCTTCGCGCTCGAGCGCTCGCTCGAGCTTGGCGATCCCAGCCGATGCTTCGTCGGAAACACCGGCCGCGCCCTCGGCCTCGAGCGCGCGGCGATAGGAGCCGAGCGCGCTCTCGAAATCTTTGCGGGCCAGTGCCTCCTCGGCGACATCGATCGCCTCGCTGGCGGGGGAGGAGACCGGGGCGGCAGCAGGCGCCGGCGCAACAGACGGGGTCGAAGCGGCGCCGTCCGTGGCGAAACTCAGCGAACGGCCTTCGCCGAGATCGACCGGAGGGGCCGCCGGCTGCGGCTGCGGCGCCGGCATCGCTGCGATCGGAGGCTGCGGTGCGGCCTGCAGGGCTTGGGCCTGCATCGCTTGGGCCTGCATCGCCTGGGCCTGCATGGCCTGCTGCTGTTGGAGCTGGGCCATCATCTGCTGCATCATCGAGTGGTAGAAGGTGCCGCTTTCCTTCGGATCGATCGTCTCGGGGGTGTCGGGAAGCGGCTGCGCCGGGGGCGCGGGCGACGGTGGCTCGGCGACGGTCTCCGCTGGATCGGTCGCGTCGCTCATCGGTGTGGGTGCCGCCTCTGCCTCGGCCGGCACGGGCACCTCGACAACGCGCGGCCGCACCATCTTCAGCCAGCCTTCGGTCACGGAGCGAGCGAAGATCTCGGAGACCTGGAACAGGGCGGTCATCGCGCCTTCGGAGATCTCCTCGACCGTGCGGTCGTCGTCGACCCACTCGAGGATCGACCGATCGAAATCTTCCAGCTCGAGACCGTCGATGTCGACCACAAGAACCGGGACATGCTGCGGCGACGGAACGAGCTGCTGGATGCGGCTCCACTCGTCGTTGCGCCGCGTGCCTTCGAGCACGATCCACTGAACGTCGAGCTCCATGCGGATCATGTGCTCTGCCGGCAGCTCGTCGTCGAGGAATTCGAAGGCGCCTTCTTCCCACGTGAAGATGTCGTA
>JBCBCF010000189.1:0-8727 GCA_038530905.1 Acidobacteriota bacterium
AGCATCGCGCGCACCGCTTCGAATCGCCGGCGCAGCGCGGCATCGCCTTCGTCGCCCGGTGCGGCCTGAAGGCCGTGCGCCAGGCCGTAGGCCGCGGCCACGCCGATCGCCGGCGCGCCGCGCACCGACAGTCGGCGGATCGCGGCCGCCACGGTCTCGGGGTCGGGGCAATCGAGCCAGGTCTCTTCGCCGGGCAGCAGGGTCTGGTCGAGCAGGCGCAGGAGCGAACGCTCGGAGTCCCACGCGATCGGTGACAGGACTGCGTCGCCAGACAGAGCGGCGGAGGATGGGTGCGTCATGCCGACAGCCTAGCGCGCCGACTCACCAGGCGTCGCGATGGACGCCTGCGACCGCCCGGCCCGACGGATCGGCCGACTCCGCGAAGTCAGCATCCCAGGCCACGGCCGCCGCCGAGCTGCAGGCGATGCTCGGCCCGCCCGGCACGGTGCGCGCCGCCGCCTCGCCCGGAAACAGCTCGTCGAAGATTCGGCGGTAGAGGTACGCCTCTTTCGTACGCGGAGGGTGGATCGGGAAGCGGTGCTCAGCGCGCTCGAGCCGGTCGTCGGAGACCTCCTCCTCGGCCAGCGCGCGCAAGGAATCGATCCAGCGGTATCCGACCCCGTCGGAGAACTGTTCCTTCTGGCGCCACAGGATCTCGTCGGGCAGCAGGCCCTCGAACGCCTTGCGCAGGATGTGCTTTTCCATCCGCGGTGCCTCGCCGCCGGGCTGACGCGTCATTTTGTGGCGCGGATCGATCGACATCGCGACCTCCAGCACCTCACGATCGAGGAACGGTACCCGCGCCTCGACGCCCCATGCGGCCATGGATTTATTGGCCCGCAGACAGTCGTAGAGGTGCAGATCGCCCAGCTTCCGCACGGTCTCGGCGTGCAGCTCGGCCGCGTTCGGCGCCTTGTGGAAGTAGAGATAGCCGCCGAAGATCTCGTCGGCGCCCTCGCCCGATAGCACCATCTTGATGCCCATGGCGCGGATGCGCCGCGCCATGAGGTACATCGGCGTCGACGCTCGGATGGTCGTCACATCGTAGGTCTCGATATGCCAGATGACGTCGCGCAGCGCGTCGAGCCCTTCCTGAACGGTGTACACCAGCTCGTGGTGCACGGTGCCGAGCACATCGGCAACCTGCCGCGCCGCCGCCAGGTCGGGCGATCCTTCGAGGCCGGTGGCGAAGGTGTGGAGACGCGGCCACCAGGCCTCTTCCTGTCCGCCGGCCTCGACCCGCAAGCGCCGATGACCCTCGGCGAGAGCAGCGACGATCGACGAGTCGAGCCCGCCGGAAACCAGCGCGCCGTAGGGCACGTCGGACATGAGCTGCCGTCGGACGGCCGCGTCGAGCACCGCGCGCAGGTGCTCTGGGTCGTCGGCGCCGTTGGCGCCCGAGAGATCCCGCCAGGCCGGGCGGTAGTAGGCGGTGGCCGCCTGGCCGTCGGCGCCGCTGTCGAAGACATGACCGGGAGGAAAGGGCTCGAAGCTCGAGCAAAGATCGTGAAGCGCCTTCATCTCGGAGGCCACGACGCGCTGGCCGTCGCGATCGCGCCCCCAGTAGAGCGGGACGACGCCGATCGGATCGCGCGCCACGAGGGCGCGGCCGCGCGCGGCATCCCAGAGCGCGAAGGCGAAGATGCCGTTCAACTCCTCGAGCCACGCGGCGGCCGCCTCCGGTCCGCGGGTGGCGTAGAGAGCCAAGATGACCTCGCAGTCCGAGCCTGTCTGGAAGTCATAGTCCAGCCGCTCGCGCAGCTCGGCGTGGTTGTAGATCTCACCGTTCACCGCCAGCACCAGCGTGCGGTCTGCGCTGCGCAGCGGCTGCGCGCCGTGTGCGACGTCGACGATGGCCAGCCGCTCGTGCGCCAGCACGCAGCCCGCATCGCTGTAGACACCGCTCCAATCCGGGCCGCGATGGCGCAGACGTCGCGATCGGTCGAGGGCAAGGGCGCGGACGGCCGCAGGCTCGCCGGCGAGATCGAAGAAGCCGAGGATCGAACACATGCCACCATTCTACGGACCTGACGGCGGCGCCGCATGCGGGTCGCGGTAGGCTCGAGCCAGTCTGTCGATCTCATTCCGACGTCGCGCCGCGCGCGACAGCTCCCTGGAGACCGCACATGAATAAGACCGTCCTCGGATGCGGAGCCGCCGCCCTCGTTCTCGCGCTCGTCGTGGCGCTTTTCTTCGGCGGCACCTACAACCGCCTCGTCGGCCTCGACGAGGGCGTCGACTCCGCCTGGGCCCAGGTCGAGAATGTCTACCAGCGGCGTGCCGACCTGATCCCAAACCTGGTCGAGACCGTGCGGGGCGCCGCCGAATTCGAACGCGGCACCTTTCAGGACGTCACCGAAGCGCGCGCGCGGGTGGGGCAGATCAACTTCGGTGCGGCGCCGTCGGCCACCCAGCTCGAGCAGTTCCAGTCGGCGCAGGGCGAGTTGTCGAGCGCCCTGTCGCGTCTCCTCGTGACGGTCGAGAACTATCCGCAGCTGCGTGCCACCGAAGCATTCCGCGATCTGCAGGCGCAGCTCGAGGGGGCCGAGAATCGCATTGCCGTCGAGCGCCGGCGCTACAACGAAGTCGCGCAGAGCTACAACACCGCGCGCCGGCGCTTTCCGACGTCGATCGTCGCCGGGGTGGCCGGATTTGACGAGAAGGCCTACTTCCGCGCCGAGCCGGGGGCCCAAACGGCGCCCACCGTCGAGTTCTGACTCGGACCATGCAACCCCGCTTCGACGCCGCGGACCGCGACGCCCTTGCAGACGCCACCCGACGCGCCGAGCTGCTGACCTCAGGCGAGATCGTCACGGTCATCGTCGAGCGCTGCAGCCACGAGACGACGACCCGTTGGCGGCTCGCGGCGCTCGGCGGCTGCCTGGCGGCCGTGCTGGCCGCCGTCGCCTTCGCCCTCGGCGACTGGTGGCCGACGGTGATCTGGGCCGGGCTGCCGCCGCTGATCGGCGTTGCCGCCGGCTGGCTCATCGGCGGCATCGCCGGCGTCGAGCGCTTGGCGACGCCGCCCGAAACCCTCGAACGCCGCGCCCGCGAGCGAGCCGAGCGGGCGTTTCTCGAGGCGGAGGTCTTCGCCACCCGCGACCGCACCGGCATCCTGATTTTCTTGGCGCTCGCCGAACATCAGGTGGTCGTCCTGGGCGATCGCGCCATCGACGCGGCGGTCGAGCCGGGAACCTGGCAGGAGTTGGTGGACGGGATCGTCGCCGGCGTGCGCCGCGGGGAGGCAACGGCCGCCCTGGTGGCAGCGATCGATCGCTGCGGCGAGATTCTGCGCGACGCGGGCGTCGAGCGCCGCGACGATGACGTTGACGAGTTGAGCGACCGGCCGCGGATTCTCGAGCGATGAGGCGCCGCACCTTGGCGTTCGTCGCCCGATGCCTGCTGCCGATCGCAGCGCTGCTTGCCGGTGCGCCGGCGGCGGCTCAGCTCGACGTGCCGTTTCTCGGCGGCCGGGTGGTCGACGAGGCGGGCCTTCTCGACGCAGCCGAGGAGGAAACCCTCGATCAACGCCTGGAGGCGTTCGAGGCGGAGACCGGCTCGCAGATCGCGGTGCTCACGGTTCCTTCTCTCGAGGGCGAGCCGATCGAAGACTTCGCGCTGCGCGTCGCGGAGACCTGGCAGATCGGCCGCGGCGAGTTCGACGATGGTCTGCTAGTGGTCGTTTCCCGCGACGATCGGAGAATGCGCATCGAGGTCGGCTACGGTCTTGAAGGAGCCGTTCCCGACGCCATGGCTCGGCGCATCGTCGACGGTCAGATGGCGCCGCGGTTTCGCAACGGCGACTTCGCGGGCGGGCTTCAGGCGGCCACGAGCGCGCTCACGGCAGCGATTCGCGGTGAAGAGCTGCCGCCGCCGAGCGGCGCCGCGTCCGGGGGTGGCGGCGGCTCGTCGTTGTTCTTCCTTTTTCTGATGTTTCTCGCATTTCCGCCGCTGCGCCTTCTGCCGAGTGCGCTCGGCGGACGCGGGTCCGGCGGCTGGACCTCTCTTTTTGTGCTGACCTGGCCGTTCGCCATCCTCACGCTGCTGCTCAACGAGCTGCTTGGCCTCTCCATCGCCGGGCCGCTTTTTTTTGGTGGCACGGCGCTCCTGATCCTCCTGCGCCTGGTGCTGATCGCCACCGGTGTCGGGCCGCGCTGGGCCGAGCGAGCAGCCAAGAGCCGCTCCAGGGCGATCGGGCGGCGACGCGGCGGACCGATCGTCTTCGGTCCAGGCGGCGGTTTCGGGGGCGGTGGCTTCGGCGGCGGTTTTTCGGGTGGCGGCGGCGGCTTCGGCGGTGGCGGCGCGTCGGGCGGTTGGTGACGCGATAAGCTGCGGTGGTGCCCCCCGCCTCGACCCTCCTCGGCCGGCTGCGTCAACGTGCCTGCGCCGATGCGAGTCACGTCCGCGTCGTGCTCGCAGAGTCCGACGATGCTCGCGTCCTCGAGGCCGCTATCGAGGCTCAGACACGAGAGATCTGTCAGCCGATCTTGATCGGGGAGCCCGAGGCGGTCCGGACACGCGCTGACGGCCTCGACCTCGACCTGCCCGACCCGGTCATCATCGTCGATCCGGCGGCCCACGAGCGCATCGCCACCTGGGCGACCGAAGCGGCCGCGGAGCGCGCAGAACGTGGCCTGGCGCCGGCGGGCCCCGACACTGACCCCTTCGAGTCTTGGGCCCGCCGCCCGCTGCCGTTCGCCGGCCTGCTGGTGCGTCACGGCGAGGCCGACGCGGCGGTGCTCGGCGCGGTGGCGACGACCGCCGACACCCTGCGGGCCGCCCTGCGCACGGTCGGCGTTCACCCCGAGAGTGAGCTGGTCAGCTCGTGCTTCCTGATGGAGCTACCCGATGGCCGCGTGCTCGTCTTCGCCGACTGCGGCGTGGTGCCGCGCCCGACGCCGTTGCAACTCGCCGACATCGCCGTGCAGACGGCAGCGACCTGCCGCCGGCTGCTCGGGGAAGAGCCGCGTGTCGCCCTGCTGTCGTTTTCTACCCTGGGCAGCGCCCGCCACGCCGACGTCGATCGCGTGATCGAGGCCGGCGACCTCCTCGCCGCTCGTGCGGTCGATTTCGAATTCGCTGGCGAGCTGCAGGCTGACGCCGCTCTGGTGCCGGCGGTCGCGGCCCGCAAAGCACCTGAGAGCAAGGTCGCAGGCCACGCGAACGTCATGATTTTCCCCGACCTCACTTCCGGTAATATCGCGTACAAGCTGACGGAGCGCCTTGCCGGCGCACGCGCCGTCGGCCCTTTGCTGCAGGGCCTGGCTCGTCCGATTCACGACCTGTCGCGCGGCTGCTCCGCCAGCGACATCGTGGACGCGATGGCCATCGCGGCCCTCGACGTCGTTCGTTCTCCACGGAGAGTTGCATGAAAGTCTTGGTTCTCGGTTCTGGCGGTCGCGAGCACGCTCTGTGCTGGAAGATCCGCCAGAGCCCGCTGGTCACGGAGCTCTACTGCGCTCCGGGCAATCCCGGCATCGCGGAGATCTGCGATCCGGTGCCCATCCCCGCCGACGAGATCCACCAACTCGCCGACTTCGCGGCGGAACTGAAGATTGACCTCACGGTCGTCGGCCCCGAGCTGCCGCTCACCCTCGGCATCGTCGACGAGTTCGCTTCGCGTGGCCTGCCGATCTTCGGCCCGCGCCAGCAGGCCGCCGAGCTCGAGGGCTCGAAAGTCTTCGCCAAGGAGTTCATGCGGCGCCACGGCATCCCGACGGCGGAGTTCGAAGTGGCGCACGATCGCGAGCAGGCGGCGGCCGCCGCCAAGCGATTCGGCCTGCCGGTCGTGCTCAAAGCGGACGGGCTGGCCGCCGGCAAAGGGGTGGTGATCGTCGAGGACGCGCAGCAGCTCGACGAGGCGCTCGATCTCTTCTTCGAGGCACGGCGCTTCGGTGCCGCCGGTGACCGCGTCGTCGTCGAAGAGCGGCTGCTCGGCGAGGAGATCTCCTTTCTCGCCATCAGCGACGGCAGCCATGCGGTCCCACTCGCCACCTCGAAGGACTACAAGCGCCTGCGCGACGGCGACGAGGGACCGAACACCGGCGGCATGGGCGCGCACAGCCCGGCCGGCATTCTGCGCCAGGGCCTTGCCGGTCAGATTCTCGAGAAGATCGTCTGGCCGACGATCGCCGGCCTGGCGGAGGAGAACCGGACATTCCGCGGGGTTCTCTACGTCGGCCTGATGCTGACCAACGACGGCCCGAAGGTCTTGGAGTACAACGTCCGCCTGGGCGATCCCGAAGCCCAGGCGCTGGTTCTGCGGCTCGAGGACGACCTGGTGCCGGTGCTTCAGCAGTCTGCCGCCGGCCGCTTCGGCTCCATTCGGCTGCGCTTCCGCAAAGAGGCCTCCGCCTGTTTGGTGCTGGCGGCGGCGGGCTACCCGGCGAGCCCGGAGAAAGGCGATCCGATCGAAGGCCTGGCCGACGCCGCGGCACTCGACGGCGTCGAGGTCTTCCACGCAGGCACCGCGGTGCGCGACGGGAAGTTGGTGGTTGCGGGCGGCCGGGTCCTCAACGTCTGCGCCCACGGCCCGACGCTGCGGGATGCGTTGCGCCTCGCCTATTCGGCCGCGAATCGCGTGCGCTGGCCCGGGCGCCAGATCCGGACGGATATCGGGCGCCGGGTCCTCGAGCAGATTCAGCAGGCCTGAGGTGCGCAGTCGCCATCGCGTTGACGATGGTGCAAGCCGCTGAAATAATTTTCTTTATGCCTCTTGCGTCCGTCGTCGGCAGCGTTCGAAACCGGTTTGTCATGCACGACCGGAGGGGCCGCGGGAGCGCCTGCTCGACGCCGCCCAACAGCGCAAAGGTCGGCCGATGAGTGGCTGCGGCGGCTGCTCGTTTCAGGGGCATTCGACGGCCGTCGACGATACGTTCGTCGGCGTGCGCTTCGGCGAAGAGACCAACCTGACGCTCTGCCGCACCGACGGGCGGCCGTTCGGAAAAGACGAGCGCGTCATCGTCGAGCTGGACGACGGACCGGCCTACGGACGCGTCGAGCAATCGCCGATGCCGATTTTCAAGCCGTGCCAGAAAACAAGCGCTCGGCGGATCGTCCGCCCCGCGTCAGACCGAGACCGGGGTGCGTACGAGCGCAAGCTCAAGACCGAGTGGACTGCCAAGCGGTACTGCCGGCGCCGCGCCGACGAGCTGAAGCTCGGCATGAAGATCTCGAAGGTCGAGATGTCGCTCAACGGACGGCAAGGGACCTTCTACTTCACCGCCGCTGGCCGGGTCGACTTTCGCCAGCTCGTGCGCGATCTCGCGCAGCGCTTCTCGACGCGCGTGCGCATGGTGCAGGTGGGCGCCCGGGACGAGGCGGCGCTGCTCGGCGGCATCGGGATCTGCGGGCGCACGCTTTGCTGCTCGAGCTGGCTGACCGAGTTCAAGCCGATCTCGATTCAGATGGCGAAGCGGCAGAATCTGAGCCTCAACCCATCGAAAATCAGCGGCCAGTGCGGACGCCTGCTCTGCTGCCTGGCCTACGAAGATCCGCGCTATCAGCGCGCGCCGACGCGCCGGGGCGGCAAGAAACGGCCGTCGATCCGGTCCACCGGCCCGAACGCTGCCCGCCGCCCGGAGGCTGGCGGCCGCGCGCCGTCCGAACCTCCAAGCCCACGCCCTGGGTCGTCGTCGTCCTCCTCGATCGGCCGCTCGCGCAACCGCATCGCCCTCTCCCGCTCATGAGCCAACGCAAGCTGATCCGCCCCGACACCGCCGACGCCCGTGCCGGTCGCGGCGCGCGCCGCAAACAGGTACCGCCCGAGCAGACCAACGCCGAAGAGTTCTACTACCTCAAGCAGATGGCGGCGAGAACACCGATGGTGGTCGTTCTCGACAACGACGAGGAGCTGCGCGGCTGGATCGAGTGGTACGACAAGAACGCTCTCAAGCTCAATCGCACGGACGGACCGAATCTGCTGATCCGAAAAGACAAGATTCGCTATATGTTCAAAGAAGAAGAGCTCAAGCGCTCGCGCAAACGATGATGCTTCTGCCTGGCCCCGTCGTCGCGACGGATCCTCCTCCCCGGAGCGTGTGCTCCGACTGTCCGACGCTGTCCTTCGCGGCAGCACGAAAGGAATGAGATGACCCTTCTTGCCTCGCGTCGCGGCGCGATCGTTCTGGCGACACTCGTCGCCTTATTCGCTTCCCCTTGCGCCTTTGCCTCCGGTTTCAGCATTTTCGAGCAGGGCGCCAAGGCGTCAGGCCTGGCCGGCGCCGACGCCGCGTGGTCGGACGACGCGTCTGCCAATTGGTACAACCCGGCGGCGCTGGTGTGGCTCGATGACGGCTCGCACCTTCAGATCGGTGCCAACGCCATCACCGTCGGCGGGTCGACCGAATTCGAGGTGAACGACCCGGGCTTCGGCGTCTTCCAGCCCACGGACTTCGAACCCGAGTCGAGCATCGAAACGCCGGTGCACCTCTACTACGCCAACAAATTTCACCCGAACTATGCCTTCGGCATCGGCATCACCACACCCTTCGGCCTGGTGACCGAGTGGGAGGAGCGCCCCGTCACGTTCTCGGCGGCGAAGTCCGAGCTCGTGACCTTCGTGGTGAACGCCAACGCTGCATTTCGCATGACCGAGAACCTGGCGCTGGCGGTCGGCATCGACTGGATCCACGCCGACGTCACGGAGTTCTCGCGCGAGGTGCCGATCGACCTGGATGGCAATCCACTCAATGGCTTCGAGGTGATCGGCTTCAGCAACCTGAGCGG
>JBCBCF010000190.1:0-8707 GCA_038530905.1 Acidobacteriota bacterium
GCCGAGGCCTACGCGGGCGACGAGGTGGTCCGGCCGCCGCAGGTCGAGGCGTTGCGACGTGCCGCGGCGCGGGGCGACGACGGGCTTCGCAAGCTGGCCGAGCGACTCGGCGTGCGTGCCATGCCGCTGCGCGATCAGATGGCGTTCCAGCTCCGCTTCGTTGACGAGGCGCTGCGCCTGGCAGCAGAGAAGATTCTCTTCTTGTCTTGATTCCGCCACAGGATCTCTTCCTTCTGCAAGCACCTGCACACTCTTGATTTACGCCTTACTACCGCCTATGCTGGTTGCGGTCGCCGTCGTGAATGTGGCGATCCACGATCTGACACGTCCCGGCTGACACATCTCGGCCGACACGCCACGATCTCGACGCCCTTCGATGCATATCGCCCAGCTTGTTCCCGCCGACTTCGCGCGCCATCTGCGCACCGGGCGCCAGCTCCAGCGAGCGCAGCGAGAGGCGGCGGACGACGATCGCCTGCTCACCGCGACACCACTCGACGACTTGGTCGGCGGGCTCGAGCGCGGCGCGTTGACCGAGGTGGTGGGACGCGCCGGCAGCGGGCGCTTCTCTCTGGTGCTCTCGGCACTCGCCGCGGTGACCGGCGCCGGCGAGGCGGCGGCCCTGGTCGACCTCGGGGACGGCCTCGATCCGCGCCTCGCCGAACGCGTCGGCGTCGATCTCGCGCGCCTCTTGTGGGCGCGACCGCGCACCATCAAAGAGGCCCTCGCCGCCACCGAGGCGATTCTCGACGTCGCCATGCCGCTGGTCGTTCTTGAGCTCGGCCTGCCACCGGTGGCCGGCGGACGCGGCGCCGAGGCCTTCTGGCTGCGCCTCGGACGCGCTGCGGAAGCACGGCGCGTCGCCCTCTTCGTGTCGGCGCCCTATCGCGTCAGCGGCACCGCGGCGCGGGTGGTTCTCGAGACCTGGCGTCCGCGCGCCGCCTGGCTCGGTCGCGGTCTCGAGCCGCGGCTGATCGACGGCCTCACGGGGCGGCTCGAGGTGGCGAAGAACGTCGGCCGGCCGCATCATGAATCGATCGCCGATCTGCCGCTGCGCGCGCCGTCGGCGGTCGCGCGCGCAGCCGCCGAGGACGCGACGTCCGAGAGCACGACCGACGCGTCATCCACCGCGGCCGACGTGGTCGATCTGCGGGAAGCGCGGCGACGGGCGATCGCGCGCGCCACCGCGTGAGCGATCCAGCACCGTTCGGCGGCGGCGGGCCGCGCATTCTCTGCGCCTGGGTCCCCCTCTTCCCGCTCGCCGCGCGTCTGCGCGCCGAGCCCGAGCTCTACGAGGAGGCGGTGGCGGTGCTGGCCGGCAACGGCGCCGCCGCGCGCGTGGTGGCCGCCACTCGGCGCGCGCGGCGGGCCGGCGTGCGCCCGGGTTTTACGCTGTCGCAGGCACGCTCGCGGCTACCGAAACTGATCGCCCGCCCGCGCGACGTCGAATGCGAGCGCTCAGCGCAGCAGGCATTGCTCGACGTCGCCGAGAGCTTCTCGCCGCGTGTCGAGGACGGTGGCGAGGGCCTCGCCTTCCTCGACGTCGAGGGACTGGCGCGGCACTACCCCGGTGACGACGCCGAGGGCGATCTGGGCCGGGCCGTGATCCACGCCATGGAGCAGCGCGCGCGTCTGGTGGTGCGGGCCGGCGTGGCGGCGAGCAAATTGTCGGCACAGGTGGCGGCACACGATCCCGCCTCGCCGCGCATCGTGCCGGCCGGCGACGAGGCGGCCTTCCTCGCCACCCAGCCACTCGACCGCCTGAGTCCGCAGGCGGCGACCCTCGCCACGCTCGAGCGCTGGGGCGTGCGGACGCTCGGCGAGCTGGCGCGCCTGCCCACCGCCGAAGTCATCAGTCGGTTGGGACCGGCAGGCGAAGAGCTTCACTGCCTGGCGCGCGGCGACGATCCGCGGCCACTCGAACCGCGCACGCCGCCGCCCACCTTTCGCGAGGGCCTGGAGCTCGAATGGCCGCTGGTCAGCCTGGAGCCGTTTCTCTTCGTGGCGCGCGCCGCGCTCGAGCGCATCACCCAGCGCATGCGTGGTCACGGCCTCGGCTGTCGACGGCTCGAGCTGTCGATGGCGCTCGAGCCCGACGGCCGTCACGAGCGCTCGATCGACCTGCCGGCGCCGACGCGTGACGTCAAGACGCTGCTCACCCTGCTGCGGCTCGATCTCGAGGCGCAGCGCCCTGGCGCGCCGATTCTCGCGTTTCACCTCGTCGGCCATCCCGACCGCCCGCGGGCGGCCCAGCTCTCGCTCTTCGGGCCAGACACGCTGTCACCCGACAAGCTGGCGACCACCCTCGCCCGCCTCTTCGCCCTGCTCGGCGAGGATCGGGTCGGCTCGCCGCGACCGCGCGACGAACACCGGCCGGAGACCTTCGATCTGGTTCCCTTCGCGCCACCGTCGCCACCCGCCGAGCGCCCGGCACCGACGCGCAAGACCGGCGCCGGCCTGCTGACGCTGCGCGTGCTGCGTCCACCGCTGCCGGTGGAGGTGATGACGGACGGCGTGGAGCCTTCAACCGCTGACCCAAGCACCACCTTCGGACCGTCAGGCAGCCGCGCGGAGAGCCCGAGCGACAAGGCGTCGCCGACCGAGATGCAACGACCGGTTTCGGTGCAGAGCGTCGCCACCGAGGCCACCGCCAAGATGCCCAAAATTCATGGCACGGTGCGCGTCGCCGCCGGCCCGTGGGCGCTTGAGCAGGCATGGTGGGCCGCCCAGCCGGTCGAGCGCGACTATTGGGACATCGAGCTGTCGCGAGGCGGCCTCTACCGCCTCTACCGCGAGCGACCCAGCGGCGACTGGTTTGTCGATGGTGTCTATGAGTAATTTTGATTAATCAAAAAAAATTTGGCTCGCTATTGACTCCATGATTTTGATTAGCCAAAATCATGGAGCGGCAGCCCACTCTGATTGCTCACCAACCGAGGCTCTCGAAACCGATGCGCCCAAGCACACTCCCCACATTGCCACCGAGCTCTCCGCCGCGGCGTTTCGCACGCCTCGGAGCGCTCGCCATGCTCGCTGCCTGCGCCGCCCTTCCCTCGACGTTCGCAGACGACGCATGTCCATTGGAGATTCGAGTTGTCGGCCCGCAAGGCGAACCGATTCCCGGCATTGCGGTGTCTCCGGTCGGCGGAACCGGCACCGTGTCGTCCGATCGCGGCCTTGCCTGCCTGCCGGCGTTCGAAGACGACGGCGTGGTCATCCTCACCGGCGAGGGCTGGAACGTCCTCACCGCAGACGTCGCGTCGGGCTCCCGACACCTGGAGCTACGCCTCGTCCCGGCGTTCGGGGAAGAGATGGTGGTCAGTGCCACCGGCAACGCCACGCGCCTGAAGGACGTCCCCGTGCACCTGGAGACTGTCGGACGCGACAAGATCCTGGCTCTCCAGGCGCGCACCCTCGCCGAGGCCGTGGAATACACCCCGGGCCTGCGCATCGAGAGCAATTGCGGCAACTGCAACACCACGCAGTTGCGCATGCTCGGTCTCGAAGGACCGTATTCACAGATCGTGGTCGACGGTCAGCCGACGGTGTCGTCGCTGGCGCTGGTCTACGGCCTCGAGCAGATCCCCGCGCGCATGCTGGATGGCATCGAGGTGCTGAAGGGCAGCGGTTCGGCGATCTACGGCGCGAGCTCGATCGCGGGAACCGTCAATCTCATTCCGCACCAGGCCGATCATGGCCGCATCGAGATCGACATCGAAGGCAACACGTTGCGCGGCACCGAATCCGAGACGGGCGGCGCCGTGCGCGGCCTGTTCGACTGGGGAACCGAAGATCGACGCCGCTCCGCCAGCCTCTACGGACAGCGCGACGACGTGCCGGCAGCCGACGTCAATGGCGACGGCTTCTCGGAAGTCACCCGTCGTGAGCTGACCGCGTTCGGCGCACGCGGCCAGCTCGTCGCACTCGCGGACCAGGCGCAGCTGGTCGGCGACGTCCATTGGGTCGACGCCAGCCGGCGAGGTGGCGATCTGACGCGCATCGACCGACCTCCCGAAGAGACGGCGGTCACCGAAGCGATCGACACAGAAACCCTCGCCGGCTCGCTGCGCTGGCTGCACACGATCGACGCAACGAACGACTACCGGATCGCGCTGTCACGGGTCGATCTCGATCGGGACAGCTACTACGGAGCCGGATTCGACCCCAGAGCCTATGGTCGCAGCACCGGCAACACGACGGTGCTCAGCGCCCAATTCGATCGGGTCGTCGGTCGCGGGACGGTCTCCGCCGGGTTTCAGGCCGATCGCGACGATCTCTTCGACGAGCAGCTCGGCTACAGCCGCGTCACTGAAGAGCAATCCGACAACCTCGGCATCTACGTGCAGGACGATCGCCGCCTCGGATCGAAGGTCACACTGCTCTACGGCGCACGCTACGACGATCATTCGGCGCTCGCCGACGGCATCTGGTCGCCGCGCACCGCACTTCTCTTCGCCCCGCGCAGTGATCTCTCGGTGCGCCTCTCCTACGGTCTGGGCTTTCGGCCGCCGATCACGTTCGACGAGGATCTGCACATCGAGCTGGTCGGCGGCGGCGTGGCGCGGGTCCTGCGCAACAGCCCGGATTTGGTCGAGGAAAGCTCGCGATCCAGCCTCTTGAGTCTCGAGTGGCGTCCCGACTTCGGCACGCGCGGCAACGCGGCACTCGGCGTCACCGCGTTCGACACCCGTCTGGACGATCTCTTCTTTGGTCGCGAGGTCGACGATCCGGCGACGCCCGAACTCGAGATCTTGCGCGTCAATCTCGGCGGCGCCGAGGTTCGTGGCCTCGAGGCGAGCGCAACCGTCCGCTGGGGCTCGAGCTGGCAGTTCGAAGCGTCCTTCGTAACCCAGCGCGCACGCTATGACGAGGCCGAGCCCGACTTCGGCAGTCGCGAGCTGTGGCGGACTCCTGAGCACTACGGAAGTCTGAGCGTCCGCTGGGCGGCCTCCTCCCGAATCGACGTGTTCGCCGGCGCCGTGTACACCGGCGAGATGCTGGCACCGCACTACGCCGGCTTCATCGACGAGGATCGTCTGGAGACCACCGACTCCTTCCTGACGTTCGACGCCAACATCACGACCGAAGTACCCCTCGACGACGAGAGGAGCCTGCGCGTGACAGTTGGCGGACGCAATCTGACCGACGCGTTCCAGGACGATCTCGATCGCGGGCCGGACCGCGACTCGTCGTACGTCGTCGGCCCGCGCTACCCGCGTCAACTCTTCGTCACCCTCGGGCTGCGCCTTTGAGACCGATGGTGGGGCGGAGCACCGCGGTGGTTCTGCTTTGGATCGCCAGCGCGATCATCCTCTCGCTGACGACTGCGACAGAGGCGGCAACGGCGGACGACGATCGCCCGCCGGCCGAACGGACCAAGGCGAGAGACGTGTGGACCGAGCTCGAGATGATCGATCTCAAGGGTGAACGCTGGACAGGCGATCGGCTGCGCGGCCACGTCGTGCTACTCGACTTTTGGGCAACCTGGTGCGCGCCCTGCCTGGCCGAGATCCCGACTCTGCGCCGGCTTCATCATGACCTGGCGCCAAGAGGTCTCGTCCTTCTCGGCGTCGCGATCGAGCGGACCTCCCGGCGCGAGCTGCAAAGCTTCCTCGATCGCCACGACATGGCGTGGCCTCAGGTTCTCGACCGCCGGGGATTCGGCGCTCCCCTGCCGAAACGGTTCGGGGTCGAAGCGGTTCCTCGCACCGTGTTGATCGATCGAGGCGGCCGGATGGTCGCCGTGGATCTTCGTGGCGAGGCCCTCGCAACCGCAGCGCGCGATCTCGTGTCTCCACCAATCGAGAACGAACGGCCGACGTCTCAAGCCCGCTAGGCCGCCGTCGCGCCACCGGTCGAGCGTCGGCGGCGCGGTGTGCCCAGCCGCGGTTGCGATTGCGCGCGCCGCCGTGTCTCAACGGGCATGGAGACCTTGCCTGCCCGCTCGCGGGTTCTCGCGCCCACCTCGAATCTCACAGTCGGCAGCGCTGCGCACGATCCCCGGCTTTACCAAATCGCCGTGCTCGGCGGCCTGCTGATCTTCGGCGTCACGGCGCTCGACATCGACCTCGACGCCGTCCGCGCCGCCGTCACTCTGGCGGTCGTCCTTCTCACGCAAGCAGCCTGGACGCGCATCGTCGGACTGGCGCGGTTCGATCCGCGCAGCGCGCTGATCTCCGGCCTCTCGCTGTGCCTGCTGTTGCGGACGCCCAGTCCTTGGATCGCTGCTGCGGCAGCGACGATCGCCATTTCAAGCAAGTTCGTCCTGCGGGCGCGCGGCCGGCATGTCTTCAACCCCGCCAACTTCGGTCTGTTGGCCGCCGTCGTGCTCTTCGACGCCGCCTGGATCTCGCCGGGTCAGTGGGGCTCGACGGCCCTGTGGCTGGGATTCGCCGCCGCCGCGGGTGGCCTGGTGGTCCGCCGTGCCCGACGCTCCGACGTCACCCTGGCCTTCCTCACCTGCTGGATCGCCGTGCAGTTCGGGCGCGCCGCGTGGCTTGGCGATCCGCTCGTCATTCCGCTGCGCCGACTCGAAAGTGGAGCGCTCCTAATTTTCGCGTTCTTCATGATCTCGGACCCGAAGACGACGCCGGCGACGCGCGTCGGCCGCCTCATCTTCGCGGCGTTGGTCGCCACCGTCGCGGCGTGGATCGAGTTCGGCCTCTTCAAACCCAACGGGCCGATCTGGGCGCTCGTCCTCTGTGCTCCCGCCGTGCCCTTGATCGACCTCTTGCTCGAACGTCGTGCGCCAGCCGCCATCGGGCAGCCCTCTTCGTCTCAACTCATTCCGGAGACCTCCTGATGATCTCGACTCGCCTTCTCTCGATCGCTCGGGCAACCGTCCTCAGCCTCGTGCTGCTCGGTCTGAGCGCAGCACCCAACGCATTCGCCTTCTGCGGCTTCTACGTTGCCAAGGCCGAGACCGACCTCTTCAACCAGGCCTCGAAGGTGGTTCTGGTTCGCGACGGCGACCGGACAGTCTTGACCATGGCCAACGACTATCAGGGCGAGCCTGAGGAGTTTGCCCTCGTCGTGCCGGTGCCGACGTTCCTCGAGCGCGAGCAGATCCACGTCGGCGAGCGGGCGGTGCTCGAGCATCTTGATGCGTACACCGCTCCGCGCCTGGTCGAATATTTCGACCCGAATCCCTGCGACCGCCGACGCATGCTGCGGATGGAAGCAGTCAGCGCGCCGACGTCTGCCGACCTCACGGAGATTCAGGAAGAGGCGAGGGAGTTCGGCGTGACGGTCGAGGCGGAGTACACGGTGGGCGAGTACGACATCCTGATCCTCTCCGCCGAAGAGAGCGACGGCCTCGAGACCTGGTTGCATGCAAACGGCTACCGCATTCCGGACGGTGCCTCTCAGGTTCTCGGCAGCTACATCAAGCAGAACGTTCGCTTCTTCGTCGCGAAAGTCAATCTCGCCGAGCAGCAGCGGCTCGGCTTCACCTATCTGCGACCGCTGCAGGTTGCGTTCGAGTCGCCGAAGTTCATGCTTCCGATCCGCCTGGGCACGGTCAACGCCAACGGTCCGCAGGAGCTGTTCGTCTTCGCATTGACCCGCACCGGCCGCGTCGAAACCGTGAACTATCGGACGGTGCGGCTGCCGACCGGCTTTGAGATTCCGGCCTTCGTCGAGGACGATTTCGGCGCCTTTTACCGCGACCTCTTCACCGAGCAGGTCGAAAAAGAGCAGATGCGCGCCGTCTTCCTCGAGTACGCGTGGGACATGGCTTGGTGCGATCCGTGTGCTGCCGACCCGTTGA
This sequence comes from Acidobacteriota bacterium, assembly GCA_038530905.1. Taxonomy (GTDB): domain Bacteria; phylum Acidobacteriota; class Thermoanaerobaculia; order Multivoradales; family J023; genus JAUIJL01. The sequence continues at coordinate 7,769 of JBCBCF010000190.1, forward strand.
GCCGCGACGAGCTGCGCCAGCTGGGCGTGTTCTGGCTCGGCGACGAGCCGAACGGCCCGCGGCCGGCCGGCCGGCGCATTGCGCCGCAGCCCGCGCAGGACGTGTTCGTGACGCGCCTTCATCTGCGCTACACCGCCGAGACTTTTCCCGAAGACCTGCGCTTCCAGGAGACAGGCGACCGCACGAATTTTCAAGGCCGCTACGTCATTCAGCGCCCGTGGACCGGCTCGGCGAACGCCTGCCCCGCGGCGCGCGACTACTTTCGTCAGCTCGACGAGCGTCAGCGCGAGCGCGCCCGCACCCTGGCGCGAGCCACTGGGCGCGACCTCGCCGACATCGAACGCCAAATGGCGCTCGAGCCCGCGACCGAGCGGCCGGAGGAGCCTTGGTGGAAGAAAATCTGGGGTCGATGACCTCCATCGTCGAGCGCGTCCGGCTTCGGGTTGCACCTTTTCGGTGAAGATCCGATGAAATTTCTTCTGTAGACGTGCCGATCTGGGGCGAGGCGGTGACAGGATGTGCCGCCGATTCCGTGCGACGCGGGAGTCGTGCGCACCGATTCCCGACCACCCGCGGCGCCCGCCGCGACCGCTCAGTGCGCCCATCGATTCGATGACCCAGCAGGAGGAAAGAACGTGATTGCAGAGACTCTGAACGCCGTCAAGACGGAAGGTCTGGCCGCGCTGCGGCTGGCTGCCGCCGCGCTGCTCGTCGTTGCCGCTGTGGGCTGCGCGCAGGACACCGCCACCACGTCAGAGACCACCGAGCCGGCTCCGGCCGAGACCGCGACCACCGAGCCTTCCGCGGAACAGTCGAGCGCGTCGAGCGACACCGGAGGTGTCCAGGTCGACGCGGGCCTGAACGACTACACCCCCGTCCAGGGCGTCTCGGGCACCATCAAGAGCGTCGGTTCCGACACGCTCAACAACCTGATGACCC
>JBCBCF010000191.1:0-8649 GCA_038530905.1 Acidobacteriota bacterium
GCGGCGCAACTTCGGCGCCTCGATCCTCAGCTGGTGCTGATCGACGGCGAGATGCACGAATGCGTGATCGTCAGCGCTGGCGCGGGTCGACGCACGGCGGTGCTCAACAGCTTTTGCTCGATCTGGCGCCGGCCCGGTCTGCCGCCGCCTCATACCCTGATTCGCCCGAGCGTGGGCTGGCGTGGATCGCGGCTCGGCATGGCGCTTCACTGGTCGGTCCTGCGCTGGCGCAAACGCCGGCGGGCCCTCAAGCAATGGCTGCAGCACGTGGGGTGCGATCGCCGCTCTCGGCTTCGCGCCCTCGCTGACCGCCATCGTGTCGACCTGCGTGCTGCGGCCGACGCCGGCCAGTGGCTGATCCCGTGGACCTACCGCTCGCTGCCCGCCCTCAGCCTGCACGCACGCGAGTTCGACTTTCCCCACGAGCCGCCGGCGCACGTCCACTACTTCGGACCGATGGTCTTGCGCTGCCGCAACGATGGGTCAACCGGCGACGAGGCGGACGCTGACTCGCCGCGACCAGTCGACGGGGTGCAGCTTGGAGACGTGCTGAAGCGTGCGAGGACCGACAACCGCGCGCTGGTCTACGCTGCCTTCGGCTCCACCTTCACCGCCTCCTCCGGGATCGTCGCTCAGCTGGTCGCGGCCGCTCGCGATGAGCGGTGGAGTCTGGTGCTCAGTCTGGGCGGTGGCGATCCGGCCGATCTCGGCCTGTTGCCGGCGAATGTCCACGCGTTTCGATGGTTGCCTCAGCTGGAGGTGTTGCGATGCGCCGACGTCGCCATCATCCACGGAGGCATCAATACGATCGACGAATGCGTGCTGTCCGGCGTGCCGATGCTCGTCTACTGCGGCTTCGAGACCGACATGGCCGGCAATACGGCGCGGGTGGTTTACCACGGTCTCGGCATCGCGGGAGACCCGCGACGGGACGGTCCGCTGGAGGTTCGCCGCCACCTTGAGCGTCTGCTCACGGAACGGCGATTTCGCGACGCCGTCGCCAGATTTCGACCGTTGGTCGAGCGTCTCGAGCGTGATCGGGTCGCCGAACGGACGGTGGCCGCCTTGTTGAGCCCGGAGCGTTGACCGAGTCGACCCGCCGGGCCGCTCGGGGTGCAGGATGGCTCTACGCCAGTCGCTGGCTCGAACGGCTGCTCGACTTCGGCTCCGTCGTCCTGCTTGCTCGCCTGCTTTCTCCCGATGACTTCGGTCTCGTCGCCATCGCCGCGTCGATGGTGGCGATCGTCGAAGGGCTCGCGGCGTTCGACGTCAATAAAGTGCTGATCCAGCGTCGGGACGACGATCGGGCCCTCTTCGACAGCGCCTGGACGTTGTCGACCCTGCGCGGATTGGTCGCGGCGGCGATCATGGTTGCGGTTTCGCCGTTCTTGGAGGACCGACGCATCGGCGAGGTGCTGATGGCGCTCGCCCTCAGCCCGATCCTGACCGGTCTGATGAACCCGCGCTTCGTGACGTTCGAGCGGGATCTCGTCTTCTCGCGTCCGGCGCTTCTCGGCCTCGTGTCGAAGCTCGGCGCGGTGGCTGCGACCGTCGCGATCGCTCTTCTCACCCGCAGCTATTGGGCGCTGGTGGTCGGCACGTTGGCGGCATCGTGCCTGACACTGGTGCTCAGCTACTCTCTTCGCCCCTACCTTCCGCGGCCGAGCCTCGCTCGCTTCCGCGACATCTTCGGTTTCAGCGGTTGGTTGTCGCTGACGACCGCGGTCACCACGGTCTCTATGGAGACCGACAAGCTCATCGTCGGCAAGCTGCTGGGCGTCGGCGATGCGGGGCGTTACTTCATGACCCAGCGGGTCGGGGTGCTGCCCACCCGCGAGCTGATCAGCCCGCTGCAGCGCCTGCTCTTTCCTTCGTTCTCGGAGCTGGTGCCCGATCCGAAGCGCCTGCGTCGGGTCGCGCGCGAATCGATCAACGTCCTCGGCAGTCTCAGCCTGCCGGCGGGCATCGGCTTCGCGTTGGTGGCCGCCGACTTCGTCCCCTTGGCTCTAGGCAGCCAGTGGCTCGCCATTGTCCCGCTGCTGACGATTCTTGTGCCGTACCTCGGAGTCCGCGCGACGCTTTCGATGGCGCTGCCTTGCATGTTGGCGCTCGGCCGCACGGGTACGCTCTTCTGGGTCAGCTCCGTCTACGCGCTGGTTCACATCCCCACCTTCGTCGCCGGGACGTATTTTTTCGCTCTTCCAGGCGCGATCGGCAGCCTCGTGGTGGCGGGTGTGCTCTATATCTCCCTGAACGCCTGGATGCTCCGAACGGCGGTCGGGATCACGCTCGGCGACATCTTCAGGCAGCTCCGGCGACCGCTCGCGGCGTCCCTGCTGATGGCGTGCGGGGTGAGTGTGCTCCCCGCTCTGGAGACGGCCGGCCCGCTGGCGCGCATGGCGCTCGACGTGGTCGTTGGAGGCGCCTCGTTCGCGGCGGCGCTCCTCGCGCTGTGGCGTCTCGAAGGCCGGCCGGCCGGAATCGAACGGCGGGCGCTGCAGCTGTTCTCGGCGTGATCTGCGATGCCTCGGCTGGCGAGGCCCGGCCGCCCGCGTCTCGCGCCGGGCCACCGTGGCGCCGCGGGCTCGTTGGCCTCGCGGTCGGAACAGAGCTTGGCGGAGGGAGAGGGATTCGAACCCCCGGACCCCTTGCGGGGTCAACGGTTTTCAAGACCGCCGCTTTCGACCGCTCAGCCATCCCTCCGAAGCGGAAGCGTCCGCCGGATCAGTCTAGCAAGCGGGTTGAGGCCAGGCGGCTCGGTGGCCGCCGTGCGCTCGGTCGGCGTTCAGCCGGCCGGCGCGGGAATCGCGTCGAGCCCGCCGAGGTAGGGGCGCAGTGCTCCCGGGATCTCAACCGAGCCGTCGGCCCGCTGATAGTTCTCGAGCACGGCGATCAGCGTGCGGCCAACCGCAAGGCCCGAGCCGTTCAGCGTATGCACGTAGTGCGTCTTGCCGCCGCCCGCCGGGCGATGTCGGATATGAGCCCGCCGCGCCTGGAAGTCGCCGCAGTTGCTGCACGACGAGATCTCCCGGTAGGCCTGCTGGCCGGGAAGCCAGACCTCGAGGTCGTAGGTCTTGCGGGCGGCGAAGCCCATGTCGCCGGTCGATAGCGTCAGGACGCGGTAAGGCAGCTCGAGGCGCTGCAGAACCCGCTCTGCGTGATGCGTCAGTTCTTCCAAAGCCTCGTCGCTGCGCTCCGGCTCGACGAGCTGAACCAGCTCGACTTTGTGAAATTGGTGCTGGCGAATCAAGCCGCGCACATCACGGCCGTACGAGCCGGCTTCGGCACGGAAGCAGGGCGTGTGCGCGGTGTAGCGCAGCGGCAGGTCCTCGGTGTGCACGATCTCGTCGCGGTGCAGATTGGTCAGCGGCACTTCGGCGGTCGGGATCAGCAGATGGCCGCTCGGCTCCACGCGAAAGAGGTCGTCGGCGAACTTCGGCAGCTGGCCCGTTCCGACCAACGCCTCGGCGTGGGCGAGAAACGGCGGATGCACCTCGAGGTAGCCGTGCTCCTCAGTGTGCAAGTCCAGCATGAGCTGCGCCAGCGCCCGCTCCATGCGCGCACCGAGGCCGAAGGCGACCGCGAACCGCGCTCCCGCAAGCTTGGCGGCGCGCTCGAAGTCGAGGATGCCGAGGCGCGGGCCGAGATCCCAATGCGCCTCCGGCTCGAAGTCGAATTGCGGTGGCTCTCCGACCCGGCGCTCTTCGCGGTTGGCGCTCTCGTCGGGGCCCTCGGGCACCGTCGGATGCGCCAGGTTGGGCATGCGCAACGCGCCCGCTTCGACCTGTGCCGCGAGCACGTCGCGCCGGGCATCAAGCTCGCTGAGCCGCTCTTTGATTCGGGAGACCTGGGCGATCGCCTCGTCGGCGTCCTTTCCCTCGCGCTTCAGCAGACCGATCCGCTTCGATGCGTCGTTGCGCTCCCGCTTCAGCTCCTCGTCTTCATGAACGAGAGCGCGCCAGGCCTCGTCGGTTTCGAGCCAGCGGTCAAACTCGGCGGTGTCGAAGCCGCGCGTCGCCAAGCGGCGTCGGACGGCATCGGGCTCGGAGCGCAGCAGGTCACGGGGCAGCATGGGCGGAGCATAGCGACATTCGAGCGACCCCCCAAGCCGCGAAATCTCGCCCCGGGGCGTCGCCAGCGAGAGGAGCGATATGCCACAGTAGCAATTCCGAGCGCTGGCGATCTGCCGCCGAGCGTTAAGATCTCGGCCTTCCGGCTTGCCCTCCGATGACGCCTGAACCCCCCCATCGCCTCGATCCAACGCCGCCCCGACACCCTGCCCACAGCCGTCGCCGGCCCTGGCCGTCGGTGTCGGCCATCGGCGCCCTGCTCCTCTCCGTGGCGGCCGGGACCGCGGTGGCGGCGCCCGCCGCCGCTGGCGATGCCGAGGCTCGCTTCCTCGGCCTGATCACGGCTGTGGTGGTTGCCGCAGCCTGGGCGCTGGCGCCGCCGCGCGCGGCACTTGGTGCCCTCGCGCTGGTTGGCGCGGCTTGGGCCTTGCCGATGGGCGCGGCGCGCGGCATGGCAATCGCGGGCGTCGGGCTCCTGACGCTGGTCGGATCCGCGCACGTGTTCTGGCATCGTTGCTCGTCGGCAGGCCGCGACAGTCCGTCGATCTGGACGCCGCTCGGCTGGGTTGCGGTCGCCCTCGGCGTTCAGCCGCTGCTGCGTCCCGATCTCTTCTTGCTGCCGCTGCTTGACGCCCGTTCGCTGGTCAGCATCGTCGCGCTGCCGGCGGCGGTGGGTCTCGCTGGCTGGGTGTTAGCGATCGTGCGTTCGCCGCTCGCTGCAGCGAGTGCGCTCGCCGCCGCGGCGCTCTTGGCACCTGGCTGGAACGTCACGGTCACTGCGTCCCTGGTCGCGCTCGCTGCAGCTGCCTGGCTAGCCGCGCCCGTCGATGCCTCCGATGGCGCTCAGGGCGACGCGACGAGGTCCGGCCGCGGAACGGGTTTGGCGGTTCTCGTCGCGTCGGCGCTGGCGGCGCCGCCGGTCAGCCTGCTATCCGCCGCCTCGGCCTCGGCGCTCTTCCTGCGTCCGCGCGGCATCCTGTCGAACGCTGCGGCGGTTGCGGTTCTTGTCGCGATGGCCGCCGGCGCGGCCTCGGCCGGCGTGCTGCCTTCTCTGCTCCTGGCCGCCGCGCTCGTTCCGGCGGCGGTCGCTGTTGGCATCGACGATCGGCCGCCGGCTCTGCTCGGTGCGGTCGCGGTCTTCGTCGGCGCAGGCATGTTCGGCGTCGTCGAGGCGGCGGTCGGTGGCGTCGCGCTCCTTGCGTTCCTCGCCGGCGATCTCAGCGGCACCGGCGCCGCGCGTGACGAGCGACTGGCGCTGAACAGTCGGCGCTGGCTGGCGCTGCTCGCGGTGGCAACGGTCGGCGTCGCCAGTTATCCGCGCATCTGGAGCGATCCGCTGCCGAGACTCCTGGAGGCTCTCGGCGTCTCGTCGGCTCTCTTCTTTGGCGCGGCGCTGGTCGCCACCGTCGGCTGGACCGCCGTCGAACGTCGTTTCGCCTGGGTGCGGCGGGTGCCCGCGCCCGCCGCCGTCGTCGCTTTTGGTGCCCTGGCATTCGCCGCGATCGAGCCCCCGTCGGGCCGCCGAGTGGTCGCGACGCAGGAGGTGGTTCACCGTCCCGTCGTCGCGTCGATCTCAAACGGCCCCGAGGGCGCTCGGGTCGAGCAGGTGGTCATCGACAGCTCGCTGGTGCATGGCGCCGGGCTCGAGGAAGGACGGTGGGTGGCGACGCTCCGCTTGCTCGACGGCGACGGCCGGATCGTGAAGCGTCTCCGTCTGCTCGCCGGTCGAGATACGGCGGATTGGGCGGCGGCGCGTCCCGACGTGGCGCATCGACCGGGCTTTGTGGCTCCGCGCCCATGGCTGCACCGCGTCGCTCCTTCGGGGCACTTCTTCGAGCAGCGCTTCCGTCGCCAGGCGGACCTCGAGACACCGCTCGAGGTGGAGCGCCTGGAGCTGCGACTCGCACCGAATCTGCCGGCCGACACGCGTCTCCGGCTGCATCGTCTGGAGGTGCGGCCTTGAGACGCGCCGCTGTGCGATGGGTTTGGGCGGCGGCGGCGAGCCTCGGCCTGTGGAGCGCCTGGCCGCATCTCGCCGGCGACGGGGACGCCTTCCGGGCGACGATGGCGGTCGTGCCGTGGGTCGCGCTGGGCCTGGAGCGCATTCGGGCGTCGCTCGGAGTGGCCTCCACCGGCCCGTCGTCCGCCCTCGCATGGACGGTGTTCACCCTCGTGCCGGGGATCGCGCTGCGCCATCGTCTTGGGGTCGGGATGCTCGATCCTCTCGTCGCCCTCGGCCTGCTCTGCGCGCTCGGCCTAGCCGTGGGTCAGGTGCTGCCGCCCCTGCGTCGCCGCCTCGGCCGGCGGCTGACCCCCCGCCCGCCATGGCAATGCTTCGCTCTACCGCTGATCGTGTACGTCGCCGTGCTGCCCTGGGCGCTCGAGCAGCGACCGGCCGACGGCGACGAGCCGTACTACCTGCTGGTCGCCCACAGCCTAGGTGAGGATCTCGACCTCGATCTGGCCGACGAATATGCCGATCGGTCTTGGGCGCGCTTCGTGCCGCGCCCGCTCGAGCCGCAGCCAGGCGATCCAGAAGGTCCAAACGGCGAGATCTATTCGCGGCACAGCTTCTTCTTGCCGCTGCTGTTGACGCCGGCGGTCGCTCTTGGCGGTCGCGCCGGTGCCGCGTTGTGGATGGCGATCTGCGCCGCCGCGCTTGCCTGGATGCTGCTGCGCTTGGCCTCGCGATGCTGTCCGGACCATCCCAACGGTGCGTTCACCGCCTGGGCGATGCTCGCGTTCGCGTCGCCGCTCGTGGTCTACAGCCATCAGATCTGGGTCGAGCTGCCGGCGGCGCTCGCTGCGGCCTGGGCGCTCGACGTGCTGTGGACGATGGGTCGATCGCGCCATGAGGTGGGGCAGGGTGCCGCGGGGCCGACGACGCCCGACTGGGCGATCTTCGCGGCCTGTCTCGTCGTCCTGCCGTTGTTCAAGCTGCGCTTCGTCCTCGTCGCCGCGCCGATGCTGGCGTTGGCGCTGCTGCGCGCGCGCCAACGGCGGTGGGCGCTCGCCGGCACGGTGCTGGCGGCGCTCGCCGGTCTCGGCGCCTGGAATGCGGCACGCTTCGGCAATCCGCTGAAGATGCACGGGCGCGGCGATGTCGAGAGCCTCCTGGCCCCGCCCCTGGACTATTTGCGCGGCGTCGGAGGCCTGTTCTGGGACATTGCCTTCGGGCTCTTTCCGGCGGCTCCGGTTTGGGCGCTTCTGGTGCCCGCCGTGGTCCTGCTCGTGCGCCTCGGCGACCGCTGGACTCGCGATCTCGCCTGGATTGTGGTGCCGTCGCTTCTCGCCGTGGCACCACGGCTGGAGTGGTACGGCGGCTGGTCGCCACCGTTTCGCTACGCGATGGTCGTGCTGCCGCTGCTGGCCCTTGCCTTGGTACCGCTCCTCGACCGGCGCGGGCCGGCCTTGCGTGCGGCGCTCGCTGGCCTTGGTGCCCTGACTCTTGCCCTGATGGCGCTGTGGGTCGTCGTGCCGGGGGCGACGTACGATCTCGCCGATGGCGGCTCGCACGTGGCGCACCGCGTGGGTGAGCGGCTCGATGCCGATGTGGCCCGCCTGTTGCCTTCGACCGTCCGTCCACGGCCGGCGACCTGGTGGTGGATCGCCGGCTCGGTGGTCGTGCTCGCGCCGCTGGCCTTCGCGCGCCGTGGCAGGGCGCGGCTGCGGCGGATGGCGCCAGCGCTCGGCCCGGCGGTGGCGGTTGCCTTGATCGCTGGCCTGGTGTGCCTCGCGCTCAGTCTGCCGACGCGACGGATCGAGGCCGAGGATGTGTGGACCAAGAAGACTCGCGGCGAGCTGGTCCCCGATCGGTGGACGCTGCAGCGGCCGCTCCATCGCGCGGGTTGGCTGCTGCCGTCGGGAGGTGTTTGGCGGGCGCGGCTCGTCCCTGGCGGCGACACGGTGCGGCTGCGCGTCGTCGCTGCGCGCCGAGGGTTTTTGCGTCCGGATCTGCTTGAGATCCGCGCGGACGACCGCGTGCTCGATCGCTGGACGGTGCCGGTCGACGGCTGGTTCGAGCGCGAGATCGGGCCTGTCGAGTGGCCGGCAGGCGCATCGCTCGTCTTGACGGCGCCGCAACCCGCGCGTCGGGCGACTGTCGGCCTTCTCATCGATCGCGTCGAGGTGACGTGGAGCGACGAATGAGCGACCCGCCGCGCTCGGCGCCGCCGGTGGTGAGCGTGATCGTGCCGACGCTCGGGCGCAGTCCGCTTCTGCAGGCTGGACTCGAGGCGCTGCGCGCCGACGATGGACCGCGGCGCGAGCTGCTGCTGGTCGCGCCGCGCGGGGTGGACCTCGGCGGTGTGGAGGACCTCGCGGATCGCGTCCTGCGACTCGGCGGGCTGCCGGGATTCACCGTCGCCAACAATCGGGCGCTCGAGGTGGCGCGCGGTCGCTTCGTGGCGCTCGTCAACGACGACGCCGTGATCCAGCGCGGCTGGCTGGCGGCGCTGGTGGCGGCGCTGCGGGTCCGACCCGATGTTGCCGGGGTGCAGGGCGTCAACGTCCGCCTCGACGGCGAGGGGAAGGGCGGACCGACGGCGCGCATCGACGGCTGGGGACTCGGCTGGAATCG
>JBCBCF010000192.1:0-8602 GCA_038530905.1 Acidobacteriota bacterium
GCAGGAAGGTTGTTGGTCTGGGAAAGGTGGTAGAGGACGACATGGCGCAACCGGTCGCTCACCAATTCGCGGAGGCCGTGGCCGGCTTCCTCGTTCGACAAGTGGCCGTGGCGACCGGCGATCCGCTGCTTGATCACCCAGGGATACGGCCCCGAGCGGAGCATCTGCAGATCGTAGTTGGATTCGAGAACCAGAGCGTCGAGATCACGCAGGCGCGCCCAGGCGAGCTGCGTGCGACAGCCGAGGTCGCCGACCACGCCGAGCCGGCAGCCGCCCGAGTCTTCGAGCGCGAAGCCTACGGGTTCCCGGGCGTCGTGCGGCAGCGCGAAGCTTTCGACGCGGAGGCCGGCGAGCTCGAACGGTTCGCCCGAGCGGATGGTGCGAGTCCGCGTCGTCTCGTCCAGAACCACTCCATCGAGCGTTCCGCGCGTCGCCAGCACCTCGAGATCGAAGCGACGGGCGAGCAGGCGCGCACCTCGCGTGTGATCCCCGTGCTCGTGGGTCAGCAGCACGCCGTCGAGGCTGCGCGCTTCGACACCGAGCATGCGCAGCCGGTCGACCAAGCGACGGCAAGAAAAGCCGGCGTCGATCAACAGGCGGCGCCCGCTCGCCTCCACCACTATCGCATTGCCGGCGCTACCGGAACCGAGCACGGCAAATCTCAACGGACGACGCTCCTGCGCGAGCTAGAAGGTGTAGACCTTGCCCTGCTCGAGATAGTCGACGTCGGGCTTGCCGAGCGCCGCGACCTCCTGCCGGATCTGCTCGACACAGGGTGGCTTGAGGTGATGGAGGAGGATCGGCACGTTGCGCTCAAGCTTCGCGAGCTCTCGTTCGAGGGTGGCCGGCGTCAGGTGGTAGGAGAGATCGGCGATTTCCTGGAGCGAGTTGTCGAAGCTGGTCTCGACACAGACGGCCTGAAGATTTGGCGCCGCGTTGGCGACCTGCCACAGCTCGTCGGTTGGCCCGGTGTCGCTCGACCAGACGACCGAGCGGCCGTCTTGCTCGATTAAGAAACCGAAGGTCGGGACCAAATGTTCGACCGGGATCGGCGTAAAGCGCACGCCGTTGAGCTCGAACGGCACGCCGGCCTCGATGAGGTGGAATTTCACCGCCGGCAGCATCTGATTTGGCAGGCGGGTGAAGTCCGGCCAGGTGGCGTTATTCAGCAGGTATTTTCGGATCGCCTCGGCTGTCGCGGCGGAGGCATAGATGTCGACGCTCTGCTGGTTCTGGCTGAAGACGTTCTCGACGAAAAAGGGGATCGACGAGGTGTGGTCCATGTGCGAATGGCTGAGCAAGATCGAGTGGACGCCGACTTGCCGCTCGATCGGCAGCGCCTGGGACAGCGATCCAGCGTCGAGCGCGATGCAGTCGTCGATCAGCAAACAGGTCATGCGGCAGCCAAGACTCTCGCCTCCGTGCGCGCCGAGCACCTCGATCTTCACGCCGGACATCTCCGCGGCGCGCCCCGGCGCGCCGAGGCCCGCCGGTCGTGGCCTGCGGGCCGCCGCGCTGAAACCTTTGCAATCTTCACCACAGCATGAAGGATATCGGGAAGATCAAAACTTTACGAGCCAGAGTGCCGCGGGCGCGCCTGGACGGCCTCAGAGGGTTGGGCGTCGCGGAGCGAAAGCCTTCGACCGCCGTCTGCAAGCGCCACCGCCGGCGGGCCCCACCACGCGGCCGCGGTGACGGAAGGCTCACGTGGCCTTGGCGTCCGCGAAGAGCGCCGCCAGCCGCCGCTGTCCTGCTTCGACACTGAACCGACCTCGATCCACCAGACGGTCGAAAGCCGCCACCACCCGCGGGCAGAACTGGCTGCCGGCACCGGCGCGAATTTCGGCGACCGCCTGGTCATGCGTCAGGGCCGTTCGGTACGGGCGATTGGTGGTCATCGCATCGTAGGTGTCGGCGACCGCGATGACTCGTGCCGGCAGCGGGATCTCAGGGTCGCTCAGCCCGTCCGGGTAGCCGCGACCGTCGAGGCGTTCGTGGTGCGAGCGGACGCCGGGCAGCACATCGCGCAGATCCGGGATGCGCGACAGGATCTCGGCGCCGTCGATCGTGTGGCGCTGCATCAGGCTCATCTCGCGCGGGTCGAGCGGCCCCGGTTTGCGCAAGACCTCGTCCGGAACACCGATCTTGCCGACATCGTGCAGCGTCGAGGCGATGCGCAGACGCTCCAGCTCGTCCTTGTCGAGGCCCATCTCGTCGCCGAGCAGCACCGTGTAGAGCACCACGCGTCGGACATGGCCGCCGGTATAAGGATCGCGCTTCTCGACCGCCTCCGCCAGGACCATCACCGTGTCAAGGAAGCGGCGCTTGAGCATCGCCACCAGGCGAGCGTTGTCGATCGCCTGGCCGAGCGGCGCAGAGAAGAGCCGCATGCGCTCGAGATCCGCCTCGTCGAAGGCGTCGCGGCCGATCGGATTGAGCAGCTGCAGCACGCCGACCACGTGGCCACCCGCATGCAGCGGCACCGCCAGGATCGCCCGAGTGGTGAAGGCGTCGGAGAGGTCGCCACCCCAGCGCGGGTCGGCGGCGACGTCGCTGATGAGCTCGGCGACGCCGGACCGCGCGACGGCGCCGACAATGCCGTCGCCCACCCGCACGCGCAAGTTTCGAATGTCGCCAGCCGCCGAGCCGCGCACGACGTGAAAGAACAGCTCGTCGCGCTCAGCGTCGAGCTCCCAAATCGAGCTGGTCTCGGCGCGGCACAGCGACTCGGCGCGGTCGAGAGCCAGCTCGAGCACCCTCTCCAACTCGAGACTCGATGCCAGCTCGACACCGATCTCGAGGAGAGATCGATATTCGTCGAGCCTGGCTGTCGTGTCGGCACCCATTGTCCGGCTCGATTCTCCGCCCTTCGCTAGAGCGAAGCAAGTCGAGCCGCGGCGGCGCGAAGTCGACGGGGCCGCGCTCAGAAGCGGAAGCCGAGCCAGAACGTCGTCTCGAACCCGTCATCGAACGACTGGTCGAGATTGGTTCGCTTGGCGAAGTCCCAGTTGGCCGGCAGGCCGAAGAGGTTCACCGACACGCCGAAGCCAAACGATGCGACGGCGTCGACGAGCTGGTCGTCCTCGTAGAACTCGAAGTCTTCGAGGTCCTTGAAGTACGCGCCTCCGAGGTCGGCGAAGATCACGCCGCGGATGCCCTGAAGCGCAATGCCCGGGAACTGCAGACGGTCGATGAGCGGGAAGCGGTACTCGGCGTTGGCATAGAACCCCCGGTCGCCGCCCACCGAATTGGTCGGGAAGCCGCGGAGCGTGTCGAGACCGCCGAAGAAGATCAGGTTGGGAGCGTTGCCGTCGGAATCGTAGGCGACCAGGCGCAGCGCAAAGTTGGTCCGCCGACTGGTCGGGATGTAGCGCCGCGCGTCGAGCAGAGCGGTCGTCACCAGCGTGCCCGAATCCTCGAAGTCCGGGGCGTACGACCCGGACACGCGGACACGGGCACCATCGATCGGACCTCCCTGGTTGAAGATCGTCGTGTCGTGCACGAAGGCTGCCGACAGCTGCGGATAGGTGTCCGTGCGGACCGGCAGAACCTGGACCGGATCGCCCGACGGGTCGAGGTTGCGAATCGTCGAGCTGATGTCGCGATAGTAGGCACCGAGACGGACCTCAAACCGCGAGTTGTACGACAGCGGATAGATGCCGATGCCCTCCAGACCCGTGATCCGGTAGACCTCCTCGCGGTCGGGATTGCCGAAGGGATCGAGAATCAGCTCGTTCGGATCGGTGAATGCATAGACCCGCGTGTCGAACGCGCGGGCGCCCCACTGGATCCGTTCTTGGAGGTTGAGGTAGGTGATGTCGAAATCGGAGAACGAGTCCACCGCCGACACGTTGGCAAAGATGCGCCGATCGCCGAGATAGTCACTCCACGACAACCGGATCTGGCCGATGAGGTTCGAAGCGGTGTCGATGCCGATGACCGTGTCGGCGTCTTCGAGAAAGAAGTTGAAACCGCCGTAGCCTTCCTCGTTGGTTTCGTCGATCGTCACCTCGATGTCGGGCTCGAAGCGCGGCAGCCCAGAGCCCACCGCCGGCTCGGTTGGCAGCGAATAGTCCACCGGTTCGCCGATCGGCTCACCGACCTCGGCCGTGTAGATGCCGAAACTGCCCTTCCAATAGCCGGAGAACACGAGCTGTTCGCTGCCGTCGGGCCGGGGCAGGATCGTCGGCTGGTCGGCGCCCGTCAGCGTGTTGGTGTACTGGCGCGTGCGACCGGTGTCGAGCTCGATGCTGTAGATGTTGTCGATGCCGCCATTGCGATCGGACGCGAAGTAGACCCGCGTGCCGTCCGGCGAATAGCTCGCCTCTTTGTTGTTCGATTCGTCGTTCGTGATCTGGAAGCGCCGCGTCGGATCATCCAGATCGAGACGGAAGAGCTGCATGTGGCGATCGATCACCGACGAGTAGACGAGCGACTTGCCGTCGGGTGAAAACTCCGGCGAGGAGTCGAACGCGGGATCGTCGGTCAGGTTCTGGATCTCCAGCGTGTCGAGATCGATGACGTAGATGTCGTTCGTGCCGCCCTCATTGGCCGCGAAGGCGATGTAGCGACCGTCGGGCGAAAATGTCGGCGAGCGCTGCTGGTCGAGCGGCATGTCGACGATCTTGTCGAGCCCGCCATCGATCACGTCGTAGAGCAGCAGGCTGCGGCTCGCCTCGCGGCGGCCGAAGGCGGCGATGTAGTTGCCATCGGGCGAGAAGGCGAGATCGCGCCCATCCTGGCGATTGGTGCGCACCACGACCCCCCGCACCTCTGTGTCGAAGCCCTCAGAAATGTTGCGAATCCGTCGGCGGGTGCGGGCGTCGAAGATCGAGACGTCGACTTCGCCGCGATCGGTCGTGAGCGCGGCCACGAGATCGCCCGACGGTGAGGCGACGGGAGACAGCTCCTGGCCGATCTCGCCCCGATCGAGGCGGAACAGACGACCGAAGTCCCCAGGCTCGCCGGTTTCGAGAAGCTGAGGCAGGTAGCGCTGACGCGCCCATCGACGGAAGTCGGAGTCGAAGTCCTCAACGTCCATCCTGAAGGTGCGCTCGACTGCGCGACCGACCTGCGAGCCGAAGGTGTTGCGGAACTCGTAGACAAAATCGAGCACCGCGTCGCGCCCCCAACGTTCCTCGATATAGCTGAAGACGGCGTTACCGAAGCGGTAGGCGAAGAAACCGCCACCGCGCGCCCGGATCGACGGGATGCGGTCGTTGACCACGGCGTCCACCATGTACTTGCGGTCGCCGGGCGTCTCGTCGTCGGCGTAGAAGCTCGCCATGCCCTCGATGAACCAAAGCGGCGGCGCGCCGCGCAAACCGCCGCCGAGCCGGCCTGAGAACAGGATGTAGTACTGGAAAATATGGGTCAGCTCGTGCTTGATGAGCGCCAGCAGCTCCTCGTCTGGCATGTCCATCGGCATCACCATGCGGAACTTCGCAGACGTCGCGAACGCCTGGGCGCCTTCGGGCACGCCGTTCAGAATCACGTTGGTCTGCTGGAAGGCCGACAGCGTCTCGTAGACGATCAGCGGCGTCGGCTCCTGGATCTGGTAATCGAACTCGCGGGACAGCTCGTCGTAGGCGCTCTCGGCGAACGACACCACTTTCTGGAGCTGCTCGTCGTCCGTGTAGTGATACACGTCGAAATGCGGCGAGTGATAAATCCGCCAGTCAAAGTCGCGGTACTGAACCCTGTTCTTGCCGAAGTATTGCGCGTGCGCTCCCGACGCCAGAACCAGGGCGGCGACGACGATGATCGATCGAGAGATGGTTCGGGACACGAAAGAGACCTCCGGGGCGTGCCGGCGTGGCCGGCGGTCGGCGACGTGCGGCGTCGCGTAGTTCGGCGTAGGCTCAGGCTGGAATGTCGATGTCGACGTCTCGGGGTGCTCGATCACAAGAGCGTCGTGCTCCAGGTCAATCGAAGAGCAGGCGCGTCGCCTCGACCTCTTTCTGCGCGAAGATGCCGATGATCCGATCTTCGAGCGAGTAGAGGTTGGCGAACATGCCGGTCAGCGGGTCGGCCGACTCTCCTTCGAACTGCTTGAAGTCTTTGAAATTGTCCGAATACATTAGATCGCCAGTGCGGCCGTCGTAGACCTGCATCACGATGTCGTATTCGAAACCGGTTTCCTCGACCAGAATCTGGCGGCGATAGGTGCGGCCGTCGAACGGCGACACGTACTCTTCGGTCCGGTAGCCACTGCGGTCCTGGATATCGAAATCGAGGCTGCCGACCAAGAGCAGATCGGCCTGCAGTCGATCGCCCATGGCGCGCCAGAAACGGTTCTCGCGCGACAGCGCGTCGAGATCGAAGGTCGGCAGGTCGACCGGCCCTGGCTCGATGACCTTGAGCGGCGTCTCGCGACGCAGCAGCTTGAGCAGGTAGCGCTCGAACTCACCCTGAACGTTGAGATCGCGGCCGGGCAAGCCGCCCTCGCCCTCGCGATCCACGATGATGAACGGCAGCGCCGAAATCGTCTGCTTGCCGGTGAGATCGAGGCGCGCACGCACCGGCAGCCGGAGCTTGACCTCGGTGGTGTCGGCGGCGGCTGGCGGCGGCCCGAGCCAAAGCCCAGCGGCAAGCGCAAGGAACGAGAAAGCGATCGCCGGCAGGCGCCGACGCGGCGCGGGCGCGCGGCGAGATCGAGACGACATCAATTGGCTCCTTCGACCGCCTCGTCGGGGCGGAAGGCGCGGTAGAACTCCACGAAGCGCGAGTAGTTCTGGCGCAGGGTGCTGTTCTGAGAGTCGGCCTTGAGCGCGCGGCGGTAGGTCTCAAGAGCGCGATCGAAGTCGCCCAACGCCTCGTACGACACGGCGATGTTGTTGAGGACCTCGGCATCGCCCGGCGCCAGCCGCTCGGCCTGGCGAAAGCGGAACAGCGCCTCGCTCCACAGCCCGCGTCGCGCCATGTCCACCCCGAAAGCGAGCTGCGCGGGCTGGGTGGTTTGCTCGCGGACGCTGCGGCGGGTGGAGTCGTCGGTGACGCCGGTCGAGCCGCAGGCGACGGTGACCAGAAGAGCGCAGCTGAGCGCTATCCAAGCTCCGGCGCCGCGGGCATGCCGGGCCGGATTGCGCAGGATCGTCGACCATCCTCGAGCCATCGAGTTCCTTCCCTCCAGCAGTCCATCGGGCGGCCGCGGCGACGTTGGATCTCTTCGAACGATCCCTTTCGGCGCGGCGAAAAACCTGAGTCGTCACTATATACGCACGCCCGCGGAGAACGGACGCGAGCCATCCCGGCAAACCGCCGGTCCGTCCCGCTCCTCGAGCGTCCGAGCGGCAAAGAGTCGAGCGCTCTGCGTCTTCCTGGGAAACGACGCCGCCATGCGGGCGGCGCCTTCCCGGAGACACCATGCCCGACGACCGCGATCTGCTGATCGCTCTCAACGCCTGCGATCGCATCACGCGCCCCGCCCTCTGCCGACTGGCCCTCGATCTCGACGCCTGGCGCGATCTGCGCCCGGCCGACGTCGCGCCGGCCGCCCGATCGCTGGGCGTGCCGGCCGCGCCGCTGCGCCGCGCGCTGGACGCGCGCGACGAAGCTCCCGCCGTCGCCGACGACCAGCAACGGCTGGCGGAACGACTGAACGCAACCATCGTCACCCATCTCGACGCGGCCTACCCGACGGTTCTGCTCGACCACCCTCTGCCGCCACCGGTGCTCGCCTGCCGCGGCGCGTTCCGGCAGGCGCCGGCGGTTGCGGTTGTGGGCGCGCGACGAGCAGATCTTTATGGGCGCACGACGGCGCGCGCTCTCGCCCGTCGTCTGGCTGCTGCCGGCGTCGAGGTCATTTCCGGCTTCGCTCTCGGAGTGGATCGCGAGGCGCATCTGGGGGCTCTCGAGGTGCCGGGTGGACGCACGGTCGCGGTCGTCGGCTGCGGTCTCGACGTCGACTATCCGCGAGGTGGGCGAGTGCTGGCGGATCGCATCGCCCTCAGCGGCGCGGTGGTCAGCGAGTTTGCATTCGGCGCCGAGCCGCGCGCCTGGCGTTTCCCGATCCGCAACCGGGTCATCGCCGCCCTCGCCGACCTGACGCTCGTCGTGCAGGCGAAGCTGCGGTCGGGCTCGCTGATCACCGCGCACCAGGCGCTGGATCTCGGCCGCGACGTCTTCGCTGTCCCCGGCCGCATTGACGACGAGCTGTCGCTCGGCACCAACCGCCTGATCGCCGACGGCGCGCCGCCCGCTCTCTGCGCTGAAGACCTGTTGGAGCGGCTCGACGGCCTGCCGCTGGCGCTCGTTGGTCGCGCCGTCGACGACCCTGACGTCGCTTCGCCCGACGAGCCGACCCCGCGACGCGCCGAGGCCGACGAGCCGACCCCGACGGCGCGCCCGGCCGGCCTCGCGGGCCAGCTGCTCGACCGGCTCGACGACGCCCGCAGCACCACAGTCGATGCCCTGGCGGCGGACTGCGACACGTCGGTCGACCGGGTTCTCGCGGCGCTTCTCGAGCTCGAGATCCTCGGCCGCGTCGAGCGCCTGCCGGGGCCGGCCTATCTGCGCCGCGAGGTCTGAGGAGGCCTCAGGACGGCGTGAAAGGATCAGCCGATGCAAGACGCGATGTCTTCCCAAGTTTCTTCCGCTGCCG
>JBCBCF010000193.1:0-8466 GCA_038530905.1 Acidobacteriota bacterium
ACGAAGGGATCCGTCTATGCCTGCAGCAAGTTCCAAAAGCCTCGTCATCGTCGAGTCGCCAGCGAAGGCCAAGACGATCAGCCGCTTCCTGGGACCGGACTACCAAGTCGAGCCGAGCTATGGCCACGTCCGGGATCTGCCGCAGAACGCCAAGGAGATCCCGTCCCGACTGCGGTCGGAGCAGTGGGCGCGCCTTGGAGTCAACGTCGAGGCCGGCTTCGAGCCCGTCTACGTGGTGCCTGCCGAGAAGAAGCAGCACGTCAAGCGACTCAAGGACGCGCTGAAGTCGGCCGATCGTTTGCTGCTCGCGACGGATGAAGACCGCGAGGGAGAGAGCATCAGTTGGCATGTTCTCCAGCTTCTGTCGCCGAAGAAGGGCATCGAGGTTCGCCGCATCGTTTTTCACGAGGTGACGCCCGAGGCGATCCAGGAGGCTCTCGAGAGCCCGCGCGAGGTCGACGAGAATCTCGTGCGCGCGCAGGAGGCGCGTCGCATCCTCGATCGCCTCTACGGGTACTCGCTCTCACCTCTGCTCTGGAAGCGTGTGCGCCCTGGCCTGTCAGCCGGACGCGTTCAGAGCGTCGCCGTGCGTCTTCTGGTGGAGCGCGAGCGCGAGCGGATGGCGTTTGTCTCCTCGTCGTACTGGGACCTTCGAGCCCGCTTGGCTGCCGAGGCCGGGAAGACCGATTTCAAGGCAAAGCTGAGCAGAATCGACGACCAACGTCTCGCCGACGGCAAGAGCTTCGATTCGGCCACCGGCCGCCTCAAGAGCGATCATCGACACCTTCTCCAGGCCGAAGCCGAGAGTCTGGCCACCGGGGGCCGCGAGAGTGTGCCGTGGACGGTGACCCGCCTTGACACCACGCCGGCGAAGCAGCGGCCCGCACCGCCGTTCATCACCTCGACGCTGCAGCAAGAGGCGAATCGCAAGCTGCGGATGAGCTCGAAGCGGACGATGCAGATCGCTCAGCAGCTCTACGAGGGCATCGACCTCGAGGGCGAGCGCGTCGGTCTCATCACCTATATGCGCACAGACAGCGTGACGCTCTCGGAGCGAGCGCTCGAGCAGTCGCGGCAGGTGATCCGCGATGCCTACGGAACCGACTACCTGCCGAAGGACGCGCTGCGCTACCGCACAAAGGCCAAGCGCGCGCAAGAAGCGCACGAGGCGATTCGGCCGACTGACTTATCGCGCCGGCCGCAGGACATCGAGCGTTCGCTCGACCCGGATCAGCGCAAAATCTATGAGTTGATCTGGAAGCGCACCATCGCCTGTCAAATGGTGCCGGCCGAGATCGAGCGCACGCAGCTCGAGGCGTCGGTCGAAGTGGAGAGCGAACGATTGACGTTCTCCGCGAGCGGGCGCCGCATCGCGTTCCCCGGCTATCTGCGGGCCTATGTCGAAGGCTCAGACGATCCCGACGCGGAGCTTGGCGACCAGGAGAACATCCTGCCGCCTCTCGCGCTCGGCCAGGAGCTGCATCTCGCCTCGCTCAACGCCGAGGGGCACGCGACCAAGCCGCCCTATCGCTACACCGAAGCAAGCCTGGTCAAGAAGCTCGAAGAAGAGGGCATCGGCCGCCCCAGCACCTACGCCTCGATCATCAGCACGATTCAGGATCGCGGCTACGTTGTGAAGAACGGCAACGAGCTGACGCCGACCTTCGTGGCGCTTGCCGTCACTGAGCTGCTCGAGACGCAGTTCTCGGACCTGGTCGACACCGACTTCACGGCCGCGATGGAAGACGATCTCGACGATGTCGCCGCAGGCACGACCGAGTGGGACCGCCTGGTCGCGACCTTCTACCTCGGCGAGGAAGAGGATCCGGGGCTCGTGGAGCGAGTCGAGAAGGGTGAGGTGACCTACCCGGCGATCGAGCTCGGCGACGATCCCGACTCGGGGGATCCGGTCGTCGTCAAGGTCGGCAAGTACGGGCCCTACGTGCGGCGCGGCGAGGGTGGCGACGGGAACGTGGTCACGGTCCCAGAGCGCTTCGCTCCAGACGAGCTGACGCTCACCGCGGCGCTCGACCTCCTCAAGGCGAAAAGCGCCGAGGCCGAGCCGGTTGCTCTCGACGAGGTTTCCGGGCGGCCAATCTTCCTCCAGACCGGGCGCTACGGCGAGTACCTCGAGCTGGGTCAGACAGAGGAAGAGAAGGAGGCGAAGGAGAAGCCGCGTCGGGTGTCGTTGCCGCGCGATGTCGCGACGGCCGATCTGACCCCCGAGATTGCCCAGCTGCTGATTCAGCTTCCGCGCAGCCTCGGTCATCACCCTGAGAGTGGCGATGAGATCCAGACCGCCATCGGCCGCTACGGGCCGTACGTCCGGCATCAAAAAGACTTCCGCTCGCTCGAGTCGTGGCGGCAAGCCTGCACGATCGAGCTGCCGGCGGCGCTTGAAATCCTTGCGCAGCCTAAGAAGACGCGACGCGGCGCGCAGAAGAAGGTGCTCAAAGAGCTGGGCGAGATCGAAGGCGCTGCCGGTCCGGTGCAGGTGCTGGACGGTCGCTATGGTCCCTACGTCAGCGACGGCAAGACCAACGCCACGCTGCCGCGCGGCAGCGATCCGATGGCGGTCGATGCCGAGCGCGCGAAAGAGCTGCTCGACGCCAAGCGGAAGGCTCCGAAGAAGGCGACGCGGGGTCGGAAGAAGCGCAGTTCCTGACCCCGAGCGATTCAGCGGGAAGATCCGAGATGCGGAGATTGGTCGCCGGCGCCGCGTGTTGAAGTGACGAGCTTCACAGCTCGTCTTCGGCTCTTCCCCTTGCACGGGCCCTCGCGCGCCCGTGTTTTTTGTTGGGTTTCGTCCCCGAGAGCTGCAAGTCGCCCCAGTGCCCCGTTCCGGAGCGCTTAGGAGCGATAAGATCGACGAGGCCGACGCTGCTGCGCGCTCTTCTCCCGCCACCGCGCACACCGTCCCCTTCCGCCGTCGGTCACCATCCCTCGTTCGCTCCGTCCCGCAACGGATTTCCGACCGTACCTTTCTCGACGTTGCTGTTCTTGACTGGATCCGCTCCGAGGCAGTCCGCCGCTCAGCGCCGGGCCGCGAGATGGTTCCTCCTGATTGCGTGGATCGTCACAAGCGGCGCGCCGGCTGCCGCCGAGCAGCTGCGAGGCCGCGTCGTGACGACCGAGGGGGTCGGCGTCGAACGCGCTCGCCTGAGCGTCGTCGACTCCGAGATCGTCGAGTTCACGGCAGCCGATGGCGCCTTTGTGCTGGACTGCGCGCTTCCTTGTGTTCTGCTCGTCGAGCACCCGCGCTTCCGCGAGACCGCACTCGAGGCAACCGCCGCCGAAGCTTCACTCGAGATCGTGCTCGAGGCGAAGCAGGAGGTCTTCGAAAGCATCGACGTGACCGCGCAGCGCGGTGGCGGGGCGATGGCGCCGATCTCAATCGCGGCCACCGCGATCAACCCCGAAGAGCAGGCGGTGGCGCCGGCCACCCTCGTCGAGCTGCTGCAGAGCGCCGCTGGCGTGGCCGAGAACGGCCAGCCGGGACTGTTCCAGGTCTACGCCATCCGTGGAGTCTCGCGGCAGCGCGTGCTGACCTTCGTCGATGGTGCGCCGATCGAGGGAGAGCGGCGCGCCGGGGTGTCGGTCTCGTTCGTCGATCCGCTGCTCTTGGGCGAGGTGGAGGTGGTGCGCGGCCCGGCGTCGACTCACTACGGCTCGCGCGCGCTCGGCGGCGTGGTGCAGCTCTTTCCGCGCCGCGCGCAGGCGCTGCGTGTCGAGGGTGGTTACCGAAGCTTCGGTGACGAGCACGCGCTGTCGCTCGCCTGGGGTGACGATCGCTGGTCGCTGGCGGTGGCGCGGCGGGCGGCGAGTGAAGACGCGGTCGCCGACGGCAGCCCTCAGAACACCGACTTCGAGCAAGTCTCGGCGACGATCTCGCGTCGCTGGAGCGGCTCGAGCGGCGTCGAGTGGCGGCTGGGTCTGGTGCCTTCCTACGGCAGCGACCTCGGCAAGCCGAATCTCGACTTTCCCGACGACCGCATCACCGACTACCCGCGCGAGCGTCACCTCGTCGCCACCCTTTCTGCCGACGGCGACGACTGGACGGCCCGTGCATACGCGCATCCCAACTCGCTGACGACCGATGTCCTGCGGCCGGGCCAGCGGCGCAACGTGGTCGAGAACGAGGCGTTCGACTTCGGCTTCTCGGGCGAGCGGCGTGTGGCGGTTGGTGACGGAGTGTGGACTTTCGGCGGCGATCTCTTTGCGCGGCGCGGTGTCGAGGCGATCGATGTGGAGACGCCGGTCGACGGTGGCCCGACCACGACCCTTCGTTCGCTTGACGGCTCCCAAGAAGAGATTGCGGCCTTCGCGTCCGTGCGCCAAGGATTCGGTGCCACGACGCTGCTTGCCGGCAGCCGCTACACGCATCAGCGACAGGACAACATCGGTTTCGATGCGACCGACGACGGTGCATTCTCGGGATTTCTCGGCCTCGTGAGGCCGCTCGGCGCCGGTGTCGAGCTGGTGGCCAACGTCGCCACCGGGTTGCGGTTCGCCAGCCTGACCGAGCGCTACTTCATCGGCACGACCGGTCGCGGTCAGGTCATTGGCAATCCCGATCTCGAGGCGGAGCGCTCGCTGTCTCTCGAGTTGGGTGCGCGCTGGTTCGGCGCCAAGAGCTTTGTCGAGGTGCGCGCGTTCCGGCTCGAGATCGACGACTACATTGAGCGGATCGAGGTCGCCGACGAGCTGCTGACCTTCGTCAATCTGACGTCGGGCACGATCGATGGGCTGGAGCTCGAGGCGTTTCACCGCGTCGGCGATCGATGGAAGTTCGACCTCTCGGGGCACCTCCTCGATGGGGAAGCCGATGACGGCTCACCGCTCGCCGACATCTCTCCTGATCGGCTGCAGCTCGGAGTCGAGTATCGAGCCGCCGCCTGGCGAGGCCGCGTGCGCTACCAGCATCGCGCCGCCAAGAACGATCCGGGCCCGGGCGAATTCGCCATCGGCTCGGCCGATCTGATCACGGCGGCGGTCGCGGTGCCGATCGGCCCTGAGCTGGAGGTCACGCTGCGCGGAGAGAACCTGCTCGACGAGACCTACCGCGCCTCCGCCGACGATCTCTCGTCGTTTGCTCCGGGGCGCTCGTGGGGCCTGTCGTTCGTCTGGACCCCCGGGCGCTGAGCTCGGCGTCGGTCGACGTCGAAGCAGCCTGCCGATGCCTGCCGCCGCGTTGTGCGCGGCAGCATAGACTCGGCGTGGCAATGCAAACCCGAATCCTCCGAACCATCGCCTCCCTCGCGGTGGCCTGCTCCGTCTCCGCGCCCGGCCTGGCCGTCGACGATCTCTGCTCGGCGCCGCCACCCGGCGCCGAGCGCACCGTCACCTATCGCGTCGACATCGGTGGCGTGCCGGCGGGCCTCTTCGTCGAGACCGTCGAGTTCCGCAGCGGCACGGTGGTCATCGAGGAGCGTCTGGATCTGGCGCTGCGCCGGGGTGGCTCGACGCTCGAGATCGAGAGTGTCGAGCGCTTTGTCGAGGATGCCGACGGCGCGCCGATCGAGGCAGGCCTGCGACAGGTTCTCGGCCCGGAGCCAACCGTGCGCAGCTATCGCTTTGCCGACGGCGAGCTGCAGCGCACCGAGGGCGATCGCCCGCCCGTGACCGAACCCCTAGCCTCGGACTGGCTGACGCCGACGGCTGCCCACCGCCGCCGCGCGGAGGCGGTGCGGGCGGCTACTGCGGCCCGTGCCGCGAGGCTTCAGTCGACTGCGGAGCATGCGCCGGCTGCCGGCACCTCGGCCGACGGCGATCCCGGTCGCCTCGTTCTGCCGATCTTCGACGAGGAGAGCGGTCTGCGGATCGAGCAGACTTACGTTCTCGAGGCGCTCGACGAGCCGCTGGCGCTCGGTGAAGCGCTCTGCTCGACGAGTCGCTGGCGCCAGACGTCGAGCTTGACGCCCGAGACGCCGGCGACGGTTTGGATGAGCCCCGGCGGCACCATCCTGCGCACGGAGACCGAGCTCCTCGGACGGCCGTTGGTGTTCGAACGCGTGGTCGGTGGCGTCGCGCCGCCGAGCGCCGCCGGCGCGCCGGAGATGCTCGTTGACACGTTGATCGTCCCCGACCGCCCGATCGATGCACCGCGCTCTCAACGCCGCATGCGCTATCGCTTGCGGGTCGAAGGGGTGCGCGCCGAGCTCCCATCGACGGGCTGGCAGCGCGCGCGTCAAGAAGCCGAGGGCATCGTCGTCGACATCGATCTGGATGCGCCGCCGGTGCCTGCTCCACCGCCCGGCCCGGACGCCCTTGCCGACTCGACTCTGATCGACCATCGCGCGCCGGCGGTGCGCGACCTCGCCCGGCGCCGGCCCGCACCGGCGGACGCCCGACTGCCCGAGCGGGCCGAACACTGGCGGCGTGTGGTCGCCGAGACCCTCGAAGAGAAGAATCTCGACACGCTCTTCGCTCGCGCCTCCGCGGTGGCGGCGAGCGGCTCGGGAGACTGCACGGAGCACGCCGTTCTGCTCGCTGCCTTGCTGCGTGCCGACGGGGTGCCGGCGCGACTGGCGATCGGCGTGGTGTACGCCGAGGCATTCGCCGAACGTCCTGACGTCTTCGCTTACCATATGTGGACTCAGGCCTACCTCGACGGCGCGTGGCGCGATCTCGACGCGACCTTGTCGGCCGATGTTGCGTTCGACGCCACGCACCTCACCTTCGCAACCACCGAAGCGCCGGCGGGCGGCATGCCGCTCGCCGAGCTGGTCCAGGTCGCGCCGTGGATCGGGCGCACTCAGCTCGACGTGCTGTCGATCGTCGACGACGAGTCGGCGGGCGCGATCTGAACCGCTGGAGGAGTCGACGCGGTGTTCGATTGGCTACGTGGCGAGCAAGATGTCAACGCACTGATCGTCAAGCGCCAATATCGGCGGGCGATCAAGGTGCTCGAAGCGAGGCTGCGACAGGAGCCGACGAGCGTCTTCCTGCGCCAGCAGCTCGCCGATGTCCACGTTCGTGACGGCGACACCGCGCGGGCCGTCGAGATCCTTCTCGAGCTCGTCGACGAGTTCTCCGAGAAAGGCTTCGTCGCCAAGGGCCTGGCGCTGCTCAAGAAGATCCAGCGGGTCGATCCTCAGGCGGACGTCGCACCCTGGCTGGCCCGGCTGGTGGACGAGTCCGGAGAGCGGCCGAGCTGGATCGCGGACGCCATGGTGTCCGCTCCGCCAGAGCCGACGCCGCTGTCGGAGATCGAGGACGGGTCGAGCATCAACTCGATGATGACCTCCGAGATGATGTCGGCGAACGACTGGTTGCGCACCATCGACCGCCCCGACGAGATCCGCTGGTCTCCCTTCTTCGACGGCCTCGAGCCTGCCGAGCGGGCGGCATTGCTGGCCCAGATTCTTCTGCGCGTCAAGCATCCGGGCGCCATCGTCTTCACCGAGGGCGAGGCGGGAGATCGTTTCTTCGTGCTCGCGTCGGGCGCCGCGCGCCTCTATCGGCGCGACGGCGATGGCCGCAACCGGCAGATCGCATTGGTGCGCGCCGGGGAAGTCCTCGGGGCCGAGATCCTGTTCGGCGAAGGTCGCCATCGGTGGACCGCCACGGCAGCGCGAGAATGCGAAATGCTCGAGATCGATCGCGAGCTCTACGGAGAGGTCGTCGCCCGCCATCCCGAAGTAGCGAGCGCCCTGCAGCAGAGCGTCGCGGGGCGCGCCGCAGAGGAAGGCTGAACCGCCGTGGACGGCCACACAAAGTCGGCTGCCCGCGCCGGCTTGCCTGTCGCGGAGCTGGCGCCGCCCGTGATCCTCGGCGTCGCCGGCGGGACCGGGTCCGGCAAGTCAACCGTCGCGCGGGTCCTCCTGAGGGCGGTTGGCGACCGTCGGCTGGCGTTCTTGGCGCAGGACAACTACTACCGCGACCTCGCCTGGCGTGACGCCGAGCATCTCGAGAAGCACAATTTCGATCATCCGAACGCGTTCGACGCGGCACTGCTCGAAGAGCACCTGCGCTGTCTCAAGGCCGGGCAGGCGATCAACGCACCGCGCTACGATTTCGTGGCGCATCGCCGCCGGGCCGAGAGCGTTCGGGTCGAGCCGAGACCGGTCGTGCTGGTCGAAGGCATTCTGCTGCTCGCCGAGCCGACGATCCGCGACCTGCTGGACTTCCGCATCTTCGTCGATACCGACGCCGACGTTCGCTTGATGCGGCGCATTCGCCGCGACCTGAACGAGCGCGGTCGCGATCTCGACGACGTGCTGCGCCAGTACATGGAGACGGTGCGGCCGATGCATCTCGAATTCGTCGAGCCGTCGAAGCGGTGGGCCGATGTGATCGTGCCCGAGGGCGGTGAGAACCGCGTCGCCATGTCGATGGTCACGGCTCGGGTCGAGGAGCTGCTGCGCCGCGAGGCGTGATGCGGTGTCGATCGTGCTTCCCCGTCTGCACCTGCCCGAGTTGGGCGACGCGCGCTGGCTGCCGGCATCGCTGCGCGGTGACCTGACC
>JBCBCF010000194.1:0-8466 GCA_038530905.1 Acidobacteriota bacterium
GAGACGGGAGATCGGGCCGCTGCGGGCGTCGCTGGCCAGATACCCAGCCGAGCGGTTGCAGGGAAGCGCCTCGAAAGCGAGGCCCTGGCGCAGCGCCAGCGCGCGCCGTTCCGGGCGACCGACGAAGGTCACGCGATGTCCATCCACCGCCAGCCGCCGCGCCAGCTCCAGGACCGAATAAACGACGCTGGTCATGCCGTCGCTGACGCACACGATGTGGGCCACGACAGTCAGTCGTCAGGGTAGCCGAGCTGGCGAATCAGGCCGGCCCAGCGGGCGTCGAATGCGCGCCGCACCCGGGGCGTGAAGTGCTCTCGCCACTGACCTGACGCCGGATTGCGCACGTGAGCATCGGCCCGATGCCTGCGGACCGATCGACCCGCCAGCGAGTGGCGGCGCGCGAAGAAGCGGCCGAGCGTCGACGACATCGGCCCGAAGCCGTAGTGGCGAAAGATCCGCTGAAAGCTCTCGACTTCCCGACCGAGGATCTCTTCGTAGCGCAGGACGAGGACGTCGGGATGATCGACGCCCCACAGAGATCTCCACCGCGCCATCGATTCGAAGTGCAACGTGCGGAACTCCAGCTCCGCCAGCAGCCCATCCTCTTCGGGTAGGGCCTTGAGGTAATCAGCAAATGAGCCACCCGCGGCGCGGAGGCCCTCGGGCACGACGCCGTGGGCGAAATACCAATCGTCAGCGGTCGGATCGACGATCTGCGTCCACAGCTCGGCGCCACGGCGATGGTAGAAGTAGCCGGACACCACCAAGTCGCGGGGATCGCGCAGAAAACGGGAGATCCGGCAAGGCCCGATGTCGCGAGGATCGAGAGCGCGATTGTTGACCGACGCGACCTCCAGGTCTCGAAAGCCCGCGAGAAAGTCTTGGAGATGGCTGTTGAAATGACCGTAACCACCGCTCCACGGCTGGCAGCGATTGAAGACCGAGTCCATCACCCGCCGGAAGTAGACCGTCAAGCACTTATGGTACGAACAGTGGATCCGATGAACGGCGGCGCTTTCCATGGGTGGGTGGATCGTATACCCGCCTCAGGATCCGTCTGGCCGAAACCAGACGGCGCCCTCCGGCGAAACGGGATGCGGAACGCGCTTGGTGACCTCTCTTTCATCTCTTGACTTCGAGCTCTCATCGAATGGCAGAACAGACCGTGGTGGTCGGCGCCGGGCCCGCAGGGCTGACGGCGGCGCTCGAGCTGGGCAAGCTGGGCCGCTCTGGCCGGGTGTTCGAGGCGGATCCGCTCGTGGGCGGCATCTCCCGCAGCGTCGAGTTTCAGGGCAACCGACTCGACATCGGTGGCCATCGCTTCTTCACCAAGGTGCGCGAGGTGGAGGATCTCTGGCACGAGATCCTCGGTGACGACCTTCTCACCCGAGAGCGGATGTCGCGGATCTACTACCGCGACACGCTCTTCGACTACCCGCTGAAGCCTCTCAACGCGCTGCGTGGCCTCGGCGTTGCGGAGGCGGTCCGCGTGGTGCTCAGCTATGGCCACGCGCAGCTCTTCCCGGCCCGCAACGAGCGGACCTTCGACGCCTGGGTCAGCAACCGCTTCGGGCGACGGCTCTTCGAGATCTTCTTCGAGACCTACACTGAGAAGGTGTGGGGCATGCCGTGCTCTGAGATCAGCGCCGCGTGGGCGGCTCAGCGGATCAAGAACCTCGATCTACTGACGGCGGTGAAGAACGCCTTCCTCGGGAACGCGCGCGGCGCTGGCGACGGCGAGGTCGTCACGAGCCTGATCGAACGCTTCCTCTACCCGCGGCTCGGGCCGGGCATGATGTGGGAGCGATGCGCCGAGATGGCGGCGGAGCGCGGCCTTCCGACCGAGCTGAATGCGCGGGTGGTGGCCCTCCACCACAAGGACCGGCGCATCCATGCCGTCGATGTCCAGACGGCGGACGGTCTGCGAACGCAGTCCTGCGACCACCTGATCTCGTCGATGCCAATCACGGCATTGGTGCGATCGCTAAGCCCGGCGGCACCCAGCGAGATCCTCGCGGCGGCCGACGGGTTGCGCTATCGGGACTTCCTGATCATCGGTCTCGTCGTCGACCGCGAGCATCTCTTCCCCGACAACTGGATCTACGTCCACTCCCCCGACGTGCGCGTTGGCCGCGTTCAGAGCTTCAAGAATTGGAGCCCCGAGATGGTGGCCGATCCGTCGACGTCGTTCCTCGGCCTCGAGTACTTCGTCGACGAAGGCGACGACCTGTGGAGCATGGGCGACGATGACCTGATCGAGCTTGGGGCCAAGGAAGGCGAACGGCTTCGGCTCTTTGAAGCCGACGAGGTGCAGGCGGGCACTGTGATCCGGATGCCCAAGGCCTATCCGGTCTACGACGATGCCTACGAAGGACATCTGGAGACGATCCGCGGCTGGCTCGAAACCTTCGAGAACCTCCAAACCATCGGCCGCAACGGGCAGCATCGGTACAACAACCAGGACCATTCGATGGTGGCCGGTCTCTGGGCCGCCCGCAACGTTGCAGGCGCAG
This sequence comes from Acidobacteriota bacterium, assembly GCA_038530905.1. GTDB lineage: Bacteria > Acidobacteriota > Thermoanaerobaculia > Multivoradales > J023 > JAUIJL01. The sequence continues at coordinate 2,514 of JBCBCF010000194.1, forward strand.
ATCTCGATCTGTGGTCCATCAACGTCGAGCAGGACTACCACGAGGAAAGCCGCAGCGACGCCGCGACCGAGAAAGGCGGCGATCGGCTGACTCCGGAGCGCGTTCAGGAGGCCACGCTCCACGACATCCTGGAGGATGCGTTCTCCCAATATGACGAGGTCGCCATGGGCGGCGCCGTCGGCCTGACCGCATCGATCGTCCTCGCCGTCGCCACGTTGTTCCTGTTGGTCGGCAATGGCGAGGAGATCGTGCCGATGATGTCGCTCCTCGGTCAGTACCTTTTCGGTTACCAGGTCTCCTGGGCCGGCACGGCCGTTGGCATGCTGGAAGTGGCACTGGCCGGTTTCGCTTTGGGCTGGATCACTGCCCGCCTCATCAACCGATTGACGTCGGCGTTCGAAAGAGGTCTCGAGCGCCGCCTGGCGCTGCTGACCACCCTCGAAGACTGACCGCCGGCCGCCTAGCAGCCACATCCCCGACCGCCAAGATCGAGCTGAGATGAATTCCCACGTTGCCAATGATCAAGAGCTGCTGCTCGTCGCTCGCACCGTCGCCCGGCTGCGGGCGGCCATCGTCGCCCTCGTCACCAGCATGGTCTGCGGCGTCGGGCTGTTCGCCGCCACGCTGTGGCTGGTGATCAAGGGGGGCGAGGTTGTGGGGCCCAACCTCGGCCTCCTGCGCAACTTCTTCCCGGGCTATTCGGTGACGTGGAGTGGCTCGTTCGTGGGGCTTTTCTACGGTGCGCTGACCGGCGCCGCGCTCGGCTTCTGCGTGGCCGCCCTCTACAACGCATTCGCCGGATGGCGCAGTCGCCGGCGTTGAGCGGTCGAAACGCGGTGACCGAGCCGGTGAAGGTCAGCCTGGTCGTGCCGGTGGGCGGCGCTGCGCCCGCGTGGCCACGCAGCGCCCGGTCGCTGGCACACCTCGATCCGCCGCCCCACGAGCTGATCGTCGTTATCGACGGAGTCGTTGACGACAACGCGCATCCCTCCGACGCTGCGCCGGACTCTTCCCGCATCCTCCAGCTCGACGAGCGCGGCGGCCCCGCCCGCGCCCGCAACCGGGGGGCTGCCGAGGCCACCGGCGAGGTGCTTCTCTTCCTGGATGCCGACATCGAGGCGCCCCCTGACCTCATCGAGCGGGTCCAGAACGCGTTCGCCGGCCTCGAGGCACCCGACGCGGTCCTCGGCTCCTACGACGACACGCCCAGCGATGCATCCTGGGTCTCCCAATTTCGCAACCTTCTCCACCACTATGTTCATCAGACCAGCCACGAAACTGCATCGACCTTCTGGTCGGGTTGTGGTGCCGTGCGCCGCGAGGCATTCCTGGAGGTCGACGGGTTCGACGAGGGCTACGGGGACCCGAGCATCGAAGACATCGAGCTCGGAGCACGATTGATCCGATCCGGGCGTCGCATCCGCCTGGTCAGGCACCTGCAGGTCAAGCACCTCAAGCGATGGACCTTTCGCAGCATGGTGCACACGGATTTGTTCAAGCGAGCCATCCCGTGGACCGAGCAGATGCTCTCGTCCGGCGGCCTGGTGGACGATCTCAACGTCAAGCCCCGCTATCGAATCAGCGTCGCCTTCGCGTTCTTGCTCCTCGCCGCGCTGCCGCTCTCCGTCGCTTTCCGGCCTGCCCGCTGGCTGGCGGCCGCGATCGGCGGCGGGATCGTCGCTCTCAACGCGGGCCTCTTCGGCCTCTTCCGGCGGATCCACGGCTCTCTCTTCGCGCTCGCCAGCCTGCCGCTCTATTGGGTCTACCTGCTGATCTGTGGTCTCGGGTTCGGCCTGGGCAGCCTGCGATTTTTCGCCGGCCGGCACACCTCGAAGCCGACCTCATAGACGCTCGAGAGCGAGCGCTCCCGCGAAGTTCTGGCCGTTCTCGGGCACGACCTCGAGGCACTCCAGGCGCCAGGTCTCCACATCGCCGGCCTCCGACCGCAGCAGGCGTGGCTCTTCGCCGTGCGGAGAGACGGCGAAGCTTGAGAGCGATCGGCCGAGTCCGGTGCCCACCGCCTTGAGGTAGGCCTCTTTCAACGTCCAGACCCGAAAGAAGTCATCCAAGCGTCGCCTGGCCTCCCCTCGCTCGAGAGCGTCGCGCTCTTCCGGGGCGAAGAAGCGCCGCGCCAGACGTCCCGTTTCCGTCTTCGGGTCGAGCCGTTCGACATCGACTCCCACCTCGCGCCCCGCCGTGACCGCCAGCAACGCCAGATCGGCCGAGTGCGAGAGGTTGAAGCACAACTCGAGGTCGCCCGGCGAACGAACCAAAAATGGCTTGCCGCCCGGGCCCGCGTCGAATCGCAACCCCTCCGGCGACCGTTCCAAGTACGCCGACAGCACGCTCCGCAGACCGCCGTGGGCGAACTCGAAGCGTCGCCGATGGGTCTCGCGACGAAAGCGCGCCGCTCGCACCTGCTCCGGCGCCGACAGCAAGCCCGCCAGCCGTCGACGCGTCGACTCCGAACCGACCAGCGGGATGCGCCAGACCTGGACATCGTGCCGAACGAGCATCGGAGTTGCCACCTCCAGGTCGGCAGGCGGTGGACTTCCGAGCTGCAATGCCGATGCTTTCATCGCAAGCAAGTCTACGAACCTTCGGTAAGCTGCGAGCGTGGGCGCCCGCGACCATCTGCTCGGCCTGTCGCAGCAGGCGCAACGTCGACTGCTCGCGATCGTCGTTCTCGCGGTTTTGACGGCAGCGGTTTTCCTGCGGTTCGACGGACTGGGAGAACCGTCGCTGTGGCTCGACGAAATCCTCCATGTCGAGCAGACGCGCATCGCGATGGCAGAGATGAGGACGGCGCCGTGGACCGAGTGGCTCTCGGCCCTGTCGGTCGATCGGGAGAACGGAGCGCTCTACTACGCCGGTCAAGCGGTGGCGTTGTCCCTTTTTGCTCATCGCGCCCCAAACGTGGAGTTCGCCGCGCGCTCGATTCCCGCCTCGAGTGGTGTGCTGGCGGTGGCGGTGTTCTTTTTCCTCGTGCGACGGGCGTCAGGCAGCCCGACCGTCGCCTTCGTGGCGATGACGCTGTTGGCGGTCGCGCCGCTTCACGTCGACTATTCGCGGGAGGGCCGACCGTACTCGGCGGTCCTGCTCGCCACGACCCTCTTGTTGCTTCTGGCGTTCCAGCCTCGATCGCGCTGGGTGAAGCCGGCGATCGGGCTGCTCGCCGCGGCGACGGCGTGTCTGGGCGCGGTGGCAGCACCAGTTCTCTTGGCGCTGGTGCCCGTGGCGGCCCTATCGGCCTGGCTGCGCAGGTCGTCGCCTCAGTCCCGCTGGCAGGTCCAACGAGACCTCGCCGTCGCTATCGCCTGCTGTCTGGCGCTCGTCCTGACGGCGTTCCTCTTCCCAGCAGTGCCTGGCCTCAATCAGGTCGACGATGCTGGCACCGCCGCCCAGGCCCCCGATCACGGCGACGACCTGCAGTTTGCCAGCCCGCTCTCTCGGCGCTCCCTCGACCGCCTGCTGAGCAGCCTGACCACCTCGGGGCTCGACGCGTCGACGTCCGGCTGGCTGAGCTTCACCATGCTCGCAGTCGGTCTCTGGGGCATGGTGCGATGGTGGCGCCAGGACACCCGGTCGGCCGTTTGGCTGGTCGGCCTCTGGATCGTGCCCATCGCGATCTGGCTGATGCTCCTCGCCCGCTTTGGGCATTGGTACAACGTGCGCTACACGTCTGCGGCGCTGCCCGCGTTCCTGGCGCTTGTCGCCTACGGTCTAGTGGATGGTGCACGCGTCCTCAGTCGCGCGACCGGACGCTTCGCCTCGCGTCTTCCTCTGCTGGTGCGGTCGACGGTGATCCTCGCCGCGTTCCTTCTGACGATGGCCGTGCCCAATTGGAATGCCTCTCGATCCGAGCCGTGGCAAAAGCCCGACTGGCGCGGTGTCGCGCAGCTCGCGACCATTCTCGGCAGCGGCGACGAAACGTTGATCGCCCGCGACGATTGGGCGGCGACCTGTCTGCGCTTCTACCTGCAACGTGTGGACGAAGAGGCCCGTGGAATGGCGGTGCAGTCGGTGAACTACGACCTTGCGGCGGCCCAGGAACTGGCTCGCCAAAGGCCGAACGGCTGGGTCGCGGCTGCCGGCTTCCGCGAAGGAACTTGGTTCGAGCCCTTCCTTCAGAGCCTCGATCCGGTACTGTCTGCGCCGCCGGCCAACCTTCGGCTCTACCGGCGCCCTGGCTTCGACTCGATTCGCTGGAACGCGGTTCCGCCGGCAGAGGGCGCTCGCTTGGTGGAACTCCTCACCAGCTTCGGCGAGACGCCCCACCGCCAGGACTTCGGCCACGCCGAGGCGCTGCTGGGAAGTGGCTGGTCGGGCGCCGAGTCGGATGCTGCCGGCACGACGTTTCGTTGGGCTGCGGCGCGACGTGCGGAGATGGCGCTGGTGGCATTGGCGGAGCATTCGCCGCGGACGCTCAGACTTCGCGCCATGCCGTTCTCGGGCCGAGATCGGCCGGCTCAGACCGTGGCGGTCTCCATCGACGGCGAGCGCCTCGTCACCCTGACGCTGGAGCCGGGATGGAATGAGCTGACCCTGCCCGCCTACACGAGCACCGGACCGGCGGACCTTTTGGTCTTCGAGTTTGGCTGGACCCAGGCACCCAGCGAGGTCGATCCCTCCTCGAGTGATGGTCGGAGCCTCGCGGTGGCGTTCGACGTGGTTGAGATCATCCCGAACGCATCGGTTTCAGATTCCGCTGCGAAAGACCCGGCAGGCTGATCACTTCGCGCCCGCCCGCAGGAGACACCTTGGATTTCAGCTGGACCGACGAACAGAAGGCGCTTCGCCGTGGCGCCGTCGACTTCGCGCAGCAGCGCCTGGTCGATGGAATGACGGAGCGCGACCGCGGAGAGACGTTCTCAGTCGAGCTGTGGGCGGCGTGCGCCGACTTCGGGCTCCAGGGTGTCCTCGTCCCCGAGTCTTGGAACGGCGGCGGGCAAGATCTGCTGACCGCGGTGGCCATCTTCGAAGGCATCGGCTACGGTGCTCTCGACAACGGCCTGGTGTTCTCAGTGGCGGCGCACGCTGCCTCGTGCGAGGGACCGCTGGCGGAGTTCGGAAGCGAGGCTCAGAAGGCCCGGTGGCTTCCCGGTCTGGTGAATGGCACGCTCATCGGCGCCACCGGAATCACCGAGCCGGACACGGGCTCCAACGCGCTGGCGCTCGGCATGATGGCTGAGCGCGACGGCGACTCCTGGCGGCTCACCGGCTCGAAGACCTTTGTCACCAACGCACCCGTCGCCGATCTCTTCGTCGTCTACGCCCGCACCGGGGAAGGCTTCGCCGGCCTGACCTGCTTCCTGGTGCCGAACGATGCCGAGGGCCTGAGCCTCGGGCCGCCGATGGAAAAGATGGGCCTGCGCACGAGCCCCATCGCCCAGATCTATCTTGACGACTGCGTCGTGCCGGATACCTCGCGGGTGGGGGCCGTGGGATCGGGCTCGATGATCTTCAGCCAAACCATGGACGCGGAGCGCCTGCTGGTGATGGCGCCGGCGCTGGGCGCGATGGAGCGACTCTTGGAGCGCTGCGTTGCCCACGCTCGGCAGCGCTCCACGGGCTCCGGCCCGATCGGCCAGCACCAGGCGATCTCGCATCGAATCGCCGACATGGAGCTCCGCCTGGAGTCTGCGCGCTGGCTTCTCTATCGCGCCGCCTGGCAGCGGCAGCACCACGGCCGGGCGACGCGTGAATCGGCGATGGCCAAGCTGGCAGTGAGCGAGGCGTACGTCGATTGCTGCCGGAGCGCATTGCAGATCTTCGGAGCATACGGCTACATGGTGGACTACGAGATCGAGCGTGAGCTGCGCGATGCGCTCGCCACAACCCTGTACGTGGGAACGTCCGAGATTCAGCGGAATCTCATCGCCGGGCTGCGGGGCGTGAAATGAGGCCGCTGCTGCGCAGCAGCTCGCCGCGCCAGCGCAGCGCCGCCTCGCTG
>JBCBCF010000195.1:0-8375 GCA_038530905.1 Acidobacteriota bacterium
GCGCGAAGCAGCTGGTCCGTCTGAAGATCGACCAAACGGCTTTGCATTCACGCCTCGTCGGCTCGTCTCTCGCCGCAGGAGATTCATGTGTCGCGTGACCTCGAAGAACTGCTCACGTTCGACTCGCTCTACGACACTGCCCACGTCAGCGTGAGCGACTACAACTGCCGGGCCTGCCGCGGTGGTCCGACGGCCGAGGAGTCGGTCGATCAGCACACCATCGTCCTCCTCCGCCACGGCGTCTTCTGCAAGCACGTTGGCCGCCAGTCACTGACTGCCGATGTCAATCAGGCGGTGTTCTTTGCCAAGGGATCGGCCTATCGGGTGAGTCATCCGACCGATCATGGCGATCGCGGCACTGTGTTCACACTTGCGCCGCGCGTGCTGACGGAGATGCTCGCCGAATTCGATCCGGTGAGCGCCGAGCGCCCCGATCAGCCGTTTCCGTTTCTCGGTGGCCCTTGTGACGCGCGCGTGTTTTGGAGCCACCGGCAGCTGATCCAGCGGCTGGAGGCCGGTGAAGGGCACCCGCCGGATCCGATGTGGGTCGATGAGACGGTGCTGCCGATGATGACCGAGATTCTTGCTGCCGCCTTCCTCCGGCACGGAAAGCCACCGAGACCTCGTCGCGTCGGCACACGTGCCGATCACATCGAGCGGACTGAGGCCGTCAAGTCGTTTCTGGCCAGCCGAATGGGTGAGCCGCTGACGCTCGATGAGATCGCCCGCCACGTGAGGACGTCGCCCTTTCACCTCGCGCGAATGTTTCGACAGCAGACCGGCATCCCCGTGCACCGGTACCTGACGCGCCTGCGCCTTCGCGCTTCGCTCGAGCAGCTGGCCGACGGCGTCAGCGACCTCACGGCCCTCGCGTTGAGTCTCGGCTACGCCAGCCACAGCCACTTCACCGATACCTTCCGGCGCGAGTTCGGCCTCTCACCCTCGGCCGCGCGCAAGAGGCTCGGCCGTCGAGCTCTTGCCGAATTGAGCAAGAATCCGGAAGCGCGACTCCCGTCCGTCTGACTAGGTTTCGATTCCAGATCGCCGACAACCGAGCCGGCGATCGCTCGAGATGCCTCTCCTTCTTGAGATCCGAGGGGCCCTCGACCAGCCTGGTTTGGAAACCGAGAACGAGGAGTCGATATGGCATCCATTCAAAAAGAAGTGTCTGTCTCGGTCCCGGCGGCCCTTGCGTGGGACGCGGTTCGAGAAGTCGGCGCCATCCACACCCGGCTGGCCCCGGGCTTCGTGACCGGCACCACGCTCGAGAACGGCGGAGCGTACCGCGTCGTCACTTTCGCCGATGGTCTCGTATTGCGAGAGCGGATCGTTGCGCTGGACGACGCCGAGCGGCGGTTGGTCTGGTCTGTCGTCGACGGGCCCTTTGAGCACCACAACGCGTCCGTGCAGGTGATCGACGATGGCCTCGGGTGTCGTGTGGTGTGGATCGCTGACCTGCTGCCGGACGAGGCCGCCGCCACCGTCGCCGAGATCATGGAGAACGGCCTCGGTCTGACAAAGAAGACGATCGAGGCCGAGCCCGAATCAATCGCCGCAGCGGACGCCGAGCCGGCGGTCCGGGGGAACGGCGTGTTCGCGCCGGCGCCCGATGGGCCGACGCTGCACCACGTCAGTCTCTTCGTGAGCGATCTGGAGACATCGACCGAGTTCTACGTGTCCGGGCTCGGTCTGACGCTCCGCGAGCGATTCGAAGACATCGTCGGACATCGCTCTGGCGGCGATTTCCCGTTCGGTGTGGCGAGCGTCTTCTTAGAGGCCGGGGACGGACGGTATGTCGAGTTGCATCCGGCCGGTGAGGAAACCATGGCCCCGCCCGGATTCCCGCTCAACCATCTCGCGCTCGCGGTGGCGGACGTCGATGATGCCTATGCCCGAGGTCTGTCGGTCGGAGGAGCGGCGATCAACATTCCGATCCCGGATGAAGTCTGGGACGGGACGCCTTTGGACGTGATGATGTCGGGCGAGCGCCCTGAGCCCATGCGCATGGCGTTTCTGCAAGGGCCTGACGGTGAGCTGATCGAGCTCTATCAGCCAGCCGCTGCCACCTGACGCCGTGCCAATGCAGGCGCCGGGTCGGTTGCCAAGAGCCAGCGCGATGCGCTGATTCTGACGATTCGGAATCGAAGCGGTCGCCCGGCTCCGAATCGTGCGCGATCTCCTTTGTCCGAGTGTTGCGGGTTCGCTGCTCTGGCGACAGGAATCGATGGGGTTCGCGGCTCGAGTTCGAAAGGTTCATCAAGCGATCACTCGAACGACGACCGATTGCAAGTCGCTCTGTCCACGCCGAACGGCTTTCTTGACATCTAGGGAAATCGTCACTGAAGCTTGGAAACTGTTATCTACAGGTCCTGTCGGTGCGAGCTGTCACTTGGAAACCCGCCTTGCGCTGATTGGTCACTGACAAGCGATCGATATCGATTGCGTCGGTAGGGAGGGCGAATTATGGAGGATTCGGGAGAGGTTGTCACTGTCTACATCAGAAACATGCAGACGGGGTGATCCAATTCACAACGGTCGAGTGGATTCCAACCGATTCAACACTGCCAGGGACTCCGATTCGTGTCGACCCGTCTCCTCCGGTCGAAATTCCTCCCAATGAACCTCTCGGGTTCACCGTCCGAGGGATCGAAGGCGCCGGGATCCCCAAAATTGAGGCCTCCATCCTGGGCGTCGAACCCGGTACCACGACAAGATGCCGATTCTCTGCGACCATCAGCAATGGAAATCTGATTCTTCTGGGTGGCTACCTCAGTGGACTTGCGTCATCGACGGCATCGCTCTTTGGGTCTGCGATCATCAGAAGTCTCGGGCCGATCCAATGCTGTGAGTTCGTTTGCTCTTCGCCTCCGCACAACACTTTATGCGGTGCGTAAGCGTCCAACCTGCGCCGTTTCGTGCGTTTTTAAAGTCAATGCCCGCAGCGCCGGCGCGTTGGGTTCTGTGTTTTCGTCCTATGCTTTGTTCGGGTGCCTTGTGTCGTTGACCCAGAACGCGAAAGTGTCCATTCACCGAGGATGGTTCGTCAGCCGATGGACAGGAGTCACCGCGCCGCCGCGATCGATTCCGCTTGAGGTCACGCCGAATGACTTCGGCAGACGGGGCGTCGCGTCTGTCCGATGCGGCAGCCATCCGGCACTGGAGTCGGTGGTCGAGCGGCTTATGGACGTTCAACCGCGGGCGATGAAAAGTAGGCCCAGAAGCTCGTGAGGATCGCGGCGGAGGAGACGATCGTCATCAGGGTGCCCGGAACGAACTTCACGAATCCTCCGAGGTCAAGAAAGATGAAATAGCCGACGTCGGCCAGCCCTCCGGTCAGAGCCGCGAGGAAAATGGCGGCGGGCGATCGGCGCCAGATGTAGACAGCGCAGATCGTCGTCACCAGCCCGATCCAGAGCAGGTTGAACCCATGCTGATTGATGATCGCTCCGGCGGCGGCAGGGTAGGTTTGCTCGAGTGTGGCGGGATCGACCGCATCGGCGATTCCCTGGATGGCGCCCGGCGTCTCCTGCCCGATGGTCATGACGCCGGCAAGGACGTGGACGAGTCCCCAGACGACCCAAAGAACGGCTGATATCCGCAGGAGCCAGGTCTGCGTCGAGCGAGCTTCGATGGTTCTCATGTCGGACCTCTCGGGATGCCTCGGTGGTTCTGTCGGAAGGGAGAACTGGACAACTCAGGACCGCAGGCCTCGTACTGGAGGTGTTGGCGTGAACCTCCACGGCAGCGGGCTGTCGCTGGGAGTGGCAAGCCATCCCATGCGGTGGCGCTCGATCGAGAGTTGGCGATCCTCCCTCGGATTGTAACTGACTCAGTGGCAAATCTGAGTCTCGGGCGAGTGAGATGCCGAGATCGGCGACTTCGTCACGGCATGCAGGCGCCGGATTGAGCCGCCAGCGACGGGACGCCGCGCCCCGATGGCGGCCGGAGATGAGCCGGACACCGGGGCCGGGATCGCTGTCTTGACTTTGGATCGAGTCATCGTAAGAATGCGATCATGTCGACGAGAGACCATGATCGACCCGAGACCCGAGGCGATGTCGGTTCGCCGGCTGTCCGACTCGACGGCACGGGCTCGGCATCCTCGAGCACGGGCGTGCCGGTGCCGTGCTGCACGCTCGATCTGGCGCCGCGAGACGAGGCGCGCCTGGTGGCCATGTGCAAGGCGCTCGGCAATCCGCTCCGCTTCGCGATCCTGAAGTTCCTGGTGACCCATCCCGGCTGCATCACCGGCACGCTGGTCGATCATTTGCCCATCGCGCAATCGACCGTGTCACAGCACCTGCGCGTTCTGCGGGAGGCGGGGTGGATCGTCGGCGAGGTCCAGGGGCCGGCGACCTGCTACTGCCTCAATCCCGAGGCGGTCGGCTGGTTTAGGGCTCGCGTCGGCGAGATCTTCTGAAGACAGAGATCCTCTGAAGGCTGAAATCTTCTGAAGACAGAGCGTTCTGAACGCGACGTGCGACGACGTCGAGGCGTGTTTGCTGCGACGAATAATCGTCAAAAAACGATGAAAGAAACCAAGAACTGAGGTACACCATGCAAACGAAGAGAACCGACGATCGATCCATCCATCCCGTCGACCGGCCGGGGATCGACGACACTCGAAGCCGCGAGGTCGCCGATCCTCAGTTCGCGCCTCGACTCGACGGCTTGGCGGGCGAGCGACCGGTGGCGGTCATCGGCGCCGGGCCGGTTGGTCTCGCCGCGGCTGCGCATCTTCTCGAGCGCGGTCTCGAGCCGGTGATCTTCGAGGCGGGTGAACGGGTCGCGGCCAGCGTCGCCACCTGGGCGCACGTGCCGATGTTCTCGGCCTGGCGAACCAATCTCGACGACGCAGCGGTCCGTCTGCTCGAGCCGACCGGCTGGACGGCGCCCGATCTCGATGCCGCGCCGACCGGCGGCGAGCTGATCGCTCGGTACCTCGAGCCGCTGGCCGCCGTGCCGGCGCTGGCCTCGCGGCTGCGGTTGCGCTCTCGGGTGCTGGCAGTCGGTCGGCAGGGGCTTGACAAGCTGCGCGATCGCGACGGCGTCTCGGGAGCATCACGTGGCGAGCTGCCGTTTGTCCTCGATCTCGAAACGCCAGCCGGCCCTGAACGGTTCGCCGCGCGTGCTGTGCTCGACGCATCGGGGACCTGGGCGTCGCCGGCTCCGCTCGGCGGGGATGGCCGGCCGGCCATGGGGGAGTCGTCGCTCGGCGGTCGTCTCGCCACCGGCCTCCCGGATGTGCTGGGTGTCGAACGCGATCGGTTTGCCGGGCGCCGGACTGCGGTCATCGGGGCGGGCCATTCGGCGGTCCACGCCGTCCTCGACCTCCTGCGTTTGCGCGCGGAGACGGGCGCGGGCGAGGTGGTTTGGATTCTGCGCAAGGCCAGCGTCGACGAGGTCTTTCGCGGGCGCGAGGACGACGCGTTGCGCGGGCGCGGTCGGCTGGCGACGCGCATTCGCAAAGCGGTGGAGGAGGGCGACGTGGAGGTGGTGACGCCGTTCGTCGCCGAAGAGATTCGGCGGGCGGCTGAAGGCCTCGATCTCGTCGGTCGCACGGACGTGGGTGTGCGGCATCTGCATGTCGACGAGGCGATCGTCGCCACCGGCACTCGACCGGACCTGGGGATGCTGCGCGAGGTGCGTCTCGACCTCGATCCCGCCGTCGAGGCGCCACGCGCGCTGGCGCCGCTCATCGACCCGAACGTCCACTCCTGCGGCTCCGTGCCGGCGCACGGCGAGGCCGAGCTGCGTCAGCCGGAAGCGGGTTTCTACCTGGTCGGCATGAAGAGCTACGGTCGCGCACCGACCTTCCTGCTGCGGACGGGATACGGGCAGGTGCGTTCGATCGCAGCCTTCCTGTCGGGAGATCTCGAGGCGGCGCGGACTCGGGCGGTTGCGCCGTTCGCTGCCGACGCCGGTCCGTGCGGCGGGCCGCCCGCGGGCGCCTCGGCGAGCTGCGAGGCACCGACCCGGTCGGCGGCGATCTGCTGCTGACCGGCTGCTACGCTGATGCGATGAGCGACCGACAGATGACTCAGGACTCGCCGAGCCCGGCACCGACGAGCAGCCGCGGCGTGGATCCGGACGCGCGACCGACAACGCGCGCGGTCCACGTCGGGTTGGCACCCGACCCGACCACCGGCGCGGTGGCGCCCTCGATCTCGCTCTCGACAACCTTTGAGCGCACGTCCGAGGGCGCCTTGCGAGGCGCCTTCGGCTACGGACGCGACGGGCATCCCAATCGGCTGGCGCTTGAGCAGGCCGTTGCCTCCCTCGAAGGAGGCGAGGTGGCGGCCTGCTTCGCTTCCGGCCTCGCGGCGATCGACGCCGTTCTGCGAGCGCTGCCGGCGGGCGCGCGTGTCGTCGCGCCAAGCGACGTCTACCACGGCACGCGCCAGCTTCTGGTCGAGCACCATCCGTCACTCGAGACCACGTTCGTCGATCAGACTGATCTTGCGGCACTGCGCGCTGCGCTCGCGGGCGGTGCCGAGCTGCTGATGATCGAAACGCCTTCGAATCCGGCGCTCGACGTAACCGACATCTTGCTGGCGGTCGGTCTGGCGCACGCCGCGGGCGCGCTTTGTGCGGTCGACAACACCTGGATGACGCCGATCTTCCAGCGCCCGATCGAGCTGGGGGCCGACCTCGTCATCCACTCGAGCACGAAGTATTTTGGTGGCCACAGCGACGTTTCCGGCGGTGCGGTGGTGGCGGCGCGTGAGGACGAGATGTTCGCGCGCATCCGTGCCGTGCAGACGCACGCCGGCGCGTCGGCCGCCCCTTTCGACTGCTGGCTGATTCGCCGCGGCCTGCAGACGCTCGACTGCCGGCTGCGCGCCCAAACCCAAACCGCAGGCGAGATCGCCCGCCATTTTCACGGCCATCCACGGCTCGAGGCGGTGCTCTACCCGGGCCTTGAGGACCATCCAGGCCACCACACCTCGATTCGCCAGGCGAGCGGGTTCGGGGCGATGCTGTCGCTGTGCGTTCGCGGCGATCGGGCAGAAACCACCGCCGTCGCCGGCCGCTGCCGGCTGTTCACCCGCGCGACCAGCCTCGGCGGCGTCGAGAGTCTGATCGAGCAGCGGGTCCTGGTCGAGGGTGATGATTCGCCAACGCCGCCCAACCTGCTTCGACTGTCGATCGGGCTCGAGCACGTCGACGACTTGGTCGGCGACCTCGAACGGGCTCTCGGCGGCTGACGTCTCGGCGGCAGACGTCTCGGCGGCAGAGGCGCCGCCGGTGGTCGATTGATCGTCGAGCGCGCGGCCGCTGATCGCTCGGCGGTGATCAAGCGGCCGCCTAACGCGCGGCGGCGCGCCGCCGGATCGCCTCCAGATCGTCCTCGCGCTTTGCTTCGAGACGCTGGCGCTCGCGCAGGTAGTCACCTTCGTCGTCGAGCGGGCCGTCGGCACGGCCGCCGCGATGCGATAGCTCCAACTCGGCGAGCTTGGCGTCGGTTCGACGCCGGATCTCCGCCATGGCGGCGCGATCTTCGTCGCTCAGGCTGGTGGCGTCGGGCGTGCGGATGCCCTCGCGCTCCATGCGCTCGAGGGCGAGCTCGTAGGCTGACTTCATAGCGGGTCTCTCGAGAGGTCGATGGGCTGCTTGGCACGGGCCGCGGCGTCGTCTGCGCGGCGCCTCGCATCATAAATCGACCGCCGCGGCGCGTCGATTTGGCGCGCTGCGGGTCGCCATGACGCTCGGCGAACATCCGGCGGTCGGCGTTGCGCGCCTCGGACGGCGCGTTGCTACACTCCGCCGCTGGCATCGGGGTTGCTCCAACGTCGGACCCGCCGGCGGCCGCCGCTGCCTAAAGACCGTTTCTGCCTCGACCAACTGACGACCCCATGATCGAAGCGACCGACCTCACGCGACGCTACGGCGACTTCGTTGCCGTGCACGACATGTCTTTCTCGGTGGCAGAGGGCGAGATCCTTGGGATTCTCGGCCCGAACGGCGCCGGCAAGACCACCACACTCCGCATGCTGACCGGCTTCTTGCCGCCGAGCGCCGGGCGCGTGACGCTCGACGGGCGCGACGTGCACGGCGAGGCGTCAGTGCGGCGCGATCTCGGCTATCTGCCAGAGAACGTCGCGCTCTATCCCGAGATGCGGGTCGAGGAGTACCTGCGGTTTCGCGCCCGTCTGGCGGGCGTTGCGGGCGGCGCCCGCGAGCCCGCGATCGATCGCGCCATCGAAGCCTGTCTGCTCGACAGCGTCCGGCACCAGATCATCGGCACGCTGTCGAAGGGCTATCGCCAACGCGTCGGCCTGGCGGCGGCGATTCTCCACGAGCCGAAGGTGTTGGTCCTGGACGAGCCGACGGTCGGCCTCGATCCCAAGCAGATCATCGCCATCCGCGAGCTG
>JBCBCF010000196.1:0-8349 GCA_038530905.1 Acidobacteriota bacterium
GCGCCTGTCTTGAGCGGGCTGCCGAGGAGGCGCGGGACCACGCACGCGTCGTCACCCTCGGCGTGCGCCCGCGCTGGCCGGAGACCGGCTATGGCTACCTGGAGCTCGAGCAGCCACTCGACGCCATCGATGATCCGCAGGCGCCGCGCCGCGTCGCGCGCTTCCGCGAGAAGCCCGATCTCGAAACGGCGCGCATCTACGTCGACGGCGGGCGCCACCTGTGGAACGCAGGCATCTTTGTCTTTCGCGGCGGCGTGCTGCTCGATCATCTGCGACGGCTGGTCCCCGAGCTCGCCGGCGGCCTGGACGCGATCGTCGAGCGTCCGGAGGACGCAGCTGGGCTCTATGCAGACCTGCCGAAGATCTCGATCGACTATGCGGTGATGGAGCGGCTCGACGATCTGGCGACCGTACCGCTCGACGCCGACTGGACCGACCTTGGCTCATGGGCTGCTCTCGCCGATCTACTTGAGGACGAGGCCGACGGCGACGGCAATCGCGGTCGCGGCGACACCCTGACGCTGGACGCGCGCGACAATCTCCTGTGGGCCGACAGCGGCACGGTCGCCGTCGTCGGCGTTGAGGGGCTCGCCGTCGTGCGCACGGACGACGCGGTGCTGGTCATGCCGCGCGAGCGGTCGCAGGACGTCAAGGCATTGATCGACGCGCTCCGCGCCAGCGGTCGCGACACCCTCCTCTGAGTCGCTCGCGCGATGCGCCTGGAACCGGTGTATCACCTCGGTCGAGCGGCTGGTGAGCCGCTCGGCGGCACGCTGCCGCTCGATCTCGACGCGCTCGTGCCGGGTTCAGGCGGCTGGGAAGTCGAGCTCGGCTACGGCAAGGGGCGGTTTCTTCTCGGCCGGGCCCTCGGGCAGCCAGAGCGACGATTCCTCGGCATCGAGGTGGTGTCGAAATACCACAAGCTGCTGTCGAAGCGGATGCGCGCCCGCGGCGTCGAGAACCTGCTGAATCTGCGCGGCGAGGCGCTCTTCCTGCTCTCGACTCTTCTGCCGCGCGGCTTCGCCGAGCGCGTCCACGTCTACTTTCCCGACCCCTGGCCAAAGGCCAAGCATCGCCGCCGCCGACTCTTCGATCCTCAGACAGTCGATCTCGTGCTCGGCACGCTGCGACCCGGGGGAGCGCTGTGCTTCGCGACCGACTTCCTTGAATACGGGGAGGTCGTGATGGATCTGCTCGCCGCGCACCCGCACCTGGAGGTCGAGCCGGTGCTCGGACCATGGCCCGACGGCGCGCGGACGAATTACGAGGCGAAGTACATGGAGGAGGGTCGGCCGATTGTGCGCGCGATCGCCCACCTCGATTCCTCGGCCGATCCGGCGGCGCTGCATCCGGATGGGATCGACGGAGTCACCTGCGCCTGGCCGCGCGACGACGAAGCGGATCCGGCCGCCGCACTCGCCGTCGCCGGCTGAGCGAGGCGCGAGAGGGGCGCTGATAGCCTGTTCGCATCGCGGTCTCGCCAATCCTCGCGAGAGAGGTGGCGAGTTCATCTCTGGAGACTTCCGATGGTGCTGCGCAGAGGCTCGACAGGCGAGGCGGTTCGCGTCCTCCAGCGTCGCCTTGAGGACCGCAACTTTCCGCCCGGCCTCATCGACGGTGATTTCGGGCCGGCGACCGAGGCGGCCGTGCGCGCCTTCCAGGCCAGCGAGGGGCTGCTGGTCGACGGTGTGGTCGGCCGCTTCACCCTCGCCGCTCTCGATCTCGCCGACGCGATCGACGGCGAGCCGCCATACGACCTGTCGTTGGTGACACCGCGTCTCGTGTCCGAGATCGTCCTCTTCGAGCACGTTGGCACCATCCAGCGGAACCTGCCCGCCATCCTCGAGGCGCTCGAGGCGTTCGACCTCGCAACCCGCGACCTGGTGGCGATGGCGCTCGGCACGATCGTCGCCGAGGTCGGCGGCCTCGAGCCGATCGCGGAGCGCACCTCACGCTTCAACACCTCGCCACAGGGCCATCCCTTCGACCTCTATGACTTCCGAACCGATCTCGGCAACGGCGCGCGCGGCGACGGCGCACGATTCCGCGGCCGTGGCTACGTCCAGCTCACCGGCCGCGACAACTACGCCCGCTTCGGTCGCCGGATCGGCCTGGGCGACGCCCTGCTCGACGATCCCGACCGCGCGAATGAGCCGGACATCGCCGCGCGCCTCCTCGCCGCTTTCCTGGCCGAGCATCGCGTGCGCATCCTCGACGCCCTGCGGCGCGACGATCTGCGGACCGCACGGCGGGCGGTGAACGGCGGCACGCACGGCCTCGATCGCTTCTCAGACGCGTTCCGCCGCGCCCGCCGCGTGCTGCCTCCCGAGGCAGAGACCGGCGGCTGAGCCGTCAGCGGCGCCGCAGGACGGCGGTGCGCTCGTGCCCACCGTAGTCCCGAATCAGCTCCACCAGGCCGAGATGCGGGCGCGCGGCCGCGGCGGCGCGCAGCCAGGCGCCCTGGTCGTGGCCGATCTCGAGGAGAAGATGGGCGCCCGCTCGCAGGAAGGCCGCCGCGTCAAGGAGTCGCCGGAGCGCCGCGCGCCCACCCTCGGCCGCGAAGAGTGCCTGATGCGGTTCGTAGCCCGCGACGTCTCGAGGCAGCGAGGCATCCGGAGCCACGTACGGCGGGTTGGAGACGACGAGATCGAACGCCCCGAGCGGCAGGCCACGCGCGAGGTCAGCGCGCACGGCGAGAACCCGCTCGCCGACGCCGTGACGCCGGGCGTTGGCGGTCGCCACCGCCAGCGCGCCTGCTGACAGATCGGAGGCGACGATCCGCGCCGTGGGGATCTCGCACGCCAACGTCACGGCGAGGCAGCCGGAGCCGGTCCCGACGTCGAGAATCCGCGGCGCCGCATCGTCCACCAGCCGCTCGAGCGCCGCCTCCACCAGATGCTCGGTTTCGGGACGCGGCACGAGGACGCGGTCGTCCACCGCGAACGAGCGTCCCCAGAACTCGCGTTCGCCGAGCAGATAGGCGACCGGCTCGCCATCGGCGCGTCGGGCGAGGAGGGCGCGGAACTGCTCGGCCGCCGCCGCCGCGACCCGGCGCTCCGGCCAGGCGCGCATCGACGCCTCTTCGAGGCTGAGCGTCTGCGCCAGGAGCAGCGCGCCCTCTCGACGATCGCCGATCCGCCCGTGCGCTTCGTCGAGCAGCTCTCGCCGACTGGGCAGCGCCGCGTCGGATCGTCGGTTCGCGAAGGTCGACATCGGCGGTATTGTGCCTCGATCCCGCCCCCGTCCGATCCGTCCGACCCCCGCTTCGAGGAGCCTCGATGTCATCGACCGACGTTCGCCGCTGCGCCTGGGTAAGCGACGACCCGCTCGAGATCGCCTACCACGACAACGAATGGGGCGTACCGACCCGCGACGAGCACCGTCTCTTCGAGATGCTGACCCTCGAAGGCGCACAGGCCGGCCTGTCGTGGATCACGATCTTGCGCAAGCGCGAGGGCTATCGCCGAGCCTTCGTCGACTTCGATCCGAGGCGCGTGGCCGCCTTCGGTCCGGACGACGTCGAGCGCCTCGTTCAAGACGCCTCGATCGTGCGCCACCGCGGCAAGATCGAGAGCACGATCTCGAACGCGCGCGCCGTCCTTGAGCTGCACGCCCAGGGAACTTCATTGAGCGAGTTCGTCTGGTCGTTCGTCGGCGGCGAGACCCAGGTGCGGAGTCCGGCGACACTCGCCGACGTGCCGTCGCAAACCGACGAGAGTCGGGCGATGTCGAAAGCGCTCAAGAAGCATGGCTTCCGCTTTGTTGGCCCGACGACCTGCTACGCCTTCATGCAGGCCGCAGGTCTGGTCGACGATCACACGATCGACTGCTTCCGCTACCAAGGCCCGTCGCCGCCGAGCGGTCGCATGGACTCCACGGCGTCGACGTAGATCATGACGTCGCGGGTGGTCTCGGTCTGCGCCCGATCGCCTTCGAGCTGATGGGCCGAGCTCGGACGGCTCGTCGCGTGGTGGGTGAGCGGGTCTTGCAGATCGACCAGCACACCGGCGCCAGCGATGTCCGAACCGCACGCTGCGGCCGGGCGTGGGCGCGCGGGAATCTCGACCACCTCCAGCACAGCGCTGTCTCCCACGGACCGAAGGTTGCGCGCCGACCCGGAGCCGGCGATCAAGGTCACCGCGCGGTAGTCGCTGCCGTAGCGAGCCGCCAAGCGGTCTCCCATGCGCCCAGCGATGCGCTCCGTGTGGCTGCGGTGGGCCAAGACCAAGACGTTCGTCGGCGAAGTCTCGCCGTGCGACGCAAGCCCTCCGTGCTCCGTCAGCCAGACAAGATTCTCGGCGAGGAACGCGTCGCGGTGAGGCTCGGCCAGGGTGCGCCAGGCAACCGCCTGCTCGATGGCGCGCGCCAGGCGACGAAGGAGAGACCCATCCATCGAGTCGGAGGCCCCCGCGATCCGATCGATCCAGGAAACCAGGTCGTTCGCGGCGCGTCGGCTCCGCTTGAACTTCGGGTCCTGAGCCACGCGCAGGGCGCTGGCTGAAGAGAAGAACGAGTCATTCGGCAACTCGACCCGAGCGCTCTCGTAGTCGTCGACCTGGAGCTGCGGAAACTGCAAGGGCCAGCGCTCGAGGGAGCCCAAGGTGTCCGATGGACCGACCGCGACACCGTCGAGCGTAACGCGCGGACTGCCGAAGAACGCGGCGCCGTCGCCGCGGTGAAACAGCGACAGGCCAAACTGCTCGCCGTCTCCAGGCTGCAGATCGATCTCGAAGGTCGCGACCCACCCATGGCCCAGACTCTCGAGCGGAGCGCGAATCTCTTGGCGCCGCCAGGGCGCGCCGGTCCCGGCCAGCAGACCGACACTGCCCACCTCGACCCCGTCCCCGCGCATGGGCAGCTCGAGGCGAAGACGTCTGGGCCGATCGATGGTCGGCAGCATCAACTCCAGATCCGCCGTGTAGCCGGCCAGATTCGGCACCACCCCAAAGCCGCCCGGCGCCAACGCAGCCTCGATCCACCGACGCGCTCGACCAACGTCCGCCTCACCGCGCACCGCCAAAGCGTCCAAGAGCAACTCGGCCGCGAGCGCCGGTTGTTTGACGTCGAAGCCGGCGAATTGGAGACGCCGCTCCCCGGTCGCGTTGACTCGCCGCATCCAACGCAACAACTCGACGAGGTCTTCGTCGAAGAAGATCTCCGACGCCCACCATCGGCGGCCAAGAAGCGCGTGCAGGTCATCCTCCTCTCCCTGGACATAGGCGTCGAGAAGCGCGGCGTGTGCCAGATCGACCTCCAGAGCGACGATGTCGATTCGAAGCTGGGCTCCTAGATCCATCACAAGCCGATTCCATAGCTTGTGCAGAGTCGAAGTGCCGTGGGGGCTCTCACCGAGCCCGACGACCCGGGAGCCTTGAAGCCAACGGGCGAGCGCCGCGAGATCGTCCCTCGGCAGACTGCCGGACTCGACCGATCGGAGCGGCACGCACGACGCCAGCGGTGCACCGCCGTCCGTCGCCTTTGGATCGATGGACTGCGGCGGCACCTCGACGGCGGTCGAGGCTCCCGCCGAGGCGCCAGAGAGGACAAACGCCAGAACGAGAAGGATTCGACGCATCAGCTCCCCGGAGCTAGCGCAGGATGCGGCGAGCCGCTGATTCGATCTCGGGATCAACGAGTGCGACCGAACCGCTCTCGTCCACGCGCAGGAGGGTCGAGCGATCCCCGGCGCCGAAGCGACCATCGCCGTCCGAGTCGTCTTGCACCTGCAGGAGGAACGCGTCGGTTCCCGGCTCGCGGACGGCTCCCTCGATGTGACGCCCCTCGGGCGACAGGCGACGGAGCCGCTGGCCGTCGAGATCGGAAAGGTACGCAACCCGCGCGTCGGCAGCGTCGATGACCCCATCGTCGTTGCTGTCCCGGTCGCGGATTTCCCAATAGATCGCGTCGCAAGGCGCCAGGCCGCTGCGTCTACCGCAGTCTTCCTGCGGAATCGCGTCGCAATCCTTGTCCGGCAGCTCGAGCCGCTCGATCAGAACTGGCCGATCGAACACCAGTCGCTGATCGCCGGTCTCCGCGTCGCGCGCGATGACGTTGCGGATGCGCGCGGACAGACCCGAGCGGCGCGTCAAGCGGCAGACATTCGACGATGAGTCGCTCGACTTCCCGGAACCACTCGAAAGAAAGCGACGTTCGGCGTCGGAGGCGGACCCGTCGAGGACCGCGACGCCGATCAGCTGGATCGACGAGTTCGGGACAAGCTGCGGCAGGCAGTAGAACGGCTCGGGAACCGCCTCCTCGGCCGCCGGACGCGCGTCGGTGCCCACGACGATTTCTCGCTGGCCGAAGCTGGACGGCGAGCCGAGCCACTCCTCGACGATCCAATACGTCACCAACAAGAGGAGACCGAGCAGCAGCGTGCCGACGACCGCCCACAACACGCGGTTGAATTTCTCGAGAAACATGTCCGATCTCCGCCACGACCTTGGTTGAACGACCTTTCCTCTCTGTACGAATCTCGGCCGACCGATGTCGGCGATCTGGAGCGCTCCCGACGAATCATCATCGAATACCCGATCGACGCATCGCGGAGCCGATGATCTGTCGGATTCCAAGCGGCGCTACACTGCGGGCATTCAACAGCAGTTTCCAGGCACTCGACCGAAATAGAGACCGCGCTCCCCATGACCGGCACGACCCATTCTGCGACCGAGGTCGCACCCGGCGTCCATCGCTTCGAGACCGACCCCTTCCATTGGTACGTCATCGAAGACGCGGGGCGCCTGACCGTCGTCGATGCCGGATTCCCCGGGCATTGGCCAACCCTCCTCGAGGGAATGGAGGCCCTGGGCCGCCGCCTCGACGACGTCGAGGCCGTCATCCTTACCCATGCGCACGCCGACCACCTCGGCTTCGCGGAGCGCCTGCGCACGGCGGCCAACGTGCCGGTCTTCGTGCACCGCGCCGACGCCGTCGCGGCGCGCCGACGACTGCAGCTTCCATGGGGTGGGCTTCTCGGCAACGCCTGGCGACCGAACATCGCCTCGCTCTTGCGACGCGCCACCGGCGCCGGTGCTTTGTGGACGCCGCCGATCCGCCGTGTCGAGCCTTTCGAGGCCGATCAAATCCTCGACGTGCCGGGGCGACCGCACGTGATCCACACGCCGGGGCACACGCCCGGCGAGGTCTCCTTTTTCCTCCCTGAGCGGCAGGTCCTGCTCTGCGGCGACACACTCGCCACCGTCGAGCTCTTCGCCGGCCGCGCGGCGCCTCCCGACACCCTGCCGGCGGCGATCGCCCACGATCCCGTGCTGGCACGCCGCTCGCTCGACCGCCTTCGCGAGCTGGGCGAGGTCACCCTCTTGCCGGGTCACGGCGAGCCCTGGCGCGGCGATCTCGACGACGTGCTGCGCGCCGCCTCCGCCGACGACTGAGTCAGCCGCCCTGCGGCGCCTCCGAGCGCCCGCCCGTCCGTGCCAGCCGGTCGACATCTTTCAGCAGCGTCGGCAGGCGATGCGGGCCCGCCATCGAGAAGATCAACCGCGCGGCGAGATCGAGGTCGAGACCGACGGCGGTGACGAAGAGCGGTCGGCGGCTTCTGCCGCGGAGCACCTCAGCGGCGTGTGTCGTGTCACGATACCGCGACTTGGCAACGCCGACTATCGGCAGGCGGCCGCCAAGCGCCGCGGAAAGATGCGCTCCCAGGCCGGGCCGGCCGTGCGCGTCGAGTTGACAATAGGCGTCGACGACCAGGACGCCCATCGGCTCATCCAGACGCATGCGCAGGGCCTCGAGGACGTTAAGCAGCGGCGGCAGCTCGCGGCGATAAAGCTCGCCGGGGCGGTAAGCCGCCGGCGGCAGCTCCGACGTGCAGACACACCGAGCCACGCCCTCGACGTCGGTCCAGTCGCGAAAGGCCACCGCCGCCGCTTGCGCGCTCGACGTTTCGCGGTAGTCGACGTCGAGGCAGACGTTCATCGGTCCGGCTCGTGGGTCAAGGTGCCGCGTCGAGCCGGTGCAGCGCGTGCCGTGCCGCGCCACGCAAGGCGGCGTCGTCCGCAACCACAACGCGAATCGGGATCTCGGCCAACAGCTCACGCATCGGACTGTGGCCTCGGACGGCCTCGCGGAACGCCAACTGACGCAGCTGCGGCAGCCAATGAGCCGCAACACCGCCGAGAACGATGCCGCCGCGCGCCAGGTAGGTGAGCGCCAGGTCGCCGGCGCGCCGGGCAAGACAGCGAAGCCACAGGTCGGCCGCGCGCGCGCAGAGCGCGCAGCCGCCGTCGCCGGCGAGACGCGCGACCGCGGCAGAGCGATCGACGGCGATCGTGAGATCGGGATGGGGCCGGCGGTCGGTCCCGGCGAGAAGGGCGTCGTGAACCCGCGCCA
>JBCBCF010000197.1:0-8280 GCA_038530905.1 Acidobacteriota bacterium
CCGAGGCGGGAAATCGTCGCTGAGAAGTCGGTCAGGTCATAAACCAAGCCAAATCGCTCGACCACCGGGTCGACGACCTGCGGAGCGAAGAAGTCGGTCGGTCGCGTGGCAGAAGACAGCTCGAGCACCGATGGGCCGTCGATCCAGGTCGAGTTGGCGGAGCGATCGCGTGAGACCAGGCGCTCGCCTTCGACCGTGATCGGCACCGTCATGCGGCGCAGAGCGCGAAAGACTTCGAAGGTCGCGACGCGATCGAGAATCCGCTCGAGCTGCTCAAGGCGCGCCTCGTCAAGAAGCTCGCCTGCCGGCGTCGCATCCAGGGCGGTGAGATATCGCAGGAAGCCGCGGCGATGCAGGACCCCCGCGACATCGGCGAATTCTTCGAGACCGCCAGTCAGGTCGATGCCGGCGCGCACGTCGGCTCGGTGTCTGCCGACGTCCCGAAGCCAGATTTCGATCTCGCTGTAGCGCTGGCGCAGATTCCGGCCGTCGATCTCGAGTCGGCCGTGGAAGAAGCTCTGAAGCTCCGAGAGATCCGGGCCGATGTAGTCCTCGGTGAACACCAGCTCGTTCGTGCGCATCGGTTCAAGCAGCGCCGGAACGAGCGCCTCCGGGCGCACGGAGAGATCGGGTGCCAAGCTCTGGGCGACCTCGTGCACCACATCGCCGATGCGGCTGATCCACTTGTCGTAGACGTGATACTTCAGCGCGTCGCCGTGCTCGCGCGCTAGGGCGGAGTCCGTGCGGCGCAGGCGCTTGGGGATGTCGTTGAGGCGGCGGGCGACCGCTGACGAGTGGTGTAGCCAAAACACCGAACCGAAGTCGTAGACCTGGCTGGTGGCGATGCAGCTCTCGGTGATCTGCGCGATCAGGGAGCGATACGTTTCCCAGCGCGCGCGATAGGTCTTCGAATCGAAGCCACGGCGGGCGATGCGGGCGACCTGCGCCTCGAGCTCAGAGTCGAGGAGATCGGCGACGCCGGATTCGAGCGTTTCCAGCCGATCGCTGGCCAGCAGCGGGTAGCCGATGACCGGATCGAGGCTCTCGTCTTCGAGAAAAATCCGCGTCGGATCCGGGAGGACGCGCTCGGCGGACGGAATGAGGCGCTCGATCTCGGCAGCCGTCGGCTGGAGAAAGAGAAAGTTCCCTCGAGCGAGATGTTCGAGAACGACGGACGACATGGGCGGCTCGGAGAGAGCGGGGCAGGACCACGAAAGAAACAAGAGGAACCGAACACGTTTAGCATACCGCATCGATGCCTGGTTCGAACGCTTCCCAGCACCGCCGAGCAGGTGCCGTCGCGCCCGATGCGGCGGGACCGATGCCAGGGTCGGCAGCGACGCTCGAGACTGCGGAGCCAGCCGCGGCCTCGACACGCGGCGCGCGGCGACCGCTGCTGCGCATCGAGGGGCTGCGGGTGCTCGATCGGCACGGCCGCGCCTGGGTCGATGGTGTCGACTTGATGGTGCCATCGGCCTCGTCGATCGCCCTCGTCGGCGCCTCGGGGAGCGGCAAGAGCCTCACCGCGGCCGCGGTCCTCGGCATCTTGCCAAGCGGGCTCCGTGCGACCGGTCGCGTGGAGTTGCGCGATGCGGGAGACCTCCTGACGCTCTCTGAACGACAGCTCGATCAGGTGCGCGGCCGGCGCGTGGCGTGGGTGCCGCAGGATGCCGGTGGGTCGCTCAATCCGATTCTCAAGATCGGCTTTCAGATCCGCGAGGTCCTGCGCCGCCACGGCGCGACGCGAGCTGACGCTCGCCAGCGAGCCCTCGAGCTGCTCGAAGAGGTGGCGATGCCCGATCCGCGATCGCGGCTCGACGCCGAGCCGAGGCGGCTGTCCGGCGGTCAGCGACAGCGCGCCGCACTGGCCGTGGCGCTGGCCGGCCGCCCGGAGCTGCTGATCGCCGACGAACCGACCACGGCGCTCGATGTCACGCTCGAAGCGCAGATCCTCGACGTGCTCGAGAGGGCTCGACGTCGACGCGGCGCGTCGCTCCTTCTCATCACGCACGATCTGGCGCTGGTGGCCGAGCGCTGCCGCCGGCTCGCCGTCATGCATGCCGGCACGATCGTCGAAGAAGGGGAGGTGCGCGATCTTCTGGCCTCGCCGCAGCATCCCGCGACCCGCGCGCTCGTCAACGCCGCGCGCTCCGGAGCCGGGCGATGAGCGAGGGGGGCTTCGACGGCGGGAGCGGTGGAGGGGCGCCGGCCCTCGAGGCACGCGGTGTCGTCAAGCGTTTCGACTGGGGCCCGGGACGCGGCCTTTTCGGCCGCCGGCGTGTCGTCGCAGCCGTTGACGACATCGACCTGGTCGTGCGGAGCGGCGAGGCCCTCGCTCTCGTCGGCGAGTCGGGTTGCGGCAAGAGCACGCTCGCGCGATGCCTCGCGGGCCTGCTGCCATTCGACGATGGCGAGGTGCGATGGCGCGGCATGTCGCTGCCCCGCAATGGGCGACTGTCGCGCGCCCGCCGGCGCGAGGTTCAGCTCGTCTTCCAGGACCCATCGGCGGCGCTCGATCCCCGCTGGACGGTCGGCGCCTCAATCGCCGAGGCCTTTCGTGGGACCGGCCTCGGCCGAGATCGTGACGACCGCCAACGTCGATTGAGCAACGCGCTGCGCGCGGTCGGCTTGGAATCCGAGCACGCGGCGCGGATGCCGCACCAGCTCTCGGGTGGGCAGCGGCAGCGTGTCGCGATCGCCCGCGCGCTGGCGGCGCAGCCGCGCGTTCTGATCGCCGACGAGCCGGTTTCAGCCCTCGACGCGGCGATTCGATCGCGGGTGCTCGACCTGCTCGACGTCGCCCGCCAGGAGCGCGATCTCGCACTGATCTTCATCGGTCACGACCTGCACGACGCTCGACGCGTCGCCGATCAGGCTGCGGTCCTCTATCTCGGCCGGGTTGTCGAGCGCGGTCCGGTCGACGCCGTTCTGCGGGCTCCGCGTCACCCCTACGCGCAGGCTCTCCTCACCGCTGCACCGTCGCTTGATCGGGCCCTGTCAAGCGGCCGACAGACTGGCACCGAGGCCGACGACGAGAACGATCGGGGGCCGGTCGCGGTTGTCGGAGAAGTGCCGAGCGCCTTCGATCCGCCCGGCGGCTGCGCCTACCATCCCCGCTGTCCGTTCGCGGTGGCACGCTGTCGATCCGAGCGACCGGGCCTGCGCGCTCTCGGTGGAGTCGAAGTCGCGTGCCACCGGGCAGACGATCCCGTCGTGCACCCCCAACCCGCCGAAGAAACTGCCGCCTCCACTCAGTAACCTTTGGCTGCGCAGGCCGTAGTACCGTTCGACGTCGCGCGCCGCGCGTTCTCGCCGTCCCTCGCCCTCTGGAGATCCCGTCCCCATGATTCGAAGGCTCCCGCTTCGCCCGTTTCGATCGACTCGTCAACGTTTCTTCGGCCTGATCGCGCTGTCGCTCGCCCTCGCGTCGCCATCGATGCTCGCCTCGCCGGAGGCTGATGGATCAGCCGATCCCAAGGCGGCGCCCTCCACGGATGCGCAGACGGTCGGGGAGACCGACGCCCAGAACGCTGCGACCGAAGAGAAGACGGAGGACCCCGCCGAGGCTCCGACGAGCGCGCCTGCGATGGCGCAGATGGTCGACGGCGTCTTGATCATGCCGACGACGGCCCCCGACACGCCGCCGAGCCGACTCGATGTCGAGGCGACAGCCGGGCTCGAAGTGAGCCTCGAAGATGCCGTCGTGTACGCGTTGCGTCACAACCTCCAGCTGGTCATCGAGCGGTTCGTGCGCGAGCGCTCGATGCTCGGCATCGTCGAGGCCTATGGCCGCTACGACCTGGTGCTGGAGGCCGACGCCTCGACCGGATCGTTGACCCGGCCGCCGGCGTCGGTTCTCGAGGAGCTGGAGACGGCCGTCTTCACGCGCGACGACGACACGCTCAATCTGGCGCTGTCGCAGCTGACGCCCTGGGGCGGCACGGTCTCGCTGGGCCTCGACAACACACGCAGCGAATCCTCGGACCTCAACCGACAGCCGAATCCTTCGTTCGACGTCGGCGCCGAGCTGACGTTCTTACAGCCGCTGATGCGCAACTTCGGCCGGCTGGCGACGGAACGCGACATCCTGGTCGCGCGCGCGACCAGCGGCATCGACCTTGAGACGTTCCGCGACCGGATCGAGGCCACCGTCGAGCTCGTGGCAGACTTCTATTGGGATTTGGTCGAAGCGCGCGCGCAGCTCGATGTTGCCGAGGAGAGCCTCGACCTGGCCAAAGAGCTGGACGAAATGAACCGGATCCAGGTCGAGGTCGGAACCCTGGCGCCACTCGAGCTAGTGCAGAGCGAGGTCGGCGTCGCAACTCGGGAAGAGGACATCATCCGCTTTCAGGCGGCGGTCGGCGATTTCGAGGATCAGCTGCGTCGGTTGATCAATCTCGATGCCGGCGTGCTGTGGGACCTGCCGGTCGTGCCGGTCTCGGATCCGGAGATCGAGCGGCTGACCATCGTTCCGCTGGAAGCGATCGAGACCGCGATCGAGCGGCGAGTCGATGTCGCTCAGCAGCGGCTCGACAATGAGATTCGCCGGATCACTCTCGAATTCGAGCGCAATCAAAGCAAGCCGCAGCTCGACCTCACGGCTCGCTACGGCTACAACGGCCTGGCCGGCGACGTCGAGGTCTCCGATCCCGAGCTCGGCGTGTTGCGGTCCGAGAGCGACTATGCGGACGCGCTGGAGCAGATCATCGATCGCGAGTTCGAGGGTTGGTCGATCGGTCTCCAGCTGCGCTACCCGCTACAGAACCGCGCCGCCCGTGCGCGGCAGGCCCGGGCTGAGCTGGCGCTCGAGCAGGGCGATCTCGAGTTGCGCGATCTCGAAGATCTGATCCGGGTCGACGTGCGCTCGGCGATCCGCGGCGTCGAGACGGCCGCCAAGGCGATCGATTCGGCGCGCGTTTCGTCCCGCCTGGCGGTGCGCAACCTCGAGGCGGAGCAGAAGCGGTACGAAAACGGCCTGTCGACCAGCTTCCAGGTGCTCGAGATTCAAGAGGACCTGAGCGAGGCTCGCAGCCGCGAAATCAGCGCCGTGATCGCCTACCGAAAAGCGCTCGTCGACTTCGAGCGGGCCACCGGCACGCTTCTCGACACCTTCAAGATCGAGCTTTCGACGCCGACCGACGAGCCGCGCGTCGACCTCGGCTGGGGGCCTTTCGTTCCGAAATGACACAAAGGAGCGGATGACGCCGAGGAAACGCTCCGCGTCGGCCGATGGCGCCCGACGTTGTCGATCCTCAGCGAGAGCTCAGCGGGCTCTGGACGCCCGCGAGCTCTAGAGAGCCGGATCCCGAGCGGGGTCCGGCTCTCGACGTTTCCTCCGCGCGATCAGCCTCGACATCGTTGCCGATGTCCCATTTCGGCCGCGTTTGACGTCAAGTCTCTGTGAACCGCACGCAAGCTGACGCATCTCGGAGACCTCTGGTAGCCTGCCGGCATTCCTTGCCTCGTTTCGCGCCGCAGCTCGGTGCATCGGTGAGCCGATCCGCCCTGAAATGCGTCGATCCTGCGACGAACATCGCCGAACGCGTCGGTCATCGAGAGCGTGCCGCCTCGGGCGGTTGCGCCGGTACGGCGGTGCGCCGTGCCCGTTCTTCCCATCGACTTCGGTACCTGCCGAGAGGATTCATCGTGGACACGACCGAGACTCCTGAGACCGCCCCCGCCCGTTCCGAATCCCAGACGACACTTGACCGGACGACCGAGCGCTCTTCAGGCGTGTCCCGTCGCGGCTTCCTGCAGGGAGCGGCGGGCGCCGCCGGCGTCGGCGCCGTCCTCGGCGTACCCGCCGTGGCGCCACGAGCCGCGGCCGCCGCGTCGGTTGGTCCGCTCAGCAGCACCGGGCGCGAGGTCGAGGCGCTTCAGCGTCGGATCGACGCGGCGCTCTTCCAATACGACAAGCCGGTCGTCGATCTGCCGGACAACGGCGACGATGATCGCTATGCGTCGCGGCTCGCGAGCTTCACCAAGACCATGCCGCATGACGCGCTCGGGATCGTCGACGCGGCCGCCTACGATGCCTACCTCGCGGCTCTCGCGAGCGGCCAAGGCGCTGACTTCGATGCGATCCCCTCGGGCGGCGCCCGCGGCCTGGCCAATCCTCGGGCGGCCTTCTCCTACGGCACCGAGGGCGTCGATTCACACAAGGTGACGATGCCGGCCGTGCACCGATTCGACAGCGCGCGACAGGCGGCTGAAGCGGCGGAGCTCTACTGGAAGGCGCTGCTGCGCGATGTTTCCTTCGCTGACTACGAAGGAGACGCCACAGCCCAGATGGCGGCGACCGATCTGACCGGCTTCTCCGACTTCACCGGACCGAAAGACGGCGGGGTGGTGACGCCGAGTCTGTTGTTCCGCGGCGTCGCTGCCGGCGATGCGGTCGGCCCATACATCTCGCAGTTCTTGTACCGCGGCATTCCGTACGGCAACCGCACCAACCGCCAGATCGCCTTCAATCCGGTTGCCGGCCAAGACTTCATGACCACGGTGCACGACTGGCTGGCGATTCAGAACGGCGCCGCACCGACGGCCGAGATCGTCTTCCAGGACACGGCACGGTTCATTCAGAACGGTCGGGATCTCGGCGAGTACGTGCACCGCGACTACACCTACCAGGCCTACCTCAACGCGAGCTTGATCGCGCTCGCCTACGGCGCCGACGCGCTGGATCCGTCGCCGTATTCGGCGGCGCTGCGCGAGGGCGGCTTCGTGACCTTCGGTCCGGCGGCGCTCTGGGATCTGGTCGCTCGTGCCGCGGTCAACGGACTGCAGGTCGCCTGGGTCCACAAATGGCTCGTGCACCGCAAGCTGCGTCCGGAGGCCTTCGGCGGGCGGGTGCACAACATGATGACCGGTGCTGCGGACTATCCGATCCACCCGGAGCTCTTCGGCTCGCCGGCTCTCGCCGAGACCTTCACGCGCACGGGCACCTACCTGCTGCCGCAGGCGTTCGCGGAAGGCTCGCCGACCCATCCCTCGTATCCCGCGGGCCATGCGGTGATCGCCGGCGCCTGCGTCACGGTGCTGAAAGCGGTCTTCAACGAAGACTTCGTCATTCCGAACCCAGTCGTGCCGACCGACAACGGCCGCATGCTCCGCGGCTATCAGGGCGACGAGCTGACGTTGGGCGGCGAGTTCGACAAGCTGGCCTCGAATATCGCCATCGGTCGCAACATCGCCGGCGTGCACTGGCGGGCCGACGGTGACGATGGCCTGGTCGCCGGTGAGGCCGCGACCCTGGCGCTGCTGCAGGATCGACTGCGGATGGTGGTCGAGGACGACGCGTCGTACCAGATCCGTCGCTTCGACGGCACGACGGTGCGGGTCACGGCCGACGACATCGTCGAGCTCTAAGCCGCGGCGCCCGAGGGCGCTGGACGCACGAACGCGCCGAGCCGGAGACGGCTCGGCGCGTGGTCGTTTGGCGTGGCGACCGCTGCAGAAATGCAGAATCGACCGGTCGCGCAGCGCTCGCACTTGATGGTGCCGAAGGTGGGATTCGAACCCACACGCCCTCGCGGACAACGGATTTTGAATCCGTCGCGTCTACCGTTCCGCCACTTCGGCTCGCGCTCGCGAGGCGGAAGCCTAGGCCCTCGACGAGCGACCGTCAACCGCACGCGGCCTTGTCCGGCCGGCGCGTGCCGCTTATGCTCAGCCGGATGCCCCGCCTGAAAATCGAGCGTCGCGATCATCCAGCGTCAGAGATCGTGCTCTCCGGCGGCGACCTGTCGATCGGTCGCGGTGCCGGCAACGCGCTGCACTTTCGAGATCCCTGGCTGTCGAGACTGCACGCGCGGCTGTACGAGCGCGATGGACGTCATTTCATCGAAGATGTCGGAAGCCGCAACGGCAGCTTCGTCAACGGCCGGCGCCTCGCGCGTCCGCACGCTCTCGTGAACGGCGATGTGGTGGAGCTGGGCGACGTCCGTCTGTCGTTTCTCGAAGAAGCCACCGGCCAGCTGAAGGTGCAGGACGGCAGCGAAGCGAGTCCGCTCGGCAAGAACACCGTCATCATCAGCTCCGACGAGCTCCGCTTCGACGACTACCAGCGCGAAGCGAAGGAGAGCGCCGACACAGGGATGGGCGCACCGGCTTCGGCGAACGCCTTCTTGCCGGCCCTCAATGCAGCGGCGTCTGCGCTCGTGACCTACTACCCGGTCGACGAGCTGGTGGAGAAGGTGCTCTCGCTCGTGCTTGACGCGGTGCCGGCAGAGCGCGCCGCGTTGATGCTCGCGGACCGCATGTCGGGTGAGCTGCAGATCG
>JBCBCF010000198.1:0-8234 GCA_038530905.1 Acidobacteriota bacterium
GGCCAGGTCGCCGGAGAAAAGAAAGACGTCCTGGAGCACCATGGCGATCGATCGCCGCAGTCGGTCAAGGTCCCAGCGGCGCACGTCGACACCGTCCACGCGCACGGCTCCGGCGTCGACGTCGTAGAAGCGCAGGAGGAGATTGGCGAGGGTCGATTTGCCGGCGCCGGTATGGCCCACCACCGCCACCGTTTCACCCGGCGCCAGGCGCAGCGACACGTCCCGCAGCACCGGTTCGCCCTCGATATAAGAAAAGTCGACGTGATCGAGCTCGATCTCGCCGCGCACCCCCTCGGGCCGGAAGGCGTCGGACGGGGACTCGATTTCGGTCTTGCCGTCGAGGAGCTGGAAGATCCGCTCCGAGCTCGCCATCGCCGCCTGCAGGATGTTGTATTTCTCCGACAGGTCGGCCAACGGCTGGTAGAAGCGCTGGGCGTATTGGAGGAAGGCGACGAGGGCGCCGATTGACAGCGTGCCGCGCAAGATTTGACCGCCGCCATACCAAACGATCAGCGCCAAGCCGCAGGCGGTGACCAACTCCACCGCAGGGAAATAAACGGCGTAGTAGCGGATCGCGCGAACGTGCGCGGCGCGGTGTGCCGCATTGATCTCGGAGAACTCATCGCGCGAGCGACGCTCGCGGCCGAAGAGCTGAACGATCGACATGCCGCCGATGTGCTCTTGGAGAAAGGCGTTGATGCGCGCTAGACGCACGCGGATCTCGCGGTAGCTGCGCCGCGCACGCGTCTTGAACCAGGCGGTCAGCACGACCAATGCCGGCAGAATCGCGAAGCTGACGAGCGCCAGGCGCCAGTCGAGAGCGAAGAGCACGGCAACGATGCCGAAGAGCAGAGCGATGTCGCCGAAGACCGACACGAGGCCGGCGGTGAACAGCTCGTTGAGGCTTTCGACGTCGGAGGTCGCGCGGGTCACTAATCGGCCGACCGGCTGCCGATCGAAGAAGCGAACCGGCAGGCGCTGCAGATGGGAGAACACGTCGCGGCGCAGATCGAACATGATCCGCTGTCCCATGAGCTGCATGACGTAGCCCTGGGCGTAGAGCACGACGAACGACGCCAAGACCGCAGCTCCCCAGACGACGGCGAGGGCCACCAGTCCCTCCATCGGCGTGGGCGACCAGCCGGCGCCCGCCATGCTGTCGGCGATCCAGGTACTGATCGCCGCCTGCTCGGTCGATTCCAGCGGCTGAATGAAGAGGTCAAGCGCAACCGCCGTGATCAGCGGCCCGATGAGCTGCAGTACCGACGACAACAGGATCAAA
This sequence comes from Acidobacteriota bacterium, assembly GCA_038530905.1. Classification (GTDB taxonomy): domain Bacteria; phylum Acidobacteriota; class Thermoanaerobaculia; order Multivoradales; family J023; genus JAUIJL01. The sequence goes on from JBCBCF010000198.1 coordinate 1,283, forward strand.
GCGACGGCACCCGCCGCCATGCCGCGATACGGCACGACATAGCGGAGCAGGCGGCGCATGAGCCGGCCGTCGTAGACCTTGCCGAGGGCGTCCTCGTCGTGCAGCGAGGCCGCCTTGCCTGCACCTCGGCTCATGTCACGTCCTTCATCCGGGCAACGATAGCGCAGCGGCCCTGGGCACGCCTTTGCTAAGGTTCATGGTGAGTTGCGCTACTCCAGCCCGCCGACTATGCTGTTCATAGCCAACAGGCGATAGGACCGTCCGAGCGTCGTCCCGGATCGAGGGCGACGCGGCGGACAACGGCCGACGATCGAGATCGATCGCAGCGAAGAAGGGAACGTCGCGTGCCGCCGACTCTGAATCAGCTCCTCAAGACGATGGTCGAGCAGGGCGGGTCCGACCTGCATTTGACGACCAACACGCCGCCACAGATCCGCGTCGACGGCAAGCTGCGACAGCTCAACCTGCCCCCGCTGTCACCCACCGACACCAAGCAGCTCGCCTATTCGATCTTGACCGACATTCAGAAGCATCGACTCGAGGAAGATCTCGAGCTCGACTTCTCCTTCGGCATCAAGAGCCTCGCCCGCTTCCGCGCCAACGTGTTCCATCAGCGTGGCGCCGTGGCGGCTGTTTTCCGGACGATTCCGTACGAAATCAAGACCTTCCGCGAGCTGAATCTGCCGGGCATCCTCGAGAAGGTCTGCGAGAAGCCGCGCGGCCTCGTCCTGGTGACCGGGCCGACCGGCTCCGGCAAGTCAACGACGCTGGCGGCGATGATCGACAAGATCAATCGCGAGCGCCAGGAGCACATTCTCACGATCGAGGATCCGGTCGAGTACCTGCATCAGCACCAGAGCTGCTTGGTCAACCAGCGCGAGCTCCATGCCGACACGCATGGCTTCGCCAAGGCGTTGCGCGCCGCCCTCCGTCAGGACCCTGACGTCGTCCTGATCGGCGAGATGCGCGACCTCGAGACGGTGGAATCGGCGCTGCGCATCGCCGAGACCGGTCACCTCACCTTCGGCACGCTGCACACGAACTCCGCGGCGCAGACCATCAACCGCGTGATCGACGTCTTCCCGGCGCATCAGCAGGCGCAGGTGCGCGCGCAGCTCTCGCTGGTGCTCGAGGGCATCATCTGCCAGGCCCTGCTGCCGAAAATCAACGGCAAGGGTCGCGTGTTGGCCATGGAGATCTTGATGCCCACCTCAGGCATCCGCAACCTGATCCGCGAGGACAAGGTGCATCAGATCTACGGCATGATGCAGACGGGACAATCGAAGTACGGAATGCAGACCTTCAATCAGAGCCTCGCCAACCTCTACTTCAAGCGTCTGATCACGCTGCAGGTGGCGATGGCCCGCTCGTCCTTGCCCGACGAGCTCCAAGACCTCATTTCGCGCGGCCCCGCCGCGCTCAATCCCGCACTCGCCGGCCAGACCAAGACGGCCGGCGCCCGGAGGTAGACGATGCCGAACTTCTCATGGAAGGGGCGCACCAGCGCCGGCAAGGTCGAGCAGGGGGTCATCGCGGCCGACTCGCGCGAAGCCGCGCAGGCGATCCTGCGGCGGCGCAACATCGCGGTCAGTAATCTCCAAGAGAAAGACGGCAAGCGCATCCCGCTGATGCCCAAGATCGGTGGCGGCGTCCCGTCGAAGAAGCTGTCGATCTTCACGCGTCAGTTCTCGGTCATGCTCGACGCCGGCCTGCCGCTGGTCCAGTGTCTCGAGATCCTCGGCGGGCAGGAAGATCACAAGATCTTCAAGGGAATCCTCGAGCAGGTGCGCTCCGACGTCGAGCAGGGTACGTCGCTGGCGGAAGCGATGCGCCGTCACCCGCCGGCTTTTGACAACCTCTACGTCAACATGATCGCCGCCGGTGAGGCTGGCGGCATCCTCGACATCATCCTCCAGCGCCTCTCGAACTACATCGAGAAGGCGGTGAAGCTGAAGAACCAGGTCAAGAGCGCGCTGACCTACCCGATCGCGGTCATCGTCATCGCGGTCGGCGTGGTGGCGATCATCCTGCTCAAGGTGATCCCGGTCTTCGAGTCTATGTTCGCCGCCATGGGCGCCGAGCTCCCGTTCCTGACCCGGGTGGTGATTCAGGCTTCGGGCATCCTGCAGTCGTACTTCGGCTGGCTGGCTCTGCTGACGGTGCTGACCTTCTTCGCCCTGCGCGAATGGAAGAAGACCTACCGCGGTGCGCGTGTCCTCGACTCGTTGACCCTGCGCTTCCCGGTGCTCGGCATGCTGATGCGCAAGATCGCCATCGCGCGCTTCTGCCGCACCCTGGCGACACTCACCTCGTCCGGCGTGCCGATTCTCGATGGCCTCGAGATCACCGCCAAGACGTCCGGCAACGCGATCATCGAGGACGCCATCATGAGCGTCCGCAACGCGGTCGAAGAGGGCAAGACGATCAGCGGCCCGCTCTCCGACACCAAGGTCTTCCCGGCGATGGTCTGCCAGATGATCGCCGTCGGCGAACAGACGGGTGCGCTCGACGCCATGCTGTCGAAAATCGCCGACTTCTACGAAGACGAAGTCGACACGGCGGTCGCCGGCCTGATGAAGCTGATCGAGCCGATCATGATCGTCTTCCTCGGCGTCGTCATCGGCACGATCGTCATCGCGATGTACCTGCCGATGTTCTCGATCATCACCCAGATCGGCTGACGATCCGACCGCTTCTCTCGGCGGCCCTCACCGCCCTCAACGGCGCGCCCCTGCGGCGCGCCGTCGGCGTTTCGGCCCCTCGGTGGCGAGCCGAGCTGGCCTCCGGCCGTTGCTAAACTGCGCCGATGTCGGATCTCGGGCAGAAGCTCATCTGGCTGATGGCAGTGCGCGTGCTCGTCGTGCTGTCACTGCTTCTGCCATACCTGATCTACCTGCCGGCCTCGGCGCTGCCGCCTGGCCCCGAGGGCGGCGATTCGTCCCTCCTCGCCTTCGAGCAGCTGCTGGAGGCGTTTCGACCGGCGCCGCCAGCAGGCGAAGCCGCCGGGCCGCCGGCCCTCGATCCGTCCGGTGAAGTCTTGCGCCTGCTGGCGCAGATTCTGCGCCTGCTGGTCGTGGTGGTGTCTCTTCAGACGCTTCTCTACGCTGTCCTGCTCCAGGTGCTGAGCGGGCGACCGCGCCTGCACGCCTGCCTGCAGATCGCCGGTGATCTGCTGCTGGTGACGCTGCTCCTCTACAAATTCGCCGGCGTCACGATCGGCTTGTCGGTCCTCTACTTCGCCGTCATCGCGATCGGGACGTTCCTGCTCCGGCGCCGGGCCGGGACGGTCGTCGCCCTCTCCGCTCTGGCCCTCTACGCAGCCGTCACCTTCGCCCATCAAAGCGACGCGCTGCGCGAAGACTGGCGCGAGAGACGTGCGGAATGGCAGCGAGAGCGGGCTGCCGGCCAGCCGCGCGGCATCGAAGAAACGGTGCTGCGCTGGATCGAGCCGCCGCTCCAGCCGCCGTCGAGCAGCGTGCCGGTGGGCTACAGCCTGCTCGTGCACGGCGTCGGTTTCGTCATGATGGCGTTCTTCACCAGCTACCTGGCGCGCGATCCGACCCTCGAGCGACAGCTGGCGGAGCGCTCCCAGGACCTCGCGCAGCTCCAGACTCTCCACCGCGACGTGCTGCAGTCGATCTCGAGCGGCCTGGTGGTCACTGATCTCGACGGAGTGGTCTCGAGTGTCAACCGCGCGGCCTGCGAGATCCTCAGGCGCTCAGAGGACACGATGGTGGAGCATCCCGTCGAGGCGACCGGGCTCTTCGAAGGCGACATGTGGCAGCGCGTCGCCAGCCGCTCGGGCAACGGCATGGTGCGCTCTGAGCTCGAGCTGAGCCAGGGCGGCGACACATTTCATATCGGCTTCTCGATCGCCCATCTGCGCGACGGCGAGGGTGCGCACCGTGGCTACATCCTCATCTTCCAGGATCTGACTGAGTGGCGCCGACTGCAAGAGCAGGTGCGGACTCAAGATCGCATGGCGGCGCTGGGCCAGATGGCCGCCGGCCTGGCACACGAGGTCGGCAATCCGCTCGCCGCCATCTCCGGTTCGGTGCAGATGCTGCGCGGGGCCATCGGCTCGGAAAGTGCCGACACCAAGCTGCTCGACATCACGCTCAAAGAGAGCCGCCGCCTCGACCGGACGGTGAAGAGCTTCCTGCAGTTCGCCAAGCCACCCGATCGACACCCTCGCCGCTTCGACATCGCCGCCCTTCTGGCGGAGGATGTGGCCTTGCTGCGCAACAGTGAAGACGTCAGCGAGGAGCACTCCGTCGAGCTGAAGCTGGAGCCGCCAAGCGCGATGGTCTACGCCGACGTCGACCAGATCGGCCAGCTCTTTTGGAATCTGGCCCGGAATGCAGTGCGGGCCATGCCGGATGGCGGCCGCTTGACGATTGTCGGTCGTCAGCTCGACGACACCTACCGCATCGAGTTCCAGGACTCCGGACACGGCATGACCGAGCAGGAACGAGCCGAGCTGTTCCAGCCGTTCAAATCCTTCTTCGATCGCGGCCTCGGTCTCGGCATGGCGATCGTGTATCGCATCGTGCAGGAGCACCACGGCGACATTTGGGTCGAAAGCGAGCCCGGCCACGGCACGACCGTCGCCGTCGAGCTGCCGCTGGAAGCGACCACCGAGGACGGCCTCGAAGCATTGGATCCGCACAAGATCGCCAACGACGACCCAGCCCCCGACGAACCGGTCGCCGCGACCCTCGAGGAGAGCCCGCGATGAAGGCCCAGATGCTGATCGTCGATGACGAGCAGAGCATGCTCGAATTTCTGAGACTGCTGTTCGAGCAGGAAGACTTCCGGGTCGACACCGCCGGCTCTGTGACCGAAGCGCGCGAGCGGATCACCACCCGCCGCTTCGACCTCGCGCTGTGCGACATTTTGATGCCTGACGGCAACGGCCTCGATCTGCTGAAGGAGATCAAAGAGGTGTCGGCGGAGACGGCGGTCATCATGATGACCGCCTACACCTCCACCAAATCAGCGATCGAGGCCATGAAGCTGGGCGCCTACAACTACATTTCCAAGCCGTTCGACGTCGACGAGCTGAAGCTGGTGGCCCGCGGTGCGCTCGAGAAGCATGGGCTCGAAAGCGAGAACTCGTACCTCAAACGCGAGCTGGAGTCGAAGTATCGGTTCTCCAACATCGTTGGCCGCAGCCCGCGGATGCAGGAGATCTTCGCGCTGGTCGAGCGGGTGGCCCGAACGCCCTCCACTGTTTTGATCCGAGGCGAGAGCGGCACGGGCAAAGAGCTGATCGCGCGCGCCCTGCACTTCTCAGGACCACGCAGCGACAAGCGCTTCTTGTCCATCAACTGCGGCGCCCTGCCCGAGAACCTGCTCGAGAGCGAGCTCTTCGGCCACGAGCGCGGAGCCTTCACCGGCGCCGTGCGCGACAAGAAAGGTCTGTTTCAGGAGGCCCACGGCGGCACCCTCTTCCTCGACGAGATCGGCGAGATGACACCGCCGATGCAGGTCAAGCTCCTGCGCGTTCTCCAAGACCGGCGCGTGCGACCGGTTGGCGGCAATCAGGAAACGGCGGTCGACGTCCGCATCGTGGCGGCGACCAATCAGGATCTGCGTCAGGCGATTCAGGACGGCCGATTCCGCGAGGATCTCTTCTACCGAATCAACGTGATCCCGGTGCATCTTCCGCCCCTGCGCCAGCGGCAAGAAGATGTGGCGCTGCTCGCCGAGCATTTCGTGCGCAAGTTCAGCCAGGACATGGGCATCGAACCCAAAGCGCTGTCCCCGGAGGCCGTGCGCGCGCTCGAGCGCTACGACTGGCCGGGCAATGTCCGCGAGCTAGAGAACACGATCGAGCGAGCGCTGGCCCTGTCGGCCGGCGATCGACTGACGACACACGACCTGTCGCCGCAGATCCTCGGCGGCTCGCGCGCCGAAACGCTCTCCACCACCCTGCCCGACGACGGCCTCGATCTCGAGGCGCATCTCGACGAGATCCGTCGTCAGCTCATGCGCCAATCCCTAGAACGCTGCGACGGCGTCCAGACGCAGGCCGCAGAGCTCCTGCACATGACCTTCCGCTCGTTCCGCTATTACGCCAAGAAGCTCGGCCTGACGGGAGATCGCGGCCCCGAACGAGACCGGGCCGATGTCGCCTCCTGACGCGCCGCCCACGCTCCGCGCGATCGCGCCGAGAGACAGCGGCCCTCAGCCGGGCACGTGCGTGGCGGTTTCGGGTCGGACGGGCGCGGAGCCCTCCGACGACGCGTCGGCCTCGCCGGCGCGCGCCCAGGCGTCGAGGCGAGCGACGAGCAGGGCGATGACGGTCGGCGTCAGGTGGAAGGCGAGGCGCGAGGCGCTGGTCTGCACGTAGAGCCGCGTGTCGACCGGCGCCGACAGGTACACGTAGACATAGAAGCCTCCGAGCGCCGAGATCAGCAGCGCGGCAACGCGCGTGCGCGGCCAAAGCAGGAGCACCGGCAGCAACGCCAGACCCCAGGCCAGGCCATAGAACGGTCGCACCGAGAGAGCTCGCGCCAGCTCAGGCAGCACGACGGCCAGGCGCCCGAGATCGAGCGATCCGCTGTTGGTCGCTTGAAAAAGACCGAGGCTCGACACCTGCCACCACCAAGCCACGACCAACAGGCCGGGCACCGCACCAGCGCGCAGGGCCGCCGTCGTCCCGGCCCGCCACCAGGGTCGTTCAGCCGCCGCGCGACGACCTGCATGCAGCGCGATCAGGAGCACGGCGAAGACGACACCTTCGATCTTCGAGCAGGCAGCGAACGCTGCCACGATCGCCACCTGCCAATCGAGCGCCGGCCGCGGCGTCGAGATCAGCAGGACCGCGGCCGCCGCCACCGCCGCCGCCATATGAAGATCGGCACCGCCCGCCTGGCGAAATCCGACCGCGAACGCCAATCCACCCCAGGCCACCGCGAGCAATCCGGCGTGCGCCGAGAGCCCGCGC
>JBCBCF010000199.1:0-8224 GCA_038530905.1 Acidobacteriota bacterium
CCGGCCGTGCATGACTGGATCGAGACCGACGATGCCGACTGGCTGGCGCTTGAATGGATCGAAGGACGCTCCCTCGCCGACTCCGCTGCGATCGACGGCGAGAGGATCGTCGAGATCCTGATTGAAGTCGCTCGCGGCCTGCACGCGGCGCATCAGGTCGGGCTGACGCACGGCCAGCTGAGCGCCGACGTCGTGGTGCGCACGGTCGACGATCGCATCAAGCTGCTCGATCTCGGCCTGTCGGATCTCGACGCGGTGGAGGGCGGCGACGCCGACGCCGCCGGCGAGACGGCGATCGACCGCGCGGTCGTCGACGATCTCCTGGCCTTCGTCGAGCTGACGCGCGCGTTGGTTCCCTGGTCGAGTGGCGCGACGGATCCGACCGAGACCGCCCGCGGCGAGCGCTTCGCACGGCTTCTGGCACGCTGGACCGCTCCAGAGGGTCGTCCGCGCGACGCGGCATCGGCGGCCCAAGAGCTACGCGCCGTCCTCGAGCCGCCCACCGAGAGCGCCTCGCCGATGCGCCACAGCGAGCGGCGACCGGTGACCGTGCTCGCCGTTGATCTGGTGCCAGATCTCACGGCCTCGGCTGAGCCCGAGCTGCTGCTCGATGTCGTCGAGGCCGTTCAAGGGTTGTTCGAGGATGCCGTGGAGCGCGCCTCCGGCCGCTTCGAAGGCCGTCTGGCTCAGCGCTGGATCGCCTGCTTCGGCGTCCCGCTGGCGAGCGAAGACGACGCGCGTCGAGCGGTGGCCTGCGGTCTCGAGCTGCTGGCCGAGAGCGCCGCCGCCGCCGCGGAGATGGGCCTCGCAGCGTCGCCAGTCCGAGCCGCCGTGCACGCCGGCACCGCCATCTACACGGTAGAGGAGGCGACCGACCACGTCGCCCTCGGTCCGACGTTCGACACCGTTGCAGCCCTGACCGAGCGAGCCGCCGCCGGCACCCTGGCAACCGGAGACGCCATCCGCCGCCGCACGGAACGGCGCGTGAGCTGGCGCGCCGCCGGCGACGGTCTGTGGCTGGCGGAAGGAGGCGACCGCGCCAGCGGATCGCCCGATCCACGGGCAACTCGGGCCGCCGAGCGAACGCCAGGCGGCCGACTGGTCGGCCGCGACGACGAGCTCGAGACCCTGCGGCAGCGCTGGCGCGAGGCGCGGAACGGCCGCGGCCACATGGTGCTGCTGGGTGGCGATCCCGGCGTTGGCAAAACCCTCCTCACCGACGCCTTTGCTGCCGAGATCGGGGCCGACGGTGAACCGATGCGCTGGCTCGAGCTGCGCGGCACGACGCTGGGCGCCGCTTCGCCGTTCCTGCCGGTCATCGGACTGGTTCGTCGACTGCTCGGCGTGTCGACGGACGACGACGACTCGACGCATCTGACTGCTCTGGAAGAGCTGGCCCGCCGGGCCGATCTGCCGCCAGCGGAAGTCGTGCCTCATCTCGGCCTGCTGCTCGGCGTCGCCCCGGGAGCCACCGACGCCGAACCACGCTTGCGCAAGCGCCGCATCCTCGAGGCGCTGGCGCTGGTGCTGACCGAGCTCGCCCTCGACCGGCCGATGGTGCTCCTGATCGACGACCTTCAGTGGATCGACCCATCGACCGTCGATCTTCTGACGCTCCTCGCCGAGCAGATCGGCACCGTCCCGATGTTGCTGGTCGCTACGCACCGCACCACCTTCCGGCCGCCCTGGCAGAACGGCCCGCGAGTGACCGAGCTGCGGATCGAGCGCTTTGACGAAGCACGCAGCCGGCGGGTGCTCGATCTTCTGTTGGGCGGCCGGACCCTGCCGGAACCGCTGGTCCTGCAGCTGATCGAGCGGGCCGACGGTGTGCCCCTCTACCTCGAAGAACTGACGCGCTCGGTGCTCGAGTCGGGTCAGCTGGTGGCGTCGGATGGCGCCTATCGGCTCGTCAGCGCCCAGGCCGAGCTGCGGGTTCCCGCCACGCTGCGCGAGTCGCTGGCGGCGCGCCTCGACCGACTGGGCGACGCCCGCCCCGTGGCGCTGGCCGCAGCGGTGATCGGACGCTCCTTCTCGCGCAGCCTGCTCGCTGCCGTCGTCGAGCGCGGCAGCGGCCCGCTCGACGACGCGCTCGAGCGCCTGGTGGCCGCCGATCTGGTGCAGCGCCGCGGCTTTGGGCGGCGCGCCGTCTACGAGTTCCGCCACGCCCTGCTGCGCGAAGAGGCCTACGGATCGCTGCTGCGCCGGGATCGCCGGCGACGCCATCTGCGTGTCGCGGAGGCGCTCGAGACCGAATTTCCCTCCCTGGTCGAGGATCGTCCGGACACCCTGGCCCACCATTTGGTCGAGGCCGGTCGTCCGGCTCGATCGATCCCCTTCTGGCAGCGCGCTGGCGACCGAGCGGTGCTGGCGTCGGCCAACCGCGAGGCAGTCAGCCTGTTTCGCTCGGCCCTGCGGGCGATCGAGGGCGTGCGCCCAAGCGCCGCCGACGGCGTCGAAACGCGCGAGGCCCACGAGCTGGAGCTGCAGCTTCGCCTCGGTCGAGCGCTGTCGAGCCTGCGTGGTTATTCCGATGCCGAAGTCGGTCGAGCGTTCGGGCGTGCCCGCGAGCTGGCGGCTCGAACCACCGACACGAGCCGCACGTTCGGTGTCACGGCCGGCCTATGGGCCTATCGCACGACGCGAGCGGAGATCGACCTCGGCCTGGAGCACGCCAAAGCTCTCCTCGGTCAGGTCGACCTAGAGACGCCGCCGGAGGTCGAACGATCGCCGAAGGACCTCGATCGCGAGTTGAGCGCGCTCGGCATCAACGCCATCAGCCGCTTCCTGCGCGGCGATCTGCAGAAGGTTCTCGAGCTCACCGAGCGGGCGCTGGCACTGGAATCGGCGCATCCGGATCGCGCCAGCACCACGTACTCACCCGGAGACTTCGGCGCCGGGGCCGGCGCGGTCCGCGCTCTCGCTCTGTGGCAGCTCGGCCGCTCCGAAGACGCTCGCAAAGCGAGCCGTTGGGCTCTCGAGCGAGCGCAGGGGCTCGGCAAGGCGTATAGCTACGTCTTCGTGCTCTCGTGGGCGACCCAGCTTCAGCACTGGCTCGGCGAGCGCGACACCCTCGACCGCATGGCCGAAGAGATGATCGCTCGCTCGGAGGACAAAGGTTTCTTCTGGATCACCATCGGCTGGTTCTTCCGCGGCTGCACGCTGGCGATGCGAGCACTCGATGACGACCAACCAGAGACGCAGCTCGCAGAGGCCGACGGCTGGATGAGCCGCGGCCTGCAGGCGTTTCTGAGCACCGGCGCCGTCGGCTCGATGAGCTATTTCCTGACCGAGCACGCTGCGGTCGACCTCGCGCGTGGACGGTTCGACGACGCCACCGAGAAGCTCGAGCAGGCCGGCCGCACGGCCGGTGCCGGCTTCGAGCGGATGTGGCAGGCCGAGATCCACCGTCGGCGCGGCGACGTGGCGACCCAGCGCGGAGACCGCGAGGCGGCGCAGAGCGAGTACTCGACGGCTCTCGAGGCGGCAGAGCGGATCGGCTCCGTGGCGCTCCAGCTACGCGCCGCCCGTTCGCTCGCCGGCTGGCACTTCGAGGCGGGCGAGACCGAGCGGGCGCGCTCGATCCTCGAACCCGCGATCGAGGCCCTTCCGCAACGGTCGGACGAGGTCGACGCCGCGCGTCGCTGGCTGGCCGGGCTCTCGGAGGCCTGAGCGCGGCGTCGTCATCGCCACCGGATCGCCATCCGCTGCCTTGCAGGTGGCTCCGGTGCTCTCTATGCTCATCTGATGTCCGACGGCTCGACTCCCGCTCCTCCTCCGGAAACGCCTCCAGAACGCGTCGGCCCATATCGCGTCGACGCGCGTCTCGGCGCTGGCGGCATGGGCGTCGTCTACGCCGGCCACGACGAGCGCCTCGACCGGCCGGTGGCTCTCAAGCAGATGCTCGCCGACGCCGAGGTTCCGGCACTGGCTCGCCGGCGGCTGCGCCGCGAGGCGCGTGCCATCGCGCGCCTCAACCATCCTTCGATCGTCCAGATCCACGATTGGGTGGAAACCAAAGACGGCGACTGGTTCGTCATGGAGCTGATCGACGGCCGCACCCTGCGCGAGATGATCGATCTGCAGGGGCCGTTCGATCCGCCGACGGCTGCCCGCTTCGGCGCCGGCATCGCGGACGGCCTGGCCGCTGCGCACGACGCCGGCATCGTGCATCGAGATCTCAAGCCGGGCAACGTCATGGTCACGCGTCGCGACGAGGTGAAGATTCTCGACTTCGGTCTGATCCGCTGGCAGGACGGTCTGCGGCCCGAAGACGAACTGTCGCTGACCGGTGACGGCCTGCTCATCGGCACGAGCACGGCAATGTCGCCGGAGCAGGCGCTTGGACTCGACGTCGACCACCGGACCGACCTCTTCGCCTTCGGCTCTCTCCTTTACGAGATGGTCGTTGGCCGCTCGCCATTCCGCGCCCGGAGCGTCGTGCAGACGCTGGCGCGCATCTGCAATATGCCGCAGCAGCCGGCACGGGAGGTGAACCCGGCAGTGCCGGAAGAGTTCTCGGCACTGATCGACGCCCTGCTCGTGAAGGACGTGACGCAGCGGATCGACAGCGCACGCGAGGTCGGCCGCCGGTTGCGTACCCTCGCCGGTCAGGAGCCGGCGCCCAGCTCCGCCGCCGAGCACGACGACCCGGAGCTGCGGACGACCTCGGCGGTGGTCCGACGCCCGGCGCGATCGTTCGAGCTGTCGAGCAGCGGCCGGCGCTCGGTGGAGCGCCGAGTGGTGACCATCGCGCTGTGCGAGCTGGTCTCGACCGAAGCGGACGCCGAAGCCGTCTTCGAAGCCATGCCCGACTTCCAAGCGCTGGCGGACGCGGTCGTCTCCCGGCACGGCGGCCAAATCGAGAGTCGGCTCGGTCACCGCGTCGTGGCCTGCTTCGGACACCCTCAGCCGGCCGACGACGACGCCGAGCGGGCGGTGTCGGCGGCCCGCGCGCTGGCGATCGAGGTGGAAACGCTCGGCGACGAGCTCGGATTCGGCCTCGCAGCCACCACCGGCCTGGCGACTGGCCTGGTGACCGTGCTGGAGGACGGCGAGCGCGCCACCCTCGTGCTCGGCTCCACTCTCGACGGCGCCGAGCAGGCTCAGCAGGCCACCGAGCCGTCAAACGCTGCGCGGCGGATCTTGGCCACCGCCGACACCGCCGAGAGCAGCTCGGGGCGCATCGCCTGGACGCCGCTCGACGCCGAGCCAGGAGAGTTTGAGCGCGGCGCGGCCGCCGCGGCGCTCTATTCTCCCGACTGAGGCGAGGCGAAGGCGCCGAGTCTCAGCTGCACGGCAGCTGGATCACTGCTCCTTGGCACGGTCCGAGGAGCCACCAAGCGAGCGGGCAGACCAAGAACAACCCGATGCCGACGACGACTCCGAGGGGCAGGGCCCGAGTGATCGGCTTCTCGTCCATCGCCATCGAAACGAGCACCATCGGCCCGCCGATGAGGAACTCCGCCAGCAGGATGTAGTACGGCGCGCCAAAGATCATCGGTGTGTCGACGTAGTGCCACCAACCCGAATGCTTGGCCAGCATCTCGTAGAGCGGAATGTTGAGGCCGCTCAGCATGCACGTCGCGAGAATGGCCAGAGGCAGCGACAGGCGGTGGCGCAACACATGACCGATCGCACCGATCTGAATCAGCACGTTGGCCCACGCGAACGGCATGTAGGCAGGCGATTTCCACAGCATCGGCTCGCCCTGGGGATAGATCAAGCTCCCGGTGCCGACCAACCAGGCGTCGGCGAAGAGCTCGAGGAATCCAGCCACGACGCCCAAAACCACCCAGCCGGCCAGGAAGCGGTCGCGACGCACCACGACGTAGACCAGATACGAGCTGAAGATGATGCCGGTCGTGACGACCGCCGAGATCCAGCCGACGGCGAGGATCGACGACACGATGTTGAGCGCCACCATGATGCCGATCGTCAGGAGAACGAAGCGCACCGTTTGTTCCTGGAGTCGCTGATCGGGATGTGGTTCTTGCCAGGTCATCGCAAGGCCTCCTGAGGATCGGACGACGAAGGTGCTGCGGCGCTCCTGCCCTTCTGCGGCTCGACCAGCTTGCGCAGATCGGCAATCGAGTCCGGCACCACGAAGATGATCTTGCCCATGTCGACGCGCACCATTCCGCCGAGAATCAAGACCGATAGGTGATCGAAGAGGTGCTCTCCGACGTCCTCACCGAGGAGCGCCAGCCTGAGCAAGAAGTGATAGATCCAGCCGCGCACGCCGGTGGCAGGCAAGGGCTCGATGCCAACACGCCGCATGCCCTCGTCGCCGAGCATCTCGGTCATCGCCATGCGTGGTGCGGCACCGAGACCCAGCCAGCGCAGCCAGCGCGGAATCATGGCGCGCATCATCTCGAGATTGCGTCGCGACAGCATCACGCCGTCCGGGTTCTCTGCCGGATCGGAGCAAAAATGCCGACGCTGGTAGCTGGCATAGAAGGCCCGCGCCTCGTCGAGATTCTTCGGCACGAAGAGCGAGCTGGCGGGCTCGTCGGCCGGAGCGATCCCCATCAGCCGCGCAAAGTGTCGCCACAGCTGGTAGTAGGCCTCGGCGTCGTCCGCCTCGAGCCCGAGGCCGGCGCGCTCCATGCCGTCGATGACGACCAGCGAGAAACCCATGATGGTCGCCAGCATGCCTTCGTGGTTCACCGGCGGGCCGAACCTGGCCACGAAGTCCGGACGCGTGCGCGGCACCAGAGCCCGCACGCCGGCGTGCAGGAGACGCAGCTTGATCGCGCTCCAGCGCACGACGTCGTTGCACGGATCGTCATGACCTCCGACGTCGATCAGGAGCTGCACAACGCCCATCAGGCGGTGGTAAGGATGCGTGCCGAGGTCGTCCGAGATGGTCAGGATGCGCGACAGCTCGGGTGCCGCGTAGCCGCTCGGGAGACTGGCCGCGAGCATCGCCAAGCAGGCGGGCAGCGCCTTGTGGCGGAAGACCTGGGCGCCGCGAGCGAGCGGCGCCGGATCGTGATCGATATCGACAACGGTCCGGTCAAACGCCTCGACGAAACCGCACAGCGCCGGTGGCGCGTCCGGCGGCAGCGGAGCACTTCCAGAACGCAACGTCGTGGCGAACAGACGGTTGACTTCGGCCAGGCTCTCGGCATCGGCATGGAGACGGGCGAAGCAGCCGTTGGCCAGATCGTCAGTCGACGCCTGGAGGCGGTCGAGAAAGTGGTCGTCCGACCAGCGGGCCGGATCGTGTCCGGGGTGGGACATGGATCGCTCCTCACGAAACAAGAAGACCAACGAGACGGGGAAGAACGTCGACCGTGGGCAGCGGCAACGTCGATGAGCCCCGCCAGACGCCGACGGCGCAGCGGCGAGGTGGGCACGAAACGACGCGAACTAGATGGGAATGAAACGAGGTGATCTTATCGAAGCATCACGCCCCGGGCGGCTCGACGATCGCCGGTAGACTGAGATCATGGAACGACCGGACTACCTGCTGTGCCTGGACTGCGAAACGCCCTGCTACACCTTCGAGTGGACCGGCAGCAAGGTGAAGGAAGCCTTGTGCCTGGCCTGCGCCAACGATGACCCGGACACCTTTGTGACCGAAGAGGACTACGACGCGCTCATGTCGAGCGGCCACTGACGCCGGAGCGCTCACCAAGCAGGAAGCGCGAGCCGGCGCGCCCGCCCGTCGGTGCCGCCAGCCGGGCGCGCGGGAAACGCACGCGGATCTCGGTGCCAGACCCGAGCTCGGTCTCGACCTCGATCGCGGCGTCGTGGGCTTGAGCGATCCGCTGAACGATCGCTAGGCCGAGGCCGGTCCCACCTTTGCGATTCGAGTAGAACAGCTCGAACATCCGCTCGCGCACCTCCGGCGCGATGCCGGGCCCGTTGTCGATCACCGCCAGCATCGGCTGCCCGCCGTCGACCGCCGCGATCAGCGTCATCAGCGGAGCGTCCACGCCTTCCAGCGCCGCGAGGGAATTCTGCGCCAGATTCAGCAGCAGCTGCAGAATTTGAGCCGGATCGACCCGTAGAAGCGCGCCACCCGAGGCGTCCTCCAGCTCGAGATCGACTCGCCGCTGCCGCAGTTCGCCATCGAGGACGTGCCGAACGCGCGAGAGGAGGGCGCCCATCGCCACATCCTCCAGCTCCAGCTCCCGCGGACGCGCGTAGGTCAAAAACTCGGTTGCCAGCGTTTCCAGCCGGCCGATCTCGGAACGCGTGATCGACAGCAGCCTGGCCT
>JBCBCF010000200.1:0-8180 GCA_038530905.1 Acidobacteriota bacterium
GGTGTCGCTCCTCGGCTCCACCGAGACGGTGAACCTCAACGATCCCTCGAGCTTCAATATTGGTAATGGACCGTGGCGCTGGCGCGACGCGCAGCGGACTGCACTGCGCGAGATTTATCAGCAGTCCGGCTCCTGGCTCCATGGCGGCGGCCTTCAGGCGCTCGACGCGATGGATATCGTCAACCTGAACATCAACGGCGGCTACATTCCGGAGAACGGTGCGGTCTACCCGGACCACGAGTTCGGCGAGCAGCTGCAGGTGTTGGCACAGATGATCAAGCTCGATCTCGGCCTGCAGGTGGCGACGGTCGATCTCGGCGGCTGGGACACGCACGACGCGCAGGGCGACGGCTCGAACGGCTACTTCGCCGACCTCGTGGCGGAGCTGGCTGGCGGCCTCGGCGCCTTCTACCAGGACCTTGACGGCGGCGGCAGCCAGAATCACGCCTCGCGCGTCACGGTCGTCGTGCAGAGCGAGTTCGGGCGCGAGCTCTACGAGAACGGCGATGCTGGCACCGAGCACGGCTATGGCAATCTGATGCTCGTGCTCGGCGGCAACGTCAATGGCGGTTTCCACGGCCAGTTCCCGGGCCTAGCGCCAGGACAGCTCGTCGACGAAACCGATCTCGGGGTCACCACCGACTACCGCCAGATCCTCTCGGAGATCCTGGTCCGGCGCCAGGGTAACGCCGCGCTGGACGTCATCTTCCCGAACTATCAGGGCTACGAGCCGCTCGGCATCGTCCAGGGGACCGACATCCAGGATCCCGGCGGCTCGATCTTCACCGATGGCTTCGAAGGCGGCACCGCCGACGCCTGGGGCGCCAGCGTCGGCTGAGGCGTCCCGCTCGTCGGCGGCCGGACTCGAGGGCCCGGCTCAGAGCTGCCAGAGTCCCAGGTCGTTGCCGCCGACGATCAAGATCGCGAAGCGGCCGCGGCCCGGGATCTCCATCGGCGGCATCGCGACCTCCGCGCCGCCGTCGGCCGCCGACTGAACCGCCGCATCGATGTCCTCGACGAGGACGTAGGGCCGCACCACCGGCTGCTCGTCGTCGCGCAGCGGCCCACGGACGCCGACCAGGCTGCCGTCGGGCCGCGCGGCCGTGCGAGCGCCGCCAAACTCAGGAACCGGCTCGCCGAAGGTCAGGCCGTGCAGCCGAGACCAGGTGTCGCAGACTCCGTCGACATCGTGAGTGACCAGCTCGAGATAGTGAATCTTCATCGGCGCCTCCAGGGAGCTCAGGTGGGGATCGATCGGGCGATGAACGACCGTTCATCGCATCGTAGATCAAGATCGCTTCATTCCAGAGGCTCGCGAGCCGACGCTAGCCGAAACGAGAATCGGCCCCGGCTCGAGCGAGCCGCGACGACTCCAGAGAAGTTCCAGACATCTCCCAAAGGACTGAGTCGGCGTCTTCGAGATCGACTGGGGACGCGCCGCTGCACTGCACTGGCGTCTCGACAACCATCGATGAGGAGATCGAAGATGCCCACCACTCGCCCAGCCACTCGACCGTTCAACGCCGGCTTGCTGCTCCGGCCGTCCTGCCAGACGCACCACGCCACCGGAGCAGCCCACCGCGCCCGTTCCCGACGGAGTCCGGTCGGAGGCTTCGTCCCCTCCACCATCGCGTTCATCGTCACCCTTGCCGCCTTCGCGGGGGCACCGAGCTGGGCCGCTCCGATCATCGTCGATTCAAGTCTGGCGTGGGAGGCCGGAGCCTGCACGCTCGAATCGGCGGTCGCCACGGCACAGACCGCACTCGATGTCGAGGGTTGCTCCTGGCAGGGCGAGCCCCGAATCGAGATCGCCGTCGGCAGCGTTGCGCTCGATAGCGAGATCATGGTCTCGGGATCGGTCGAGATCGATGGCGCCGGCGCGGTCCTTCAGCGGGCCGCGCCGGCGTCCTTGCACCGCTTCTTCCAGGTCACCGGCGCGCTCGAGCTTCGGCGACTGGTGATCGTCGGCGGCCATCACACGACAGACGGCGGCGGTGCTGTGAAGGTCCATGCGAGCGGTTTGCTGACGGTGTCGGCCACCACCTTCTCCGGGAACCAAACCGCTCGCGCCGGCGGGGCGATCCTGAATCAGGGTCAAACGATCGTCCAGGCGAGCGAGTTCCTCGGCAACGTCGCCATTTGGCGAGGTGGCGCGATCCATAGCTCGAGCGGCAGCTTGGTCGTAGAACGCAGCACCCTCGCCAACAATCTCGCGCTGCAGTTCGGCGGCGGCGCAGTCTCTGCGGAATCCACCAGCCTGACGATCGAGAACGCGACGGTTTCCGCGAACGTCGCCGCCTGGGCCGGCGCCCTCGATCTTCTCTCCGGCCAGGCCGACGTCAACTTCTCGACCTTCGCGGAGAACGTTGCTCTGCAGGCGAACGCGGCGAACACGCTTTCGATCGCGTCCGGTGGGACGATCGAGATCGCGCGCTCGGTCCTCCAATCCGATGACTCGAGCCGAGCTCTCTGCGCGGGCCCAGTCACGTCGCTTGACTGGAATGCGGCGTCCGACGCGTCCTGCGATCTCAACGGCGCGGGCGACCAAGAGAGCGTTCCGATCTTGCTCAGCGATCTCGTCGACCACGGCGGGCCGACGCAGGTGCATGTCCCCCTTTGCAACGGCTGGATCGCCGGCGCCTGCCAGTCGCCGCTTATCGACCAGTTCGCCTGCGACGCCCTCCCGACGGCGAGCCAGCCACCGCGCGACCAGCGCGACCAGATGCCCCGGCGCGTCACGCTGCCGTCGCCTCACGGATATCCGGAGACCGGGCCGCTCTGCGACATCGGCGCCTACGAATCGAGCTGCGAAACCACCTATTGGGCAACCCCCGGGGAAGATCAGGTGGTGCGTTTCCATCGCGAGCAGTCGGCAACATCGACCGATCTTCTGGACAACGGCGCCTGCTACGCCCATGAGCTCGACTTCTCAGCGTCGAGCGGCTGCTCGATTCGCTGGGAGATCTACGGCGGCGGCCTCGAGATCACCGACATCGTCTTCGTGGATCCAGCCTGCCCGCACGACTGCTTTGAAGACCCGGAGTCCTGCGCGCTCAGCTGCGCCATCGCTGCACCGGCCGGGTGGACGCCTGTCTCGCCGCAGCCGGCGGGCGGCTTCGCGATGGACGTCCCATGCTCGGCGTCGGAGACGCTCTCTTCCGCCTATGTCGTCGAGTACATCGACAGCCAGGAGCCACTGTCTCCGCTCTACTGGGATCCGCGGATGATCGACGATCCGCCGATCTGACCGTTCGCCGCAAGGAGTTCGTCTCCGAAGATCCCGTGCCGCTCGCATGCCGCGCGATACGACGGTTCCCGATAGCCCTGCGCCGCCAGCTGATCGATGACGGCCAGGGCTTCGCCACGTCGGTCGACCGCCAGCAAGGCCTGCGCCCAAAGAGCCAGGGTCGCCGGGTCGCGGGACGACGCGGCGAGCGGCTCGAGACGACCGAGGGCAGTCTGGGCCTCGACTGTGCCGCGCTCGGACGTCGCGAGCCCCAGCGCTCGAGCACGAATCAGCTCGATGGAGGCCAGGAGGAGCTGGCGCCGGCGGTCGTCGCCCTCGGCCGCGTCCGAGATCGGGAAGACGTCGGAGATCAGGAGATCTCGCGCCTGCTCCAGGGCCTCGAGGGCCGCTCGATCATCACCGGTCGACAGCTGAAGCTCGGCGCGCGCGCCGAGCAGACGCGCCAGGTCGCGTCGCCAATCGGCCTGCGCCGGGTCGCGCGCGACCATGGACCGCAGCGCCTCGATCGCGCGATCGAGCCGGTCAGAAGCCCCCCTCGACGGGCCGTCTCGCCAAAACAACGCCTGCGCGAGACGGCCTCGGGCCACCGCGAGATGACGCTGCCACCGAGCGTTCTCAGGATCGAGCATCGCGAGATCGGCGAACTCGGCCTCTTCGCGCTGGAACGCCGCCAAGGCCCCTTCGAGATCGCCGAGCCGGAGCATCAAGCGGCCGGTAAACGCCTCGGCGGTCGCTCGACGCAGACGCAACTGCGCGGACAGCGGGCCGTCTGCGGACGCTTCCGCCGCCAGCCGCCGGACGGTGTGCAGGTTGTCTCGGTATGCCGCCAGCGCTCCGGCAAGCTGGCCTCGACTCTCCAACGCGGTGCCGATCTGATGGTGACTGGCCGCCAGCTCGACCTGCAGCGCCCGATCGTCCGGCCTTTCGCTGGCCAGGACCTCAAGGCCTTCCAGGCAGCGACGGAAGTGCTCCAGCGCCTCGTCAGCCCGCCCCTGCCGCTGTCTCACCAGACCAAGATTGCTCCAGCCGTAGGCCAGCTCGAGACGAGCGTCCGCCGACGTCGGATCGCGTCGGACCAGTTCCGCGTAGAGGTCGCGATGTCGGGTGAACGCAGCGCTCGCCTCGTCGAGCCGCCCGTTCTGCGTCGCGACGGAGCCGAGCCAATAATGACTATCGGCCAGCAGCGCCTGGTGCGCCGGCACGAAGCCGCGAGATGCGAGCGTCGTCGCCAGCACTCTTCCTCGCTCGAAGGTCTCGGCCGCTGCTGCCAGATCTCCCAGCTCGACGCGCACCGCTCCGATCTGATGAAGCGCCGTGACGCGATGCACCAGAGACTCGTCGGCCATCGTCGTCGGCTCGATCGACGCGTAGTGCTGAAGAACTCGTTCGTTCGTCGCCGCCATCGCGTCCAGTCGGCCGACACCGGCGAGCGTCGATCGGAGATCGCCCAACATGAAACCGATGAGACCTTCAGTGCGCCTGCGGTCCTCGTCGGCCGCATGCCGAGCGCTCGCCGTTTGGACCGCAAATGCGGAAACGAGCGCCAGAACCGCCAGGAGCGCCACCGCGATCGAGGTCCACACCTTGCGACGTCGACGGGAGCGTTCGAGATCGACGCGTCGAGCCTCCGTCACGGCCAGCTCTCGCGCCTCAGATCGGCGGCGCTCGGCCCGCGCATCGAGCGAGCGCAGCCGACGCGCCAGGACGGCGGCGCTCGGCAAACGGCGCTCGGGCGAGCCTTCGACACAATCCGCGACGTCTTCGATCAGGAGGGCACGCTCCTCTGACAGGTCAGAGCCGGCGCCCGAGGCCGCAAGGAGCAGGCGCAGAGCCTCCTCGAGCTCCCGGCGCCAACCCGGAGCCAACGCCCTGGAAAAGTCGCCGACCAGCATCTGATAGAGCACGACACCGAGCGAATAAAGATCGGCTTGAGTCGAGGCTGCCCTGCCCTCCAACACCTCGGGAGCCATGTACAGCCTCGTGCCGACCGTCGTCGCCTCGGTACTCTCACTCGCTGAGAATCCCAGGGCCGTGACGGCAGCCTCGGCCAGCCGATGCCGATCAGTCAGACGGCCAATGCCGAAGTCGGTCAAGCAGGCGCCGGGTCGTCCCTCGGAGAGGCCGCGGACGAGCACGTTGGCTGGCTTCACGTCCTTGTGCAGGACGCCCACCGAGTGGGCCGCGGCCAGACCCTCGGCGACCTGGGCGATCAACTCCAATCGCACGCCGAGCGGCACCGCCGACAGCCCGCCGAGATCCTGCGTCCAGTCGATCAAACTCCCGGCTTCCGAGAACTCCATCTCGAGGAAGTACGGTGCCTCGTCGAAGTTCCAGTCCAGCAGCCGGGCGATGTCCGGACGGTCTCCCAAGCTCTCCTTCAGCAGGCGGAAGAGCGTGACCTCTCGCTGCAGCGCCCGCAGGCGGTCCAGCTCATGGCAGAACTTGAAGACCCGGGGCTCTTTCAGCTTCGCCTGACGACACAGCCAAACTTCACCGAAGCCGCCCTCTCCCAACTTTCGTTCGACCCGCCAATTCGGTCGCTGAGGCACTTCGAGGCCGGGCGCCGGACGCCAGCCGACCACGACCCCGTCTCCGGGCAGGCGACGAGCGAACGATCGATCGTCAGGAGGGCGCAGGGGCGAACGCCCTTCGATACCGACCTCGTAGATCTCGAGGGCTCGCTCGAGACCTTCGACCTGGAACATGCCGTGCGCCACCCAGCGCAGCGTCGCGCTGTCCCAGGCCCAGTCGGCGGCGCCGCGAAGGCGCGCGGCCTCACGAGCCAGATCGAAGGCTGCGCGGGAGAGGACAATCTGGCCGCCAGTTGCCAGTTGCGCCATGCAGGCCGTGAGCGACCGAGCCGACTCCGGGCCGTCCATCGCCTCGACGTCTCCGAAATGCATCCCCAGACCACTCCCTGACGCGATGCCTTGGTAGGCCTTCTGCCACTCCAGAGCAAACCGAACGGCCTGGATCGGACGCTCGAACGTCGCCCAGACTGTGCGGGGGATCGGGTCGCGCGACGTCTCGTCGGACCGGGTGTCGGCAGGCGACCACTCGATCGGATCGACCGGACGGCCGGCACAGTCAGCAAGGCGCTCGAGCCACGCCGCCGAACCGCGCCATCCGTCCGGTGGCACGGCGTCGTCTCGATCCATCCGGACGCAGACCATGGTGAGTAGCGGAGCGGCCGGCGCCGATCGGTCGATCTGTCGAGAAACCTCGGCGATCAGGCGATAGCCACGTCGCGGCACCGTCTGGATATAGCTCGGCTTCTTGGCATCATCGCCGAACGTCCGACGAAGGTCCCAGATCGAGTGAGTGAGCACCGCCTCACCGACGAACGCATCTCCCCAGACTCGATCGAGCAGCGCCTCGCGGCTCCAAACGTCGCCCGGCCGCTCGGCGAGAGCGGTCAGCACCGCGCACGTTCGTGGTTCGAGCCGAACGATGGAGTTTCCGTCGGTCAGCTCACCGCGATCCGCATGCAGCAGCCAGTCGCCGATCCGAACGGGATCGACGCGCGTCTCACTTCCTTGAGACGTCTCCATATTGAGGAACATCTCCTTGTCTGCCGCGGGGGGATTCGGGCCCGCCGAGGGTACTACGGCACCGATCCCCTCTCGCGGGCCGTCGGTCTTCGGCCTCGGCGACGTCGTGGAGGCGGGCGGAGACCTCCAGAGATGCTCCAGAGGACTCCTCGAGAGTCTCCAGAGGCCTTCTCGCTCCTGATCTTCCTACCGTGAGAGCACACCGACGGCGGCCGACATTCGATGTCGATCGCATCCACCTCACGAGCCACGTCGGCTCGCACGACAGGAGATCGAAGATGACCGATTCCAACCCGCTTCAGACGACTTCGTTCCGCGCAGCGGCAATCCGAACTCTCTCTCGCCTCACCCTGCTCGCCGCGTGCGTCGTCTCGGCAACGACGGCTCAAGCGGCAACGCTGCAGGTCTGCAGCACCTGCCCGTACACGACGATCCAATCCGCCGTCACCGCTGCGGCCCATGGCGACACCATCGAGATCGCGCCGGGGAGCTACGCCGAGAGCGTGACGATCACGGGCCCGCGGACGCTGTCGATCAGAGCCTCCAGCGGTCGGGTGGCGATCGACGCCAGCGGTTTCGCGAAGGCGCTCGAGATCGTCCATCCTGCCGGCAACGTGTTGCTTCAGGATCTCGATCTGATTCAAGCCGACGGCCTTGCGGGCCTGATCAATCACGGTCACGCCACGCTCGTCACCGTCTCCGTGGTGAACAACGTCGGAACCTTCGGCGGCATTTTGAATAGCGGCACGCTTGTCACCAACCTGCACAGCGTGATCGCCGGCAACGAAGGCACGGGGCTGGGCTCGGCGGGTGGCTTGACCAACTTCGGCTGGGTCGACATGTGGCTGACGACTGTGACCGGCAACCGCGGTCACGAGGGCGGTGGCTTCAACAGCCAGGGAAATAGCCGGGTGACGGTCTTCACCAGCTCGATCAGCGGCAACCTCGCCTCCTCGATCGGTGGCGGTTACTACACCAGCTCGCCGTTGGCGGTGGTCGACATCAAGTCGAGCACTTCGTTCAGCGCCAACTCGGCGCCGGCCTGCGCGAAATATTTCGACATTCATCAGACGCCCGACTGCGTGAACTGACGCCGCCCACCGGGCGCGATGCGCCGCATGGCGCGCCAGCAGGCCTCGAGGTGTCTTCCAACCTCGGGGCCTGCCTTCTGCGTTGGAGAGCCGGCGCGAGATCCTGGGTCCTCGCACGAGATGGTGAGTCGCCGCGTGGGCCTCGCTAGCCTTCAGATCGCCATCCGTCGGACCGCAGCCACCGACGCCGTCGCGTCGTAGATCACGACGCCCTCGTCCTCCTCATCCAGGCGAGCGAGGCATCGTCCTGACGGGTCGAAGGCCGCTGAGCCACCGCCCGCCGGCTGACCT